>CAZTYY010000054.1:0-17392 GCA_964617785.1 uncultured Desulfobacterales bacterium | reverse complement strand
TTTTTGAAAAATGCAACAGCAATAATCCTTGTGAGGTTATACTTTGTTGTATTTTATCCGTTCATTCAAGCAGTGTCAAATACACTTTAAGTATACGCCTTTTTTAGATTTCGGATTGTTTTTGAGACAGCTTCTAATAACTGACAGTCTCGTAAAAAGTCAATTTAGGATGGCAACGTAAAAAGTTCAAGCCCGGCTTAAACTGGGGGCGTCGCAAATCCCTCGTCACTTCTTTATCTTTTTCCGTAATTCAGCAGCTTCTTTCTGTGCTTCAGCAATTTGTTCTGGTGCCATTCTGGGTTCAATAATAGAGATATTATGTTTTGCTTTTTCATTCCCTTGTGCTGCTGAAAGGTCATACAATGTATATGCTTTTTTATAGTCTTGTGGTACTCCTTCTCCATGGTCATACATAAAGCCTAAATTGTTCTGAGCCTTCGCATGTCCACGCTCAGCAGCTTTCTCCAACCACTTCATTGCTTCAGAAAAGTTCTGTGGTACACCATCACCATTTTTATACATGTCGCCCAAACTATATTGTGCTTCGTCATATCCCTGCTCAGCCGCTTTTTTCCACCATTTCATAGCTTCAGTGCAGTCCTGTGGTATACCTTCACCCCTTTCATAAATGGCGCCTAAGTTATACTGTGCAGAGGTATATCCCTGTTCAGCCGCTTTTTTATACCACTTTACAGCTTCGGCGTAGTCCTGTGATACGCCTAGGCCTTTGGCATACATAAAGCCTAAGCTGTTTTGAGCGCCGGCATCACTCTGCTTTGCTTTTTCTAAAAGTGCTTCTAAATCCTCAGAAAAAACAGTGCCGCTAAAAACGAACAAACAAGACAACAATAGCACCAGAGTTAAAAATGATTTTTTAATCATGATTGCTCCTTTATGAGTTTATCAACACAATTTTTATTGATAAAATTTGATTTATTCATTCATATCATAGAAAAGCTGTTTTACAAAACAACCAAACAAAAAAGCGCGCGGCAGTTTCAAGGCTCAAATGAAGCCTCCAGTTGACAACACGTAGTCCTTCCACTGACACACAATATTTATATGGTCACTAAAATAAAGAGCTGAATTGCCGAAGTGATATATTTTTCCTATATCAAGATGGCGCAAATTTAAGATATGTTTAGGAAATACCCATAAATTTAAACTGGTTAATGATAGGGTTCGCCGGAAATGATCACCAGAATTATTTTTAATTTGTTTGTTGTGATATGGATGTGCGATATGTAATATTCATTAAGTTTGGATATTGTTTTTAGAGTTTTATCTATAGTCCCGCCCGCAAAAATGCCAAAACTTTATTACCGCCTTGAGCTCTGTTAGAGAGAATAAAAAGTTTATACCTGCGGGATTTTTATATAGCAGTGATTTTTATCATGAAAAACCTTGACAGAAAATTGAGTCGACAATAGAATAATTAAAACAAAGTACCAATTTTTTTTGAAAAATAGAATAAAAAGACAAATATGAAACAAAATAAAAATATAATTTCAACAATGCCTGAAAAATTGAAAAACAGGCTTTACCCTGTGGTGCTGGATTTTTTTTCCCGCAATGATTTCCATCAAGTCAATATACGGAAAATTAGCAAAGCCTCAGGCGTTAGCACCGGAACAATTTATAAATATTTCCGTTCAAAAGAAGAGCTTATCCTTGATATCCTGGAAGAAAAAATAGTCGAGATGAAACATCTTGCAATTCTACATGACAAAGGCCTGGAAAGCTCTAGAGAACGTTTTCGCAAAGCCTTTTGGGTGCTGATGGACTATTATGACCACAACCCCGGACTGGCGATTACCTTTTTCATCACCGTACCCACTCGCACATGGATGCAACGTGAAGCTTACGCACGCTATGACGTGCAGGAGTTAATTTCCAAAATCGCTGATCAGGGCAAAGAGCGCGGTGACCTCGATCTGGAAATAGACAACGTCCAGATTACCGGTCTTTTCTTCATGCATCTGCAACGCGAAATCTCTATCTGGTATTATCGAGGACAACAGTGGAAACTAGTGAGCTCTCTGGATTATTTCTTTCCTCTTTTCTGGAAGACTGTTTCAGTACGTTAATAACAAACTGTTTTCATATCAATATCACCCATTTATTCCACATATGCAATCGTTCGCGTTTCACCAAATACTTTATTGACTTAATTAAAACATTGTTTTATTATTTGTGCAATTTTAAAACGCTAACGCGCAATTTTAAAACGCAATGCATTTTGTTTAAAGGAGGTCGAAACCAATGCCCAATGTCAACTTGTTTAAATTTTCCCGAAACCGGTCTGTCAGCGTAGACGAATTTGAAAATGGGGCCTTACGGTCGATCTGCCACCTTGTCGACACCCTGAACGATATGCGTGTCGAAATTGTCGTCAAGCTGCCGGATATGGAGATTACATCCATAGCGGCAATGGTTGATCGTTGTTTTGACCCGTATGAAAAAGAGGCTGTTGAGGATCTGGCCGAATTAACGGGGGTTCGAATCGGACCGGGAATGACAAAAATTTTCAAGGGGCTTGTAAGGGAAACAACGACAAACAGCCAGCTTCTCTTTATGGTGGAGGAGGCTTGTCATGGAGTGATTTTAACATCGACTAAGGATATGGCCGCCATGGTTCCGGAAGATCAGGAACTGACCGCTGCCGAATACAAGGCGATGGTAAAAGCCAATATCAGATTGTATAACCGGTGTGCAGCCTTTGCTCCCGGCTCATCACTGGTTGAAGGGATTAACCCGTCCACCTAAACTGTCTACAGAAACGTTTTGCGATTTTATCATTTTTGATGTCCCGATCATTTTTATTAAAGGGCCGTAACAGTCAAAAAGACATAGATACAAAACAAGAAAAGGGATGCGATAGATGCTCAAATATTTAAGAAATAAAGTTGTCAGTGTGGATAAAATCAGCACGGAAGAACTCAAGGTGCACGGAATTTTGGATGATGACATGTATGCGCTTGAAATGGAGGCTGTTTTCAGTCTGGAGGAGTTGGAGATCCGGTCCATTTCCGGAAAATGGAATCGGTGGACAACACCAGAATGCCAGCGGGCGGTAAACAATCTGAATGTGGCCGTCGGTTTCCGGGTTGAACCGGGTTTTCGGACAAAGGTACAAAAAACCATTGGCCGGGGGGCATGTCGTCATTTTGCAAATTTGCTTTTAGAAATGGGGCATGCTGCCAAATCGGCTGCTTTGACCATAGGATTCAAGCAGGCCAGGGAAAACAATCCGAATCTTTCGCGGGAAGACTACCTCAAAAAGAAACCGGTTTCCGGTTCCAGAAAAACATCCACTCAAAAGACGATTAAAATCGAATTCCAAAACCCGGTTTCATCAACTCCAGATATCCCGGAATGGACTCCCGGAGATGACGACAATACGGTTATTGATCTTCATGTTCATACTTTTCCGGCCTCCCCTTGCAGTTCCATCACTGTTGATGAAATCATTACCGAGGCGAAAACAATTGGTTTAGGCGGCATTGTGTTAACAGACCACAACCATTTATGGAAGAAATCGGATATTGAGAATTTACGGCAGAAGCATGGTTTTCTGGTTTTAGGCGGGAATGAGATCATTACGGATCAAGGAGATGTTCTGGTTTATGGTCTGGATATAGACATTCAAGGCGTCATTAAGCTTTCGGAGTTAAGCGCCGCAGTCAAAAAAGCTGAAGGCTATATGGTCATGGCTCATCCATTCCGCGGATTCTTGATCTTTGATGCCCAGGAATTGGGTCTGACGGTTGAAAAAGCCGCAGAACGTGACATGTTCAAAATGGTAAATGCTTTGGAAATTCTGAACGGAAAAGTAACCCCCGAAGAAAACCAATTTGCCAAAAAAGTAACGGAAAAACTCGGTCTCGCAGGAGCAGCCGGAAGTGACGCCCATGAAGTTGGTTCGGTAGGAACCTATGCAACTGCGTTTTCAGCAACAATAAAAAACGAAAAAGATTTGGTGGAGGCGCTGCACTCAGCCGCTTTCCATCCGGTACTCACCCGCAAACAGACCCAAAAAGGATAAAAAGACATGCAAACAACAACCGATTGGGAACCCATAATCAGACGATTCGAACAGCTAATGCGGCTTACGTCATTTCCTGTTGCTTTCAAAATGATGAAGAAAAAGGAAGACATGGAGAAGATACCCTATTTGCGCAGACCAACACAAAAAGGAACCCTGTGCCAGCTCATTTCGCTGGTTCGCAACTCCGACTGGACCGTGGGAGCAGATGCGGAGGATTTTCTGGGACCTGTCTGTCCTTCAATCATCGGACTTTCCGAAAATCCACCCGAGTTCGAGGATGGAACCTTCCGCAGCATTGTGTGGGTCCGCACCAAAGAAGACGGAAAGAAATACGAAAAGTCAATACCTCGCCTCCCACTGAACAAGTATGAAGCGGTTGCTCTGGCACCCCTGCTCTACAACCCGTTTGATCCTGATATTGTGCTGATCTATGGTAACCCGGCGCAGATGATGCTTCTCATCAATGCCCTTCAATTTGAAGAATACGAGGCAATGCAGTTTTATTGTGTCGGGGAATCATCCTGCTCGGATGCAATCGCACGTTGTTACTTAACCGGCAAACCGGCGCTGAGCATTCCCTGCTATGGAGAACGCCGCTATGGACATGCCCAGGATGAAGACATGGTAATGGCTGTGCCTGCCGACAAAATGGGAAAAGCCCTGCGCGGGCTTGAAACGCTATATCGCCGGGGCATCCGCTATCCCATCAGCTATGCGGGCGCAGAATTGGATATAGGTTCCGCGTTCCCGGGAACTTATGGCGGTATAGAGCAGTTGCGTATGATCCGGGGTAACGATAACCGGCTATTAGTAGGAGTAACCGGCACAATTGCCAGTGGAAAAACCACGGTTGCTAACATGTTTGCTGAACAAGGCGCAGCAATCATCGATTTTGATCTCATCGCCCATGAAGTCGTTGAACCGGGAAAACTAGCATATCAACAAATTGTAAAATTTTTTGGGAATCAAATACTGCAAGAAGACGGCTCATTGGATCGTGGGCAGCTTTCGGATATTGTATTTCGTGACCTGGAAAAACGAAAAAAGCTGGAAAGCTTTACACACCCGCAGATTGCCGCCGAATTTGTTAACCAGCTTGAAAAGATCACTGCACAAGATCCAGACGCCATTGTTATGGTAGTCGTACCGCTGATGATCGAACTAAACCTCGGGCATCTGTTTCATAAGCTCTTGGTTGTCTATATCTCCCAAGAGGAATTAACAAAGAGACTCATGAAAAGAGACGGCATCGAAAAAGAAGAGGCGCTTCGCATCATTTCAAGCCAGCTTCCCATTGATGAAAAAAAAGGGTACGCGGATTTTGTGATCGACAATGGTGAAAGCCTTGAAAATACAGAAAAGCAGGTGAAAGATCTATGGAAAAAATTGCAGCATATGCAAAAGGCCCAGTCCAAGAAATAACCGTTTGATGCTTCCGGGATTTGCGACGCCCCCAGTTTAAGCCGGGCTTGAACTTTTTACTTTGCCATTCCAAATTGACTTTTTACGAGTTCATCATATTTGAAGGAAAAAAATATGGGGATTGAAATGCATCTGAACGACTATTCACAGCAATCAGAAGATTACCAAAGGATCGAAAAAGCTATTCAATTCATTGAGGACAATTTCAAATCCCAGCCGACCCTTGAGCAAATTGCAGAAAGCGTGCATTTGAGCAAGTATCATTTTGATAGATTATTTAAGCGGTGGGCAGGGATAAGCCCAATCCAATTCCTACAAATTATGACCCTTGATTATACCAAGCTGAAACTGGCCGATTCCAAGAGCCTTCTTGAAACCTCTATAGAAGCAGGCCTTTCAGGTCCAAGTCGTCTCCATGATCTATTTGTCACATTCGAGGCTATGACTCCTGGTGAATTCAAAAAACAGGGGGCCGGGTTGAAAATATCTTATGGTTTCAGCTACTCTCCATTCGGTGAATGCTTACTTGCAATCACCGAACGAGGTATTTGTCATCTTGGATTTGTAGAAGGGGACAAACGATCCGAAGCGCTTAGCCAGCTTCTTCAAACGTGGCCTGGTGCCGCGTTCGCTGAAAACCCAAAACGCATCAGTTCAATAGTGAAGAACATATTCATAATTGATCAAGTCAAAAATACACGCCCGTTTAATTTACATCTTAAGGGTACAAACTTTCAAATTAATGTATGGAAAGCGCTATTAAGCATCCCCGAAGGATGGGTTGCAAGCTACCAGGGCATTGCTTCTTATATTGGATATCCTAAAGCATGTCGAGCTGTTGCTAACGCTGTTGCCATCAATCCCGTTGCTTATCTTATTCCTTGTCATAGGGTGATTGCAAAATCTGGAAAAATTCATCAATATCGTTGGGGATCTGCGAGAAAGAAGGCTTTAATCGGATGGGAAGTAGCTAGTCAGATGAGGGTCTTGCGACCCCCATCTGACTTTTATAACTATATTGTGAACTAACCCAAAATAATTTATCGCCGTTAGTCCTGCCAAACAACAGCCTTTTTGGCACTGTACCACTGATCGGATAGCGGACCATAGGTGCTTTCCAGCGTGGCACGTTTGATTTTCAAGGTCGGTGTCAGGAATCCGTTTTCCGGCGACCACTCATCCGTTGTAACAGCCAGAAAAGCCAATTGCTCGCGAGCAGTCAACTCACTATTGACCTCTTTGAGGTGCTCTGTCAATTCCTGGGCAATGGTTTGTTTTTCGCCATTTTTAATGGCAGCCAGTGCCTCCTCGGACAGCACCACTACGCCATACGGCTGAGGATACCCTGAACCTGTCACAATGCAAGCTTCCACGCGCGGATGATTGGCAATGAGATTCTCAATGGGCGCCGGAGCCACATATTCGCCTTTGGAAGTTTTGAACAGTTCTTTGGCCCGGCCGGTAATTTTCAAACGACCCATTTCGTCAAGTTCACCCAGATCGCCGGTTTTCAGGAAACCATCTTTGGTAAAGGTCGCCTTGGTCTCTTCAGGATTCTTGTAATACCCCATCATATTGCCCGGACTCTTGATGAGCACTTCTCCCTCAGGGCTGATCTTCTGTTCAACATCAGGATAGGGTGTCCCTACATAGCCGACCCGCACCTGTCCGGGTTTGGTGGCGTGGGAATAAGCAAAATTCTCGGTCATTCCATAGCCTTCCAGCAGTTCAAGACCTAATTTCCGGTACCATTCGAGAACTTCCTTGGGTATGGGCGCTGATCCGGAACCTGCGAACCTTACTTGATTCAATCCCAGCCCCGTAAGAATTTTTTTCTTTACAATACCTTTGAGAATCGGGATTTTCAGCAGACGCTTCAATTTTTCCGGCGGCATTTTCTTGAAAACGCCTAGCTGGAATTTGAGCCACAGGCGCGGCACCGAAATAAACAGGGTGGGCCGACAGCGCTGGAGATCCTGCAAAAAGGTGTCCAAAGATTCAGCAAACCAGAGCGAACCACCGATATAAAGAGACACTGATTCGACCACGAAACGCTCAAAACTGTGGGATAACGGCAGATAGGACATGGAGCGGTCTGATTTGTTTATCTCCATATAAGACGAAATACCTTTGGCGCTCCGGAGCATGGCATCAAAGCTGAGCATGGCTCCTTTGGGCTTGCCGGTACTGCCAGAGGTGTAAATAATCGTGGCCATTTCATCCGGGGATCGGTCTGCCGGATCAGCCAGCGGCTGATGCTTGGCGATAATATCATCCCACTTGTCATGGTCGTTTTCCGGTGCCAGGGGGAAAGCGATTTTCGGCAAATCATCGGACACGCCTTTTTTCATTTTATCCCAGATCGGATCGAGCTTGCCCACAAAAAGGAGCTTGGCCTCGGAATGCTCAAGGGTGTATTGGACAATGTCCGCTGTCAAAATCGGAAAAATCGGTATGCTGACGTGCCCTGCCATCCAAATAGCCAGATCCGCAATGATCCAGTGAGCGCAGTTCTTGGAGCACAATGCGATATTGCTTTTTTCCGGCAGATCGAGGCTTTTTAGATATGCGGCCATTTGGCGCGCCTCTCCGACCGCCTCTTTCCAGGTCCAAGTCTTGATGTTGGCGTCACCGCCCCCCATCGGCTGCGTGAAATACACCCGGTCAGAATCATTCTTCTCCCAGTAATAGGCGCATTCCAGTAAGTTCTTACAATCGTTGATTGATCCCATAGACTTATCCCCCTGTGCTGAAAATGTGTTTGGTTAAAAATTTTTCAGAACCAGCATAAATATTCCAATCTCTTTGTCAGAGCTACAAAATTTCTAAATGTTTCATATGGCAGAAGAAAACGCATGTCAAGGATGATATAGCACCAATAAAAAATTTATATTGTTTTTTTTTCCACTCTCGCGCAAAATGGGATCTACGGGGTCGGAAGTTCAAGTCTTCTCCCCGACCATAATAGAAGAGGAAGATTATGCCAATTTATGAATTCAAGTGCTTGAAGTGCGATGATTTTTTTGAACTGCTTGTGATAAGCGATGATGACAAAGCCAAGATGGCATGCCCTAAATGCGATTCTGAAGACTTTGAGCGTGTGATCAGCACAACAAATTTCACCATGACAGGCAATGCTCCCGGAGGAAACAAAGGAGCATCCTCCCAAACCAAAACCTGCTCCGGCGGTTCGTGCACTACCTATGACATCCCGGGTCCCAAGTAGCGAATAAAATATTGGCATCACAACAATAGACGAAAACAAACAGGGTTAAAATTGATGGCTTCGTAAAAAGTAAAAAAGCCATTTGTTGTCATTCTGGCGAAAGCCAGAATCTGGTCATTTCAACAGGTTCTGGGCTCCTGCTTTCGCCGGAGTGACGGAATTGGGACTTTTTACGACTTCATCAAAATTGTTCTTTTCTGGGTGTAAAGATCACGGAGGGTTTGACCTTTTTAAAATAGCGGAAACCGCTCGCATCAACCGAATTACCATATTTCGACCGCAATTCATTCAAAGGACCGATATCCAGAGCATACATGGGACAGGCCTCAACACAAACAGGCGCTGAATCATTTTGTAAACGGTTATAACAAAAATCGCATTTCTGCATTCTGGCATTTTCCTCGGCCCCGAACTGTGGTGCATTATAGGGACAGGCCTTCAAGCAGAGCATTCCGCATGTGTCTTTTCCGACACACTTTTCCCGGTCAACCAAAACGGTGCCGTTGGATTCTGTCTTGGAAATAGCATCTTCGGGACAAGCTGTTATACAGGACGGCTCAGCACAATGATAGCAAGGCATCGCCAGATAGGATAAAAAAAGGTCCGGGAAAGTTCCTCGTTCCGTAATCGCAAGGCGCATCAGGTTCACAGCTCCAGCATCATGGTCGTACCAGTCCTTGCAGGCGACGCAGCATGTGTAGCATCCTGTGCACCGCTCCTGGTTAAAGTACAAACCAATCTGTGTCATTTAGAGCCTCTCTTTTTTCTCTATAGGTGATGGTTCCACTTGAACCAGGATACTGTTCATGTGCGGCGCACCGCCGGGTGAATGCTCATCACTGGTAAGCACATTGGCGCACCCCCCGTAATCGATCCCTTCTGCATTAGGATCATACCATGCTCCCTGACTGACGTTGACAACTCCTGGCATAATTCGCTCCGTCACTGTTACCATGATACGTATTCTCCCACGGTCATTAAAAATATCGACCAGATCTCCATCCTTTATATCGCGTTCCAAAGCGTCGGTTGTATTGATCCAAGCTGAATGCGGCTCGACCTCTCTTAGCCAAGGCACATTATGCCATGTAGAATGCGCCCTGGTTTTATGGTGTGTTGTAAGAAGCTGCAAAGGATACTTGTCTGCCTTCAGGGAATCATAACTCTCATTATGGCTGATATACATTGGTATGGAGGGAATCAAAGGGTTGTTCATTTCTTTTAAGTGTTCACATTCAATTTCAATCTTCCCGGAAAGGGTTGGGAAAGGATTGTTTTCAGGATCTCTGATTTGATCTTTGAATGAAACAAACGGCTCAGATGTCTTTATTTTCAATACTCCGTCTCGCTTCATGGCATCATAGTCAGGGATATCATCTCGTGAAAGAGCGATGGAACGCAGGAGATCATCTTCAGAAAGATTAAAAAAATCATTTTCCACACCGATCCGTTTGGAAAGCTCCTTGCAAATCTCCAGGTCTGACTTAGACTCGCCCACTGATTCTATCGCCTTGTTTAGATATATATAATAGGGTGACCCAAGCCAGGGGGGCGCAATATCACTGCGCTCCATAAAAGTATTAACCGGTAGAACAATATCGGCAAATTTAGCTGTTGGCGTCATGAACTGTTCGTGGGCAACAATAAACTCAAGCGATTTAAAAGCCTCAATGCCCCGGGGTGTATTGGATTGCTGGTTGAGCCAATTACTTGCAACCACATAAGCCATTTTTATGTCAGCAGGATACCCTCCCTTTTCCCTCTGTAGAATTGAATCGTAAAGTTCGCTGAAATGTATGCGGGCGCTTGATGGGTTTGTGCCGCCCCTTAATCTATATAAAGAGTCTTTTCGCGGGGGGGCTCCATTTTCAACAGGATTGTTTGACGGTATGCCTCCTTTTGCCGGATCCCGTCTGCTGTTTTTTGTTTCCGGCCTGACAAATGTATTTTTCCGGCTTGAATAGGCCCTCATAAAACCTGCTGCATATCCTCCGTTGATGCCTATATTCCCGGTAATCGCCGTCAGCACATTGGCTGTTCTGGAGTACTGTTCCCCCATCGGGGTTCTGGCAGGGCCCCAGCCTGCAATCAGTGCTGCGGGTTTGTTGGTTGCATATTCCCGTGCCAGATTTTCTATATCACTGGCAGGCACTTTTGTAATGGCCTCAGCCCATTGAGGTGTTTTTGCGACCCCGTCTGTTTTGCCCATGACATAATCTTTGTATGCATCAAAACCCAGTGTATACTTTTCTATGAAATCCTTGTCATGGAGATTCTCGGTGATGATAACATATGCCATAGCGATCAGCATCGCTGCATCGGTACCGGGACGAATTGGAATCCATTGATGCGCAAAAGAAGCGACCGAGTCCGTATAGCGCGGATCAACCGCCACAATTTTGATATCCTTCTCCTTTGCCTTTGCCAGAAACAGACTGGTTTCCGGATCCCAGATGGTATTTGCAGGATTCCATCCCCACATAATAATATATTTGGAGTTAAGAAGGTCATCTCGCGAATTGCCGGTGTCTATGGTACCGTATGTGGCCATTGATGCGAAAAGAACGCCTTCATATGATGGCGCGCCCCAGAATCGCGTGAAGCCTCCGAATTGCAGCAGCATAAATCCAACCGGTATGGGACCATGAAGCATTCCTTGATTGCCCGAACCGGCACAGAAAAAAATTGAAGAGTTGCCATAGGTTTCTTTTATCCTGTTCAGCTCTGAGGCTACATGGTCAAGAGCCTCATCCCATGAAATTCGCTCAAACTTTCCTTCACCCCGCTCTCCTGTTCTCTTCATTGGATACTTTAGCCTGTCCGGGGAATAAACCCTCTGGCGATAAGCACGACCGCGCAAGCATGCTCGTATCTGTGGTTGATCTCCATTATCGGTTTCAACCCTGATGATTTTCCCGTCTTTAACATGGGCTTTGAGTACACAACGACCTCCGCAGTCATGACAACAACCGGTTGGGACTATTTTGATGCCGTTTTCAGTGGGCATGCTGCTTTTAGTCATATACAACCTCCGGACACCCTCAATATTTCATATCAAGCCGTTACTAAAATTTTGTAAATGGGTTGGTCTCTTTTTCCATGGAAACTGTTGAACAGGGAGTTGCGCCGTAGTCATGGCCCGGCCATACAACGGTTTCAGGCGGCAATGTATAGATCTTTTCATGTATGGATTGAATCAGAGTTTTTAAGGAACCCCCCGGAAGGTCGGTTCTTCCGACTGCTCCCACAAAGAGCGTGTCTCCTGTAAAAATATGGCCTTCAGTGTAAAGACATATACCCCCTCTGGTGTGGCCTGGTGTGTGCAATACTTTTAAAATATCATTTCCGATCTTTATTTCATCTTCGTCTTCAAGCAAAACATTTGGTTTTAAAGACCCCTTTCCGCCGAGAACCCTTGAGAAGGTCCTGTTTAAAAATTTACCCAGCATGGCGGCGTCCTGTCGATGAATCAGAAGTTTTGCACCAGTTGCTTCCATTATTACAGAATTGCCGGCTGAATGATCGGAATGACCATGGGTATTGATAACATGTGTGACCGTATACCCTTTGTTTTTTACTTCAGCGAGGATTCGCTTTGTATCAAAGGCAGGGTCGATCAGAGCGCATGTCTTTGTCGACTCATCCCCTGCCATGTAGCAAAAGGTGTCCATTGTGGACAGTTTGAACTGTTCAGTAATCATCTGATTAATATCTTTTAAAATTGCACCCCAGCCTCAAAAAACGGACCACCGATGCTGGTATCCAGCTTCACGTCACTTTCATCAATATCTATGGAATCATACCGGTAACCGGCTGCCGCAAAAGCAGGGCCCGCAATCTTTACTTTCAGCCTTGCAATGACGCTAAATACTGTATTGTCGCCAATTGAAATACCACGGCCTTCGGCTTCAAGGGCAATCCTTTCAATGGGACGGAACTGTGCGGCTAAAAACAGCATCGGAACCGGAAGTGTTACACTTTCCGAATCATTTAAATTTGACGTGTCCTGCTTAACTTCACCTTTGATATCAATAATTCTTGCATTGACACCAAGGTCGATGTTCAATTTGTCAAGTGTGGCTGTACTAAGTAACGGGATGCTGTAATAAAAACCGATATCATACTGGTTGAGGGTAACTTTTGAGTAAAAAGGAACGCCGGCTTGAAACGAATCCTCATTATCTCCGAAATCAAAAGACACACCTTTTTCCCCATTGCCGTCAAATTCAGCCAGGGCAGCTACCAAGTAAATATTCGGCACCACGGGCAACTCCAGCTTAAATCTTCCGGTAACTCTTGTCTGGTCATCATATTTAAAGTCATCTTCAAAATCCAAGGTATCATCTATACCAATCTCTCCCCCGGGAACATATGAAATATCTCCGGTGGGAGACTGCATCCAACCGCCCAAAGCCCCTTCAATTTTGATGCCGGGTAAAGCAAATGATGAAGTCGGAATTATGATGCTTAGAAAAAAGATACTGGTTAATATGGTCAGTTTTTTCATTTTTCAGCTCCTTATAATTTAAATTTTTCTGATTCCTGTTTTAAAAATTTAAACACATCTTCACCTTCCATGTCAGGTTTTCCCATCCCGGAAGCTGTTTTATGCAGATGTTCTATCTTTTCTTTTTCGTTCACTTTAATTTGATTGTTAATCATTTTTATCTTATTCTCCACGGCATTGTAAAGAACAATCGGTCCATACGACCTGGTTTCATCCTCCATTTCCGTTAAACGGCTCAAAACAGTCTGCCCGCGTACTATAAATGATTTCGGCGGCATGACATATCCCAGGATTTCCCCAAAAAGTGAAAAAGATTCCAGCACGACATCTGTATCAGAGAAGGCAAGGGCATCTATTCCACTTTTTTCAATTGCTTTAAGATCTTGTTCGTCAAATGAAAGATCGAGCATCTCTATGCACTCTTTTTGTATTGCCCTGACAGACACTTCCTTTTTGCTCACAACAACATCCGCATCGTTCAGTATTTTTATAACGTTGCGTATACTGATCATCTCTTTTACATAAGGGCTTTTCCGGATCACCACATCGTCGATGGTTGTGTGATATATGGCCAGGTCGTTGTCAAGCACAAGGATTCTTCTTTTTTCGCCATCTTTTTCCTTATGGTACAAATCAAGGTCTCTCCTCTTCTCAGCATTATATTCGGCGCACTCGAGAAGATATTTCATACTTTCTTTGTCTACCTTATGAATGCTGCCGATAGGCCTTATGGATTCAATTATTTTTTTTGCTGTTTTATCTATTTTTATTTTTTTTAACAGGTTGGCTTTAAAAGACATTGCGCCCCCTATTTAAAACTTTCGATATAGTGTCCAAATATTTTTTTTACATCCGGATTTTTTTCATTAGCATACAGTCTTTCAAAAGTGCCCCTTTTTCCGTTTCGCGAAAAAGCAAGCGAATCTCCCACGTCCTTGTAAGCACTTACGCCCAACTGAAATACGATTGCAGACAACGCGTCGATCATTCTATCCTTCAGGTTTCTTCTGCCTGCTTTGGTAGGCGACATCCAGGCTTTTTTTGCCATATGCATGGCTGAGCTGACCGCATTATAGTTTGAGCCGACTATCTGGGCTGTTTCCCAGGCCATGTATGCAGCGACAAGCGGGCTGTTTTTTAAAGACGCGGGAACTTTTGTGTTCATTTCCGACAGGTCCGTGATGCAAAGCGCTAGCAGGTAATCCATTGTTCCTTGCCTGCCGTATAAAAAAGACCCGTTGTTCTGGCTCTTTTTAAAATTAATAGAGCCGGGCAGATCGCTCAATGCGGCAGGCTGAATTCCAATTTTATTATTTTTGCAAAATTTCGCGATATCTCTTCCGGTATGATCTTCAAGATCATTGAAATAATCAAAGGGCAAACCAGTGATAAATGCCCCATGAATGGAGATGCCGTGATCAACAATTGTTTTAACATGACCGGCATAATAATCCGATACGGTCAAACCGCTTTTTTTAATATCTTTAACAGAATTTTTTCCAAGGTACTCCAGATTTCTGATATCAAGCGATTCAAACCCGATAAAAAAATGGGAAGCCCCGGAAAGCCGCAATTTATTCAAGAGTTCTTTATTTTTGGCAACATCTATGGAAACCTGTACCGCATAGTTAAGCTTCAGGTCATTCTCAATAATTTGGTCAAGGATTTTAACAAGGTTGTTGCCCCCGAGCATCAAGTTGTCAGGAAGGAAAAAGAAAAACCTTTTTTTCAATGCATGGTTGTTTCGCTGAATATTTTTTAACTCATTAATAAAATCCTCAGGACTTCTTGACATAAACTTTCTGTTTTCTTTCGGAAGCGTTGAAATCGAACAAAAATTACAGGAATACGGACAGCCGATATAGGGTGTAGTCACATTTAATCGACACATGTTTGAAAGGATATTGCCTGCAATCGGCAGTTTCTTTAAAAAACTGAGCTTCATTTCAGGAAGCCCGTAAACATTTTTACTCCCCCACATGCCGTCTTCCATGGTTCTAAAGCCCGAATATTCACATTTCAGGTCGTTCTTTTTAAGGTCGGATATGATGCGGGCGATAACAGCTGAATCACCGGCTCCTACCACCCTTGAAATAAGATCAGGATTCGGGGCATATTTCTTAATATATGTTTCAATGTCGTTTTTTGATGTTGAAACATGAACACCGCCTATTATAACCGGAATTTTTGCATGATTCAGGGGAATAGTTGTTCCTACTGCTGTTGGAAAGTTAGAACTCATGGAAGATATAAAGACTGCTTCGGGCTTTTTACCTTCACGCGCTATAATATCCCTTAAATTTAACCTCCTGCCGTCAGCTATGAACACTTTTGCATCTTGGTCAGCATGAGATATCTGGTTTGCGATATAGGATGAAGCATAATTTTCCATGCCAAAATGCTCTAGAATTCCATGCCGCTCTTTTGACAAGTCAGGCTTTAAGAAATCGAGGTAATTATTTTTATTCAGTTTTGAAGCATCAAGACCGGTCAGGTGAGAGACAAGATCGATGGGTGTAAAATCTGTTTCTCCTGTCCTGTCCATGAGGTCGATCACAAACGGATTAAACATTATGTAATATCTGTTGTTCATCCAGAATCTTTTTGCAATAATTTATATTTTATCAAGCAAATCACAGAAAAGACGGACACCAAAGCCGGTGCCTCCGGGACCGCAGTATGCATTTCCTTTTTTAGCATATGCAGGACCTGCGATATCAATATGTGCCCACTTTGTTTTTTCCCTGAATTCCGCCAAAAACAACGCAGCTGTAATAGCCCCCCCATAACGGGAAGAGGAAAGGTTTTTGATATCTGCAAAGTCGCTCTTGATGAGTTCCTTATAATCTTCAGGAAGCGGAAGCCTCCAGCAGCGCTCATCTGTTTTTTCGCCTGATTTTATGATTGCGGATGCAAGCTCATCGTCAGAGGAAAAGACACCGGCTATTTTTTCCCCAAGAGCCACGACACATGCACCGGTTAAGGTTGCCATATCAATCACAATGTCAGGCTTATTTTTTTTGATAATATATGACAGGGCATCAATCAGTATCAACCGTCCTTCTGCATCTGTATTTCCGATTTCAACTGTTTTACCCGAATAACTCTTTACAATGTCACCCGGTCTTGCCGCATTTCCTGAAGGCATGTTTTCAACCAGAGGGATAACACCGGTCACTTTAACACGGGGTTTGAGTTTAGCAATGGTAATGAGGGATGCTGCTGCTGCTGCCGCACCGGCCATATCCATTTTCATTGTGTCCAGGCCACTCGCACTTTTAAGATTAATACCGCCTGAGTCAAAGGTTACGCCTTTACCGACAAAGGCAATTTCCTTTTGAGGCTTGACAGGACTGTATTCCATCACAACCATGCAAGGTTTATTAACGCTTCCCGCTGAAACTGCTAAAAGAGAGCCGAACTTCATTCTTTTCATATCTTTTTCGTTCAATACCGTTACTTTCAGGTTTTCTTTTTTAGCCATAGAAACGATTCTCTTTGAAAACAGTCCCGGTGTCTTATCATTGGGTGGCATTGAAACCCACTCCCGGGCAAGGATTGTGCCCTGGCAGATGGTTTCAACACGTTTCGGCAAATGTTTAAATTTTTGTTTTACATCAGGAGGCACCATAAAGTAGATGCGTTTTATAGGCTTGATTTTTTTGTCCTTTTTATATCTATCAAACATATGGTTTCCTAGGTAAGCTCCTTCAAGAAACGCTTCAACAACAGACCCTGTTTCGATTTTCAGTCTCTTTGCAGAAGGAACAGCAAAAAGAATTTCGTTAAGTCCTTTTGTGGCACATGCCTTTACAATTCGGCCTGCAAGGCTTCTGAATACCTCTGGTGTGAGCTTGGCCAGCTTGCCGATACCTGTAAAGAAAATCCGTTCAGGCTTAACAGATGGCATATTATACAGTATGATTTCATCGTTCGCTTTACCCTTAAATTCTTTCAGCTTTTTTGCTTCACGGATAAGGGTTTTTATGATTGGCTTCTCATGAATTTCCATGTCTTCACAAACCGGAACAATGAGGGTTGATATTGCGGTCTTTTTTAAGTCAGCGGTTGTTAAGTTCAGCATTTTTTTCGCCTTTCTTAATATAAAAGTTCCATATTTAGACGTGAAGTACTCCAACAGACAGACTATATAATTAAATGGTTAGGATGTGTCAAATATGAACATGAA
>CAZTYY010000053.1:0-18110 GCA_964617785.1 uncultured Desulfobacterales bacterium | reverse complement strand
AACTTGCGGCGCATGGATTAGGAATCCAATGCTCTATCCACTGAGCTACGGGGGCATTTAAATGTTTTTTCAATCTGTTGCGAAGTTAAAAAAATTTAACTTTTTCAATTTCGCTAAAGAAAAAAGAAGCCATTTCAAATAAGTTTTTTTATATAACAATTACGGGAGAAACTGTAAATAATTTTGTGTGAAGGTATATTCGATAAACTTGACATACAATTGATTCTCAAATATAAAGAGACACTTGAAAGAGGATCCGATTTATGAAAATAACCATTTATTACGGAAGCATACATAAAAAAAGCGGCAACACCTATGTAATCATCAATGAATTTGCCGAAGGTGCTAAAGAAGCGGGCGCGGAAGTTGATGTTGTTCTCTTGGCTGAAAAGAAAATAAAGAACTGCGTCGCGTGCCTGAAATGCTGGACCCAGACGCCCGGCCAGTGCATCCTGAAAGATGACATGCCAAAACTCCTTGATAAGTTTATGAAATCTGACATTGCGGTCATGGCCACTCCTGTTTACGCGCATAACGTGACAGGCGTCATGAAGACATTTTTAGACAGGTTAACACCGATTGTCGATCCGCACCTGGTAAAAATGGAAAACGGATATACCGGGCATTTTAAAAAGTATGATAAATATCCTAAATTCGGTGTAATTGCTACAGGCGGTTTTCCGGAGCAGAAATGCTGCGAATTTATCAGCCAATATTTCAAGCGCCTATCAATAGATCTTTATTCGGAAGTTCTCTTTGAAATTTATAAGGGCCAGGCCATATTACTGAACATGGACGAGAAAACGCCTCTTGGACCACTTGTGGATGACTATAAAAAGAATGTCCGGAAGGCCGCAAAAGAAGTGGTTGAACATATGAAAATCTCGGAAGACACAGCCAAACAGTTAAACCAACCGTTTATTCCTGAAGAGATGTATATTGAGGAGGCCAACAAATACTGGGACAGCCGCATTGCCAAATATGCAAAAACAAAAAAGTAGTTTTTTTGGAACCAGCCTTGTCTTACTAACCTTTACAAAGTGTTGACCCAATTTCCGACCAGGGCAAACCCCAGATACAATAAATACTATGGAACCTTTGGCAGCTCATACATATTTTCTCCTTGGCATTGCCGGTTTTTTTGCTGGCTTTGTGGATTCCATTGCCGGCGGTGGCGGCCTTATCTCTCTACCGGTTCTGATTTCCGCTGGCTTTCCTCCTCACCTGGCCCTTGGGACAAACAAACTTCAGGGCAGCTTTGGCACTTTTACGGCAACTTTGAATTACAGCCGCAAACATCTGGTAAATTTTCGGGAAACCTTTCAGGGCATAATTTTTACA
This sequence comes from uncultured Desulfobacterales bacterium, assembly GCA_964617785.1. Classification (GTDB taxonomy): domain Bacteria; phylum Desulfobacterota; class Desulfobacteria; order Desulfobacterales; family SURF-7; genus JAFDJC01. The sequence goes on along the minus strand of CAZTYY010000053.1, from coordinate 16,769 downwards.
GCAATTGGAGCAGGCATCGGTACAGTAACAATCCAACACCTTCCTGCAGGTTTTCTAAACAATATTATCCCAATCTTACTGTTGGCTGTTTTCCTTTATATTCTTTTTTTTCCTCAGATTGGTACAAAAGACCGCAAAGCCGTTTTACCACACAATGCATTTTATATTATTTTCGGTCTTACACTGGGCTTTTACGACGGCTTTTTCGGACCGGGAGCAGGATCATTCTGGATGATGGTTTTTGTCGTGTTTCTGGGACGCAACTTAACGAAAGCCACTGCTCACACAAAAATTATGAACTTCACCAGCAATATTATCGCTCTTATATTTTTTATAATTGGAAACAATGTTGTGTATACTGCCGGAATCATTATGGGTATAGGTCAGGTGATAGGGGCGTATGCCGGTTCAAACCTTGTGGCTCTTAAGGGAGTAAAATTCGTTCGGATATTTTTTTTAGCTGTTATTGCCATGACAATTATCAAAATGGCAGTATCGGTTTATTTTTGATGCATCAGCTACTCGCATCTGTCTCGTTATCAGACTCTATTTTCCGCACGCTTGCTTCTGCAGGCGTAACCTCTTGAAAATCATCACCTTTTTTCAGGGGTATGCCGAGTTCCTTGAACTTTCTTGCAGATGAAAAGACCCTGCGCTCAAATGAACCGACAACCTGGTTGTATGTATTGGTACTTTTTTCAAGATCCCTGCCAAGTCTGTTCAGATGCTGGGCCATCATGTTCAGTCTTTCAAAAAGCTCCTTTCCCAGTTCGCTGATGGCCTTGGCATTTTCTGTCATTGTTTCCTGGCTCCAGCCGTGGGCAACCGCTTTAAGAAGTGAAATAAGCGTTGTCGGCGTGGCAAGAATTACCCCTTTTGCAGCGCCTTCTTCTATCAGGGTTGGAATTTTTGACAGGGCTGCGCTGAAAAAATTCTCGCCTGGAATAAAAAGAACAACAAATTCCGGTGCAGGCTGGAAGCCGGTCCAGTAACTTTTCTGGCCCAACTTTTGTATATGGATCTGCACATGTTTGGCATGGTCGGCAAGCTTTTCTTCGCGCTTTGTTTCGTCTTTTGCTTCCAGGGCTTCAAGGTATGCGGCCAATGGTACTTTGGCATCAACGATAACCTGCCTGTTTCCCGGAAGCTTAACGATCATGTCCGGCCGCATGGCACCTTCTTCGGTGCGGGCTGTCTGTTGTTCAAAAAAGTCGCATCTGTTCTGCATACCGGAAAGCTCCGCAACCCGTTTCAATGTCACCTCGCCCCAGCGGCCCCTGACATGAGGCACCTGCAGGGCGCTTGCAAGTTTACCGGTCTCTTTCTGCAGCTCTTTCTGGGATGTGGTCAGGGTTTCTATATGTTTTGCAAGACCGCCGAAGGCTTTTTCACGGTCACGCTCCATTGTTGAAACATGCTGGTCATATTTGTCCAAAGTCTCTTTCAGGGGTTGTACGACATTTTTTACCGCCTTATTTCTGGCATCCAGGTCTGTTTTGGCGGAATCGATATATTTGGACAAAGTTCTTTTTGCAAGATCCAGGAAAGATTCGTTATTTTCCTTCAACACGCCTGTTGAAACCGCTTTAAAGGCATCCGTCATATCAGTTCTTATATTTTCAAGCATCCGGTATCTCTCCCGGGCTGCCGCAAGATCTTTTGACGCCTCAAGATACTGCTCAGTCAACGAAGCCATGCTTTCTTTTGCCTTTTCAAGGTCTTTAACAAGCTGCGCCGCAACTGCGGTGTATCTCAACCTGGCGATTAACCAGCCTATGACAAAGCCGGCCAGAACCGCCGGAACAATATAGGCATATAAATTAATTACAGACACTTATATTCCCCTGCTTTTCCGCCTGACTTCTCAAGCAGTTTGATATCTGTTATGATCATCCCCTTGTCATGGGATTTGCACATATCATATATGGTCAACGCACAGATAGAAGCAGCTGTCAGCGCCTCCATTTCCACACCTGTCTGCCCTTTCAGCCGCACTTCCGATCTTATCCCGATACAACTGTTTTTTTCATCAGGCGTAAAGTCGATACTCACGTGGGTAATATTCAGGGGATGACACATGGGAATCAGGTCGGCTGTCTTTTTTGCCGCCATTACCCCCGCAATACGCGCGGTCTCCAGAACATTCCCTTTTTTGACCCTGTTATCCACAATCTTTTCAAAAGTGTCTTGATTCATGGCAACAGTTCCGCCTGCCACAGCAATCCGAAGCGTCGACTCTTTTTCAGTAACATCGACCATCCTGACGTTCCCTTTTTCATCAACATGCGTAAATTCGGGCATTAGGCCCTCCCAGTAAAATTGCCGGTTTTATAAAAAATCATAATTGTGATGGCAAAGTAAAAAGTTTGAGTTCAAGGCGCGCAAGCCCTGAGGAATGAGGCGTACTGATAGTACGTCGAATGAACTCCGGGTGTAGCGCAACACAGAAATCGGGCTTTTTATAAAGCCCTTATCTTTACTCATAATATTCGGTTTTGGTCGTAACGGTCGTTTTGACTGCATTAAGCGTATCTTCGAGCACTTGAATAACATTATCCCTTATATCACCTGCAACAGCCATCACCATCACATCGTCTCCTACGCTAAGATCTCTGTCCTCGACAATCTCTATCAATATTTCGACAATGCCGGGTCTGTCTTTGTTCTCAAGAATCACCTGTTTAAGCCTTTCATGGTCCACTGCCACCCTAAGCCCTGTAACCTTGCGGCCATCCCTTGATGTACTCCTGACAACTCCATTGTGGCATAAAATCATTCCCGCCTTATGAAAATCAGGAAGCTGTTTTATTTTTGTTATCATGTTTGAAGCATTCATATTTGTCCCTTTTTTATCATATTTTCAGCCACTTCAATGTCTTCAGGTGTATTAATGTTAAAAAACGACACCAGTTCAGAGTCTTTTTTCCGCAACAAATTTTCAGGGATATTTTTTATGCGAAGATTCTTGATTGCAAGCTTAATCTTCAGTTTTTCCTTTTTCAGGCTTTGCGCCATTGATGTCAGACACTGTTTTGAATATACGGCACAAAGCGGCTCAATCCCCTTTTCCGTCTCCGGAAGAACAATATCGTTTTTTTCATCTATACCGTCAAGAACAAGCTCCACAAGTCCCTTTTTGATAAACGGTGTGTCACAGGCGGAAATAAAGGCATATTTGTTTGATGCAATGGCAAGCCCTGTATGGATACCGGTCAAAGAACTCCTGACCGGATATATGTCTGCGACTATCTTTACATCAATTGCAAGATAATCGATTGGATCATTCGTTATAAGTATTATTTCATCAAAGAGTTCTCTGAACAAATCATAAATATAAGAGAAAACGGTTTTTCCGCCTATTTTTTCAAACGCCTTTTTAGTGCCTAAAAAGCGCGCATTCAGTCCACCGGCAAGAATAACTCCCGTACATTGATGTTTCATGTAAGAACCTTTTGAAAAAACGACAAGTTTTATTCGCATTTTTCTATCTCTTCTGCTTTTAAAAAAAAGAGGTGTCAAAAGCAAGGCAATTTAATGTAGGCCTATAAAGATACTTGATAAATGTATATTCTCTATATATGGTTCAAACTTGCACACGCTTCACACGTATATCGAATGCGGGGGATAACATTATGAGCAGCAGCCTTACAATCCTGAAAAAAGCGGATATTAACCGGATGATTAAAAGAATCGGATATGAAATTCTTGAAAGGCATAGGGGTTCGGGAAACCTCGCCCTTATCGGGATTCAAACCAGAGGGGTTTATATTGCCAAGCGTCTTCAAGCCATCCTTCTTGAAATCGAAGGAGCGGAAATCCCAACCGGCGACATGGACATCACCCTGTACAGGGACGACTGGACCACGATCAGCGCTCAACCTGTAGTTCAAGCCACTGATATACCGTTTCCCATTGACGGCAAACAGATCGTTCTTGTGGATGATGTCCTCTTTACCGGAAGGACCACAAGGGCAGCCATGGATGCTGTTATCGACTTTGGGCGGCCAAGCAGGATAGAACTGGCGGTACTTGTAGATCGAGGCTTCAGAGAGCTTCCCATACAGGCGGATTATGTCGGAAAATTCGTAAAAACAAAACGCAGGGAAACCGTTAATGTACTGTTATCAGAACATGACCAGAAAGACGCCGTGACTATCGTTGAGGAAGGAGAGAAATGATGAGCTCAAAAGAGCATAAAAAAAATGCGCCTGCAGAATTAACCATCGGCCTGATAACAGTATCGACAACCCGAACTGCTGAAGATGATAAAGCCGGACAGTGGATCAAAAAGCAGATCGCAAAAGAGGGGCATGAAACCGTTTTATATAAAGTTGTTCCGGATGACGCTGAAATAATTACACAAATAGTTTTAGGTGCGCTCATAAAATTTGCGCCTGATGTGCTTCTCCTCACCGGCGGCACGGGTATCAGCAGCAAAGATGTAACCATAGAGGCTGTCCGCCCCCTTTTCAAAAAAGAGCTGACCGCATTTGGCCCTATCTTTGCTCAGCTCAGCTTTGAAGAGATAGATTCAGCCGCCCTGCTCTCCAGGGCCACTGCCGGTATTGCAAGAAATACAGCCATTTTCTGCATGCCGGGAAGCATCAATGCATGCAGGCTCGCCTGCAAAGCATTGATTTTCCCCGAAATAGCGCACCTGGTCAAACATATAAAAGAAAAGTAGTCTGTCTGTTCTGTGCTACAGTCTCAACCCGACCTTGCTACTTGATTTCATTTAAAACAGCTTCAAAAGAGGCCTTTGCTTCCGGCGCCTCACAATCCACACAAACCACGCTTGTCCTCGATGGATCATTATTCAGTATTTGACTGATCTAGTCCAGTAAAAGCACATGGGGCTGTCAGTGCTGTATCCAAAAAGTAAAACTTTTGTAAAAATGAAATTGTCCCTGGTAAGTCATATCCAATAGTAATAGAAGCTATCTCAAAAATATACAATATGGTTCAATGTCGAGGAAAAAGAGATAGTAACTTTTTATACGGTCATCACTAAAAAATAACATGTCGAAACAAAAGAATGCTTCATTAAATCAATATACTGCCCGTGAAGAAATTGCCAACGGCATCACCCATGGAATAGGTGTGCTTTTAAGTATCGCCGGACTTGTCGCTTTGATCATTATGGCCTCATTTCATGGTGATGTATGGCATATCGTCAGCTTTTCAATCTTTGGTAGCACCCTTATCATCCTGTATTCAGCTTCAACGCTTTATCACAGCATCTCAAATCCTTTATTAAAGATCCAATTGAAAAAATTTGACCATTCCGCCATTTTTCTTCTGATTGCGGGCACCTACACGCCCTTTCTGCTGGTTCATCTGAGGGACACTTTGGGTTGGAGCCTTTTTGGGGTGATATGGGCATTGGCTGCAACCGGCATTGTGATAAAATTATTTTATATTCAAAGGATAAAAAAACTGTCAATCGGGCTATATCTTTTTATGGGATGGCTTTGCTTGAGTGTAATGCAGGAATTAACGAGTACTCTTCCGCCGGCAAGCTTCTCACTTTTAATTATTGGCGGTGTTTTCTATACTGCGGGCGTCGTTTTTTATTCATGGAAAAAACTACCGTATCATCACGCGGTTTGGCACTTATTTGTGTTAGGCGGCAGCATATCTCATTTCTTTTCGATATTGAATAGCGTTTGATCAACGACAACTATTATTTCCCCACATCAACTTTGATACGATCAAAACCAGCAACCCCGGCTTAATATTCACACGATTTGTATGTTTTACTCGCAAGGTTGTTGACGAACAAGCGCTCTTGACGTATCAATTCAAAAAAAGATTTTTTATCAAAAGATAGAGCTATAGTGTTTTTTTGCGTGAAATTTTAAGAATAGAATATTCCGGAGGCTGCACTTATGTCATCAAAAATTGTATTACGATACCTTGATGGAAGAGACAAAATAAAACTCCTTAACGAAGTGCTGGGCGTTGCCGCTTTTGAGACAGAGCTTGAAGCGGTGAGAGAAACTCTGAAGAAAGAGAAGGGCGACTTCAAAATTGTCATCAAGCCCAATGCCTCCATGTTTGTCCGACGAGACGATGACGGCGTAACAACTGATCCACTGCTTGTGCTTGCTCTCGTGGAGCGTCTCCATGAAAAAGGGTATCCAAACATCAGCGTGGTCGAAAGCTCCAACGCATATCAATTGACCTACACAGAGCGAAACTCTGTTACCGTAATGACGGCTATGGGCCTAAACGGGGGCGTTCACTCTTTTGTATCGGAACGTCCGTCCACAACAGCGCATGTCGCAGCTTCAGACGGTAGTCTCCTGCCTTATCAGCTTGTCGAATTGGGAGCCGACACCACGGAAGTCAAGGCCGAAGAGATGCCCAATGGTAAGTTGAAACTCTCAACTGTATGGCTCGAAGCAGATTTCCGAATCAGCTTCGCAAAATTCAAGACACATGTGTACGGAGGGTATACTCTTCTGGTAAAGAACACCTATGGTTCCCTTCCCGAGGGTGACAAGATGTGGCACTACCATAGGCCCACCGGATGTGCGAAGCCGACCATTGTGCAACTGAAAAAGTGTCCGATCCATTTCGGAATAATTGATGGTGTAATTGCCGCTGACGGCTGGATGGGGGTAAAGTGGGACAGAGCCATTCCAAAACGTCCTGGGTTTATTCTTGCCGGGCGCAATATCGTTGAAACCGAACGGGTGGCATGCCGAATAATGGGAGTGGCGGTCGAGAAAAGCCTCATGACAAAGGAGGCATTGGACCTCCTGGAGGAACCGTCGGAACTTGACGGCGATATTCGCTCCTTGGAAAAATGGTCGAACGTTCCTAATTTCATCACTTCGGGATTTCCTCTTACCGAAAAACATTACTATTATTACGCATTCCAGCAGACGGTATCGGACGGCCTGGGAACGCCACCGTTTAAGCGGAAACCAATGGGTGTGGTTTTGACCTATCTGTTGGTAATACCGGCCCTTTTATATGCTTTTCATCGAAGGCACTGGGTTATCAGAAAATGGAACGACATGAAACTCCGCCGGGCGGTCAAAGGCAATGCCAAGGCCCCGAGAAGAGTCCGCTCCGACCTTGACCGCCTTGATGCTCCCGAACTTGAGGTGCTTCTCAAATGCCTGAAGTCGGATACAAAAAAAGTGCCGACGATATACGGACACAAGGTGAAAGCCAACGGGAAGTGGTACCTGCTTCCTGATTCGACATACTCCAGACTGGTTCGCATCCCTGAAATAATCGAGGCATTGTCAACACCTTCAGAATGGTCCGGATGTACGCAAGAAATTGAAGCACGTTTGAGGGTCTTGAAAGCCTGGGGTATAGATAAGAGATAAGACCCTGCTTTTTTAATGGAAGGGCGGATAAAATGTGTATTTGTGAACTGTACGATTACTCTTCTTACAAGATATTACAACTCTTTCCGATGACTTTTTTACTAGACTATCGAGCCCGGCCCAAACTAATCCGATGCCGCACGTTAAGGGCGGCATTTTCTATTTTTCCGTCTTTTTAGCTCTTGCCGCGACAGTCTCCTCGTTTAATTTAAAATCGCCTATTTTATACAGCAGCCACTTCAACCATCTAAATCCAAAATCAAGGAGAGCTGGTTCGTCATTCTTTATTCTTTCAATCTCATCTTGCTCAATATCATACAGCGTTAGAAACGAACTCTCAAAAACAAATTTTTTAAACTGATCGATGTCATAACTTGCAGTGAAAAACATCTTTTTTGTTTTTTCTGTCAGTTTGACATTGGGTGGAAAAGATCTTTTTCTAACCAACAGATCGGTCCATTCCGAGTTGATTTCATCCTGTACATCCACGCCCTGATCTTTTCGCCACTCGGAGACGGCCCACTCTTTTTCCTCTTCAAAGCCGAAGCAGTGCGACTCATTGACAAAAAAGTAGAACTCATCATCAATCTCCTCTTTGTGACTCAGAGAGGCAACGCCCAGAGGATAATAGCGGCAAGAGGTCGGCCGGTCTTCATAAATAATACATCCGTCATCCCGAACAAAAGGGCATGATTTTTCTTCATCATCCATCAGTTTTAAGGTGACTACCGGCAAATCCGTTTTTTCAAGAAGTTCAGGAACAGTATAGATAGCCAAAAATTCTGTTGATGATAGTTTTAAGCGGTTCTTGAGCCTAACAATATCATACGGTGTCAGCATGATGTTGATGCCTCTGCAGCATTTTGTAAAACACTTTATACCCTTATGGCACTCGAATTTAAACCTGTTGTCAGGACCTAATTTTACAGGTTCGATGCTCGCCTCGTTATTTCCAGGTAAATCCATTTATATTGTTCTCCTTATAAGCTTCCTTTTTAAAGTCATTAAAAATCGAGATTAATATACGACCATCGTTCCAATGTCAATTGTTTCCTTTTAAATGACTTTTGTACTTGATTTAATAATAAAAATATTTATACTTATTTTTACTGTTTATAACTTATAATAATTATAAAAGAAACAACAGAATGCTGTACAGGGAATACAATGCGGGAAGACGGCCTTATGCTTTGGAGTAATGAAAAATAATTAATATACGGAGGACCCTATGGAATTAACTATTTCAAGGGCGGAAGCTTTAAAAAGTCGCCCTGAAGATTCGGATCTTACTTTTGGAACCCTATTTACGGATCATATGTTCAATATGGACTATAACCCTGAAAAAGGATGGCACAATCCGCGAATTGAACCATACGCCAGTATAAATATGGCCCCTTCTACAATGGTTCTTCATTACGGACAGGCCATATTTGAAGGACTAAAAGCATACAGGACCGATGTCGGAGACATTCAGCTTTTCAGACCAAAAGAAAACTTCAAGCGCTTTAATCGTTCTGCCCGGACAATGTGTATTCCTGAGTTTGACGAGAATTTTGCACTTGGTGCTTTAAAAACACTTCTGGAAATAGAAAAGGATTGGGTTCCCCAAACCATGGGCACATCGCTTTATATAAGGCCCACGATAATAGCAACAGATCCATTTGTTGGGGTTAGAGCATCCCATACATACCGTTTTTTTATTATTCTGTCGCCTGTTGGTGCATATTATAAAGAAGGTTTTAACCCGGTTAAAATATGGGTTACAAAAGACCATGTTCGAGCCGTACGCGGCGGCGTCGGCCATGTAAAAACAGCTGGAAATTATGCGGCAAGCCTTTTGGCCGGTGATAAAGCCCAAAAAGCCGGATATTCTCAGGTTCTCTGGCTCGATGGTGTTGAACAAGAATACGTTGAAGAAGTCGGCTCAATGAATATATTTTTTGTTATTGGCGATGAACTGATAACTCCAATGCTGAGCGGCAGTATTCTCCCGGGGATTACAAGAGACTCTGTTATTGCGCTGGCAAAAAAGTGGGGCATAAAAACAACTGAAAGAAAGATCAGTATTAACGAAGTCTTTGATGCTCACAAAAGCGGCACTCTTCAGGAAGTTTTTGGAACCGGCACCGCTGCTGTTGTTTCTCCCGTAGGAGTTATAAAGCATGGTGATGATATCATCACTATTGGTAACGGAGAGGTTGGCCAAATGTCAAGCCGGCTCTTTGCCGCCTTATCAGATATTCAGTATGGCAAAAAAGAGGCTCCGGAAGGCTGGATCGAAAAAATTTAATTGTTGCAACCGATAGTTTTTAGAGAAACCGGCCGTTAAGGGCCGGTTTCTCTGTTTTTAATTAGAATGTCTACTATTTTAGGAATATATTCGTCAGCCTTGTTCACATGAAAGTTACAGGCTCCTGCCCCTGCATGGCCTCCGCCCTCAAAACTTGAAAGCATTTTACCGACATTTACATTGCAGTTTCTGTTAAAAATACTATGCCCAACGCTGACAATAACTTTCTCCCTGTCGTCATTATCATAACGGATTTTAACATTTACAACAGATTCAGAAAAAAGTGAATACACTAAAAAGCGGTTGCCGACAAGGGTCTTTTTAAAGGACCGAAAATCTGTAATCGCAACATGTTTTTTCATCGTGGTATGCTTCAAAAGATGGTTTTTGTATTCTCGATTTTCTTCAACGACTTTTCTACACCGGGTTTCTACTTCCTGATCTTTTATTATCGCTTTGATATCCCCTTTTCTCAACAGGTCAATTATCCTGTTCCAGTAGGGTTCGTCTTCTTTCCTGTTGCCGGTAATTGTCATTGAAAGGAGAACATAAGGGTGCTTTTCCGGAAACATAACTTCATCCATGTTAAGGTCTGCAGAATCGATCCGGTCTGTTTCTCTTATCAATTCACTGTAGTCTTGATTCAGACCGTGTTTATAATAATTATAAACCACTCCCGCTGCAGACGGTGCTATTTCAAAAGCTCCTTCAAATGAATGATCTATCTGGTTTGAATAATGATGATCAAACCACATGGAACAGTTTTTATTATACGGCAGGTTTGCCAGTATATCACCCTCCTGGATATCTGCCTGGCCTTTCTGTATCTCAGACGGTTCAACCCACTTAACCGGTTTTTTTATTTTAAGCGCTTCAAAAAGTATAACTGCGCAGACCACACCGTCGAAGTCAGCTCTTGTGACGATTCTCATTATAATCCTCTTGTGTCGGTTTTTAATACATTATAATATTTCATGACTTTCTTTACATAGTTTTCCGTTTCCCAGTAAGGCGGAATGCGTTTATGCTTGTCAACCGCTTTGGGGCCGGCATTATATGCCGCAAGCGCCAGGGGAAGCCGTCCTTTATATTGCAGAAGAAGCCGTTTTAAATATTTTGCACCGCCCATTATGTTTTCTTTGGGGTTAAATGGGTCTCTTATGCTTAAATGTTTAAAGTTAAACGGCATAATCTGCATTAATCCTTTTGCGCCTTTCCGTGAAACCGCTTTTGGATTAAAATCAGATTCAACCTTTATCAACGCCTTTATTAAAAAAAAATCTATTTCATAGCGCCTTGACGCCTCTGAGATATAATGATCAAACATATCATCCGAATCTGAGTCAATAGCCATTCCCGGTTTATCTTTGATATACAGTTGATAACCTGATGATATCGGAATATTTGTAAAATGGAGAACCCCATTGCTGTCAATGAATTTATATATGTCTGCTCTTAGCGGGAGACCTGTAAAAGGCAAAAAAACAAGGGTTAAAAATAAAATTTTTATATAACGCTCCATATGCTTTTAATATTTAAAACAGTTCAAGCTGTATCTGTTTTGTCTTTAAATGTTTTTTTTGTAAAATCTTTTCATCTTTTTTTAAAATAACATCAATATCCTTTATAAACGGCGACATTTCCCTTTTTAGTTTTTTTCCAAAAACCCTTCGGTTTTTTGCGTGTGTAAGGAATAAGTTTTTTTTGGCTCGTGTCATTGCAACAAAAAAAAGCCGCCTTTCTTCTTCAAGGTCTGTCTCTTTACCGCCTTCTCTTTCATAAGGAACAAAACCTTTTTCACAGCCGGCGATAAAAACAACTGTAAACTCAAGGCCTTTTGATGCGTGCATAGTCATCAGCGATATTTTTTCTGCATTATGGTTATACATATCCGTATCTGACCAAAGAGAATTTTCCTCTAAAAACTCTGTGGTCTTTCGGTGTTTGTTTGATATTGCAACAAGGTTTCTGAACACCTCCTCTGTCTGCGCATCTTTTTGAATGACTGCATTTATCTTGCTGATTGCACTTCTTATAACCTGGAGCTTTTCTCCGGAAGACTTGTTCCTGCAGCTGCCCTCAAGGGTTGAAAGGGTTTTTAAAAATTCATCCAGTTTAAGCTGCTGTATACGGTTCATTCCTTTTACGGGAAAACGTCTTATTTTTAAAAGAGACTCGTTCAGGGCAAGATGGTTCTGGAAACACCATTTTTTCAGCAGCGTAAAGGTCTTTTTTCCAATTCCGATTCCTGAAGAAAATATTATTCTTTCAAGGTCGGCATACGACCCGACATGTTCTATTATTCTTAAAAAAGAAAGGAGCTCCGGAAGACCTTTTCTGTAAAGCATGTCCTCACGGCTCACTGCCTGAAAAGGAATGCCGGCCTTTTTAAAGACATCAGCAAAAACCCTGCTCTGTGAATGCGTTCTTGTGAGCACTGCAAAATCTGAAAAAGAAAGGTTTTCCTTCTTTGCGTCAGCCTTTTCCGCCTTTCCAAAATCCTGGTAGTGAAATCCGGTTCCGCCAATCATTTCTTCAATTTTTTTTCCAATTACTACAGCTTCGGACCTTTCGCTATCAACCTCAAGAACACTGATTTGTTTATCCCCTTCTATTTCTGAATAGATCCTTGAGCCAGAAAAGTTAACATGCTGATCATTAATGATTTGATAGGAGGCTTCAAGTATTGTTTCGGTAGAGCGATAGTTTTTTTTAAGATGAATTACTTCAGCGTTAGAGTAATCCTCAATAAATTTTTTAAAATACTCAACTTCTGCTCCTCTGAAGCCATATATTGACTGGTCAGGATCTCCTATGACAAACAGGTTTCGATCTTCGGAAACAAGCGCCTTGACAATCCTGTATTGACCATGGTTAAGATCTTGATATTCATCAATGAAAATGTGTTTATAAACTTCCTGATATTTTTTCCTGATATTTTTTCCTGTTTCCAGGAGTTTAACGACCTTAAAAATAAGATCTTCGTAATCATACAGACCCTGCATGGATAAAAGGTCCTGGTACGCCCCGTATACCGCCTTTAGTAAGTCGTGCGGACAGCTATATTTTGAAGCAATTGCTTCAAGGTTGTCTGACGGTTCAAGTATCTTCTGTTTTGAAGATACGATCATTTCTAAAAAAGACTTCGATGGTATTGAAACAGGCCCTCTTTTATCTTCAATTATTTTTATTGCTTCTGAAACCATGTATTTTCTGTCAAACTCATCTATTACGCTGTACGTTGCTTTGTTTTTCAGATTTTTAAGAATTGAAAAGCACAAAGAATGAAATGTCGCCACCGTTGGAAGTTCTTTTTGTGGAACCTCTTTTTGTCCTTTAAGAAGGCGACTCAAGCGTTCTTTCATTTCCCGGGCCGCCTTCTTGGTAAAAGTAACGGCGACGATGTTTTTTGGCGATACATTTTTATTATTAATAATATAAGCAATCTTATGGGTAATGGTCAGTGTTTTTCCCGTTCCCGGGCCTGCAATAATGAGCAGGGGTGTACTATTATGTTCAACCGCCTTTTTCTGTAAAGCGTTAAGATGAATTGTTTTTGTTCTTTTTTTATCGCTTGTTTCTTTTTTAGGCTTGGCTTTTTTAGATGTTTTTTTGTTTGCCGACTGACTTTTTCCAGGTGTTTTTTTTTCTGGGTGTCTTTCTGTCTTAAAAAGACTCTTCTGCCCAAGCAGCTCATCTTGCTCATTTTCCTTAAAAAGTTTTATTTTTCCAAACTCTCCGTCAAATCCTGAAAAAATGTCCATTTCTTTGTTTCTTACCCGTCTTATAGCTTCACCAAGGAGCGGCATCCCTGAATGGTTAATTTCATCTATTGTCAAGTTGTTCAGAATATCAAATTCCGGCCCAAGTTTTTCAAGAGCTTTGTGATAATAGGTTAAAACCTTTTTTGAAGATGGACCGGTTTTTACAATCTCGGATATTATGTCTGTAAGCGGCACAATGCTTTTATAGGGATGCGTCTTTTCCGGTTTTTCACCTTCTTCCCTGTCTGCCAACTCTTCAACCCTGTACAAAACCCCAAGTGTAATCTTTTTTCCACAAACAGAACAAATGTTGTTGCACAAAACAGATTCTTTGGGATGAAGGCGCTTGCCACAATTCCTGTGTCCGTCCAGATGATATTTTCCTTCCTCTGGATAAAACTCAATGGTACCCAAAAAACTATCAGGGTTTCCCGTCTCCATTGCTTTTTTTATTGATATATAATCGAGTTTAGTGTCAAAAAGATTCGCTTCTCTGCCCAGCTTCATGGGTGAGTGAGCATCAGAGTTTGATATCAGGGTATATCCATCAAGGTCCGACACCCTCCAATTCATGGCCGGATCTGAAGAAAGTCCGGTTTCAACAGCAAAAATATACGGTGTTAAATCTTCAAAGCACTCTTTTACCGAGTTAAAGCCTGATTTTGATCCAAGTAAAGAAAACCATGGTGTCCAGATATGTGCTGGAATTAAAAAGCCCTGATCCGTTGTTTCCAGGGTAATTTCGAGAAGATTTTTCGCATCAAGCCCCAATATTGGCCTGCCATCTGAGTGAATGTTTCCTATTGAATCCAGTTTTGCGTTGAAATGCGCTGCTTTTTCTAAATCAGGCAGAAATATAAGATTGTGATTTTTTCTGGTTTTATCGTTTTTTTTATAGATATTGCTGATTTCTGATACAAGAATAAATCTTACATTCCCACGGCATGATCTGTGAATCTTTTTATCACACTCTTTGGCTATGGCATCCTTTAGTTTAAACAATCCCGGTTCTGCCGGAACCAGCTTCTCCTTGATTTCGGAAAACCAGCCAGGATGTGTGAAATCACCGGTTCCCACAACGTTAATTCCCTTAAGTTGTGCAGCAATGTAAAGATTTTCAAAATCTAAGTTTTTCGCTGTCGCTCTCGAAAATTTTGAATGAACATGAAGGTCTGCAATAAATTTCATTCTTTTATAAAATATTTTAATTCCGGTAAGTTAAAAATCCCTTGTAACTGGTTTTTTAACAGGCTATATGTTTATTGATTTTCAGTCAACTGAATAGTTTTGGAATAGTTTTGGAGAAATAATAATATGGGTTTACTTTCGCCTACCGTCTCAATTACACGTTATTTGGTCAAAGGAAAACTGGACGGTTCCGTCACAGACACATTGATAAAAAGCCTTAAAAAAAAAACAATTTTAGATATAGATAAAAGTTCACAGGAAAGGAGTGTGGGGTGGACATCTTTTGAAAGTCCGTTTTTGCCTGATTTTGATAAATCTCCACCTGTTATGGGCTCATATTTTATTTTTTCTCTAAGAATAGACAAAAAAAATATTGCTGATAAAATTATTAAAAAATATTTTATTTGCGAAATGAAAAAAAAACTCTTAGAAACAGGGCGGGAGTTTCTTTCTAATAACGAAAAAAAAATGTTGAAGGATAATATTAAAAGTAAGCTTTGTCTTAGTATTCCTGCCACACCGAATATTTATGACGTTATCTGGAATTATGAAAAAGCGGCTCTTTTCTTTTTTTCAAACTTGAAAAATTCTAACGAAGAATTTGAAACCCTTTTTAGAAAATCTTTCAATCTGTCTCTTATAAGACTTTTTCCTTACAGTATTGCTGATTTGACAGCCGGCTTTTCAGGTGAGGACAATGATGTTTTAAACAAATTGACCGTAACAAATTTTATGGAATAATTTATGTTAGATATAGCTGTATCATATAACAGATATAAATTCATCGGTCATGAATTTCTTACATGGCTATGGTTTGTAATGGAAAAAAAGAGAGATGTGTTGAAAGACCCGGATACAGGGGAGGCTGTGTCTCTTGAAATAGGCAATCGCCTTATTATTGAAAATATGATTAATGATAATATTGAAAAAATAACCATTAAAGGAGACGCTGCTGATCTTGAAGAAGGAATGACGGCTCTTAAAAAAGGGGCTGTTGTAACAGAATTAAACCTAATTTACAAAACAGCGGACTTTGATTGTCAGTTTACTATTAAGGGTGAAAGTTTTGCTCTTTCGGCACTTAAAATTCCCAAAACAGGTAAAATTCAGAAGACAGAAGATGTTGAAGGGGTTGTTCTTGAAAAAATTTTTTTCTGTGAAAAAATCACTTTTTTTATAGAATTTCTTTATTACCGGTTTTTAAAAATTCGTATTTCAGAAAAATGGACGAATGAAACTGTTCGGGAAATAAAAAAATGGATAAAATTATAACTTTTAAAATTAAAAAACTGAGGTTACTTATGAAAAAAACACTTTTTAAATTAACAGGTTTTTTTATTCTTTTTTCATTTATATTAATAACTTTTCAACCATATGTTTTTGCTGAAAATCTTCTCCCGAAAGAAACAATGTTTAAGACTGCAAATGAAAAAATCACTGAAGCAAAAAAAATAAGTGCTCACATTTATGTGCCTGAATCTTTCAACGAAGGAATGGAATATTATCACGAAGCAGAAAAAATGTATAATGATAACGATGATAGTGATGATGTTACCAGGGTAATTAAAAAAGCCATAGCAAAATTTGATGATTCAATAGATAATACCAAAGTTTCATCAGTTTTCTTTACAAAAACAATGATAGCACGTGAAGATGCACTGCGCGTAAAAGGAAATGAACTTGATGTTATCAACTGGAAAAAAGCAGAAGAAAAATATAAAGATGCTGCTGAAACACTTGAGGATGGCGATACAAAAGATGCAAAAAAAGAAGGAGATGATGCTGAAAGGTTATACAGGAACGCCGAATTAAAAGCTATTCAAATTAAATATTTAAAAAATGTCTGGGCTTTGTTGAACAGGGCGGAAAATATGAACATTATAGATTATGCCCCTATGACACTTAAAAAAGCTCAAAGGGCGGAAAAAAAATCGGCTTCTTTGCTTCATCTTCATAGATATGATCAAAAAGAAGCGGCATCGTTGGCTAAACAGGGTGAATATGAAATAAATCATGCTATTTATCTGGCCCAAAAAATAAAAAGGCTTGAAGACGAGAATCAAACCTTTGAAGCTGTTCTGCTTGTAACCGAAGGACCTTTACAAAAAATAGGACTTACTCTTGATACACCTTTATATATTGATAAGGGCGTGGAAATTCCTACACAAAACATAGTTAATA
>CAZTYY010000052.1:0-18116 GCA_964617785.1 uncultured Desulfobacterales bacterium | reverse complement strand
CTCTGATTCAAGGACGATCCAACCTATGATTATATTCAAAAACAAATAGCCGTTCAGGACAATCATGTCCCAGAACAGCATTGAATTGGGACTCGGATACAATAGCACATTGAAGGCCCGCATCGGCTGCCCAAGGTCAACAATGATAAACATCAGGCACATACTGACTGCGGCTATCGCAAGAAATTCACCCAGTATGGTAATCTTCCCAAAAGCTTTGTGGTCATGTAAATAATAGGGAAGGATCAGCATCACGCCTCCTGCAGCAACACCGACAAGAAATGTAAACTGCGCAATGTAAAACCCCCAGGAAACATCACGGCTCATGCCTGTCAAACCCAGACCAAAGCTGAGCTGTTTCAAATAAACAGCAAAACCGACGCTTACGACACCGAGGAGTGCCAGCACCCATATCCAGTACTTTTTGGTTCCTTTTAACGCAAGTTCAAGCATAATAACCTCACACTATGTAATAAACCGAAGGTCCTGTTCCCAGGCTCTGTTTTCGCCGAATGGAATAATTTGACGCCAGAAGCTTCCTTACCTCTGATTCCGGATCTCCCAAGTCACCGAATGCAATAATACCGTTTGAAGCTTCAACACATGCCGGCTCTTTGCCAACCGCAAGCCTTTCAGCGCAAAAATTGCATTTCTCCACAACACCCTTCATTCTTGTTGGAAACCCGGGGCTTGTTTCTTCTATAAAAGGTCTTGGATCCCTGAAGTTAAAACTTCTTGATCCATATGGACATGCTGCCATACAGAATCTGCAGCCTATGCACCTGTGAAAGTCCATCAGGACTATCCCGTCTTCCCGCTTAAACGTCGCCTTGGTAGGGCATGCCTGCACGCAGGAGGGTTCCTCGCAGTGATTGCAAAGCACCAGGAACGGCAGGTCCTTTATCCTATCATTGAGATATTTATTCTCTTTACCTGGAAAGGCGTTTTTATATTTTACAGCCCATATCCATTTTATTTCATGACGCACGTTCTCAAGTTCAGGAACATTATGGGTTTTATGGCATGCACTGATTATCGGATGAAGATCATATTCGGAATTGATCTTTCGGGTATCGATAACCATTCCCCAATGCTCTGCGGACCTGCTGTTTTCACCTTGGGATGTTTCCGGTTCTGCCTTTTTTACATGCTCTTCAGATGAAGCAAACACATTAAAAACAGGTTTTGCACCGATGCCAAGGGCTGAAACTCCAGCTATTTTCAAGAAGCTTCTTCTGCTTTTTTTCATCACTTCTTCTCCTTAGGGTCAATATGGCAATCCCAGCAGTAAGGTTTCACCGAAGCATAATTGTGACACCTGTCACAAAATTCGGCTTTATTTTCATGACATCCCAGACATGATTCTTCCCCGGTAGAAAGACTCATGTTATAGACTCTTCCGCTACTGCTAGTATAAACTCTTTCGCCTTCTCTTACGACCGTATCTCGCCAGACATCAAGAATCTGCATGTGCCCGCTCTTCATTTCCGCTTTAGGCAGAACACAATATTTTGCGGCCTCTGCCTTTTTGGAAAGTTTCGGTTCAGGCGCTGGTGCCGCCTTGCCGAAATTAAACCAGAACGGCGTCAAAGCTGCTGCAAAAAAAATAATCAGACCGGCAATGATAAACTTTTTATCATTCATCAGTGTCATCCTCCATTCCCGGGAGCGTTTCCCCGCGCAGGTCCAGGTCCATTGTTGTTTCAGTCCTTTCAGGATGCATAAGGGCGTTTGCCACCATCTCGTGCAGTCCTGTGACATCTACTCCAGGAACCCAGTAATTCATCAGATCAGGAAATGCCGCCCTGTCAATCGCACATATGGTTGCCAGCATATTCACACCGTGTTTTTCGTGAACATGCTTGACGGCATTAGCTCTTGGAAGGCCGCCTGCCATCCTTAACTCTATATCTTCACCGGCATTCAGACCTGCTCCGCTTCCACAGCAGAATGTCTGTTCCCTGATCGTATTTTCCGGCATTTCATAAAAATTGTTGCATACATTTTGAATCACATACCTTGGTTCATCCAGCATGCCCATTCCACGGGCTGGATTGCATGAATCGTGAAACGTAACGCTCAAATGATCGTTCCGGCTCGGATCAAGCTTCAGCTTGTTATGTTTTATAAGGTCTGCTGTAAATTCTGCAATATGAACCATTTTTGTCGATTTTGCATTCTCAAATTTGGTTCCGGTAATCGGAGAAACCGGTTCCTCGAGAAAATCAGCAGGGCCGTTCATTGTATCCATGTACTGGTTGATGACCCGCCACATATGACCGCATTCGCCGCCAAGTATCCATTTAACACCAAGGCGCTTGGCTTCCGCGTACATCTTTGCGTTGAGCCGCTTCATTGTTTCATGGGATGTAAAAAAACCGAAATTACCGCCTTCCGAAGCATATGTACTCCAGGTAATGTCAAAACCGTATTCTTTTTTCAGGTAGTCAAACAGGATCATATATCCCATGCAGGTATAAGTTCCGGGGTCTGCAAAAACATCACCTGACGGTGTGATAAATAGGATATCCGCCCCTTTTTTGTTGTACTGGGGTTCCAGCTGTATGCCTGTGAATTCTTCGATGTCTTCCACAAAAAAATCGAGCATATCTTTAAACGCGTGGGGCTGAATACCTAAATGGTTGCCTGTCCTGAAACAGTTTGCCACCGGAGTCGCAATCCAATCAATATTGAGCCCGATAAGATTTAAAAGCTCTCTTCCCATAATCGTTATCTCTGCCGTATCGATTCCATACGGGCAGAAGACCGAACATCTGCGGCATTCTGAGCACTGAAAAAAATAGTACCACCATTCTTTTAACACATCGAGTGTCAGGGGCCTTGCGCCTGCAATTTTCCCCAGGATTTTGCCGGCTTTTGTGAAATCATTTCTGTATACCGACCGTAATAGTTCGGCACGAACAACCGGCATGTTTTTAGGATCGCCTGTTCCAATAAAATAATGGCATTTGTCAGCACATGCTCCGCATCTGACACAAATGTCCATAAAAACTTTTAATGACCGAAATTTATCCAGCCGCTCCCTGAAGCCTTCGTAAATAATCTCTTTCCAGTTTTCAGGAAGTTTCCAGTCTTCATCCATGGGATTCCATTCCCTTGGGTTCGGAAGCCCTAGGTACTCGACGCTCTTTTGATTCGAAGCGTAGCAGTACATCCCTTTCCTGATGTTTATCGGGGTCTCCATCCAGCCTGTTGAAGGCGGATTGTGATCAACCTGAATCAACTCTTCTGCTTTTGGAAGTTCTTCTGACATTATGCTTGCTCCTTTTCAACCGGGAGTCCGACCTCAATCATTTTCTCCCTGAACTCATCTTCATACTCCTCATAGGTATGTGTCTTAACCGGGTAGTTCCAGGGATTCACATGCCTGTTCATACGTGTATCCGTTGTTAGATTTCTTGTAGGACTCAGAAAAACACCGGCCATGTGCATGAGCTTGCTGAACGGGAAATATATTAAAAGGGAGCTAACCAGAAACAGATGAACATAGAAAAGCCCCCCGAGGCCTTCGGTAATAGCCGGTTTCAGAGTGACAAGGCTCATGGCAAATGCTTTTGCACCGACAACGTCGATTTTGGTAAAATAGCGCATCAGGATTCCGGTAAACGCGATCCCCATGATAAGAAAAAGAGGGAAAAAATCAGAGGCAAGGGATATATACTTTATCTTGGGGCTTACTACTCGCCTTATAAACAAGAAGGAAACCGCTCCGAGGAGAACCAGTCCGGAAATAAAGAAACCCGGCAGTCCAACCTGTATCACATTGCTCATAAACTCAATCCTGAAAAAACTGTCAAGATATTCGAGCATCCGGATACATACCGGCACCGGTTCAAAGAAAAACCGGAGATGCCTCATGATGACCACAAGAAAGGAATAATGAAATGCCAGAGCAAAAACCCATAACCATATTTCCCAGCGATAGGCGATCTTGTTACCGCTGCCTGTACCCTTGAATGACATTTGGGTATTCCTGAATAAAGAACGGAAGCAGAGAACTTCGAGGAGCATCCGTATTACGACACCACCCTTTGTAAACGGATTGTCAATGCTGTTCGCCTTTATCCATGGTAATGATTTCTGCTGACCGCATGTTGTGGGTATCCTGAAAGGTACCGGTGAACGGGCCCAGCCCATTACACGGTAAATGAAGCCTGCAACAAATACAAAGACCGCAAAATACGGAATGACAATCCCAAAAAGAGATTGCAGCCCCAGAACTTCAACACCCACATAAGCAAGCAGACAAAGAACCAGAACCGCTATGAGGGAAAACATGTAATTTACATTCATTTACTCATACCTCTACTTTTGCCTTAGTTAAGTATTATAGTTAAATATTATTGGAATCCGTGAGACCAGGATCGTCATCCTGGATCTCGGTTATCAATCCTGCACGTTTAAACGCTTTATATACTTTATTTTTCTCCTCGTTTGCCTTAATATCATACAGTCTTTCCCTGCACCCCATAAAAATATCAAATGCGAGCATGACAAGTTCATCAACCCTCGATTCAAAAAAAACCACGCTTTCTCTGGCCTGAGGATTTTCAAGCTTTTTCCGTAACGTTTCTCTAACAATTTTTTTTAATGAAAAAATAAATGCAACCGCCTGTGAAGGCGAGAAGTTTTGAACAGCCCGTATTTTGATCATCGGTTCAATGTGCGGTATCAGTCTCTCCCTGTCCATGCCATTCAAAAGTTCATCAAACATGGATCCCAGGCTATCTGAAATGGCACTGCCTACAGGATTGGCGAATTTGTCTTTAGCTGTTTTTAAAAAACCGGAAGTATCGATCGGATAGGTACCTGCCACAACATCAAACCACTTTTTTAAAATGGTATCTCTCTTAGCTTTAAGCAAGTTCTCAAACTCCATAGCAGCCTTTTTATTCTTTGTATTTCCCCTATCTCCAACAGTCATTATGGAAAATAAGGAAATATGTTTTATAAACAACTCACTTTTTCATGTCAAGGTATAATTTTGACGGGTATAATTTTGGTATGCCCTGGAATTATAGCCTTCCTGTTATCTCGCTTAATACCTCTCCTGCTTTTCGGCTGATCAATACATCACAAATGCTGTCACAAGGTGTCTCAGACAAATTGACAATTGCAAGAAAAGCGCCTCCTTCCTTTGCATAGTAGGGCATAAGAGAGGCGGGCTGAACAATTAACGTTGACCCGACCACCATGAAAAAATCTGCATTTCTTGAAAGTTGGGCCGATTTTTCGACTTTTGCGACCGGCATTGCCTGGCCAAATGATATGGTATCAGGCTTTAAATATCCCCCACACCTGCACTCAGGTGCCGGGTCTCCCGACTCAATTCTTTTCAGTGCCTCCTCAACAGGCGATATTTCCCCGCATGTCATGCAGCATATTCTTAACGTATTACCGTGCAATTCTATCACCTTGTCATCCGGCATCCCGGCCTTCTGGTGGAGTCCGTCAATATTCTGAGTAATTACCCGTTCAAGGAGGCCCATATCATGAAGCTTGGCCACTGCCATATGTGCCGGATTCGGCTCTGCCTTTTCCAGCTCTCTAAGGAGTTCCTCCTTTCGACGCCAGTATTCTATCCTCGCATCCTTTGAATTCATGAACTCATCAAAATAGACCGGGCGAAACTTGTCCCAGATACCACCTTTGCTGCGATAATCCGAAATTCCACTTTCTGTTGATATTCCTGCACCCGTAAAAATGATGTTGTTACCGCCCTCTGAAATTTTTTCTGCTATTATTCTAATATTATCGTCCATAATATATCCGACCTCTTATGCTAACTTCCGGCATTGAAGCTGAAAAAGCATCTCACCTGACTTTAATCCTATCCCTTGAAACTCTTGAGGCAGGCTTGCTGTGAGAATCCGCCGTGTATCTTTTTTTACATCTTCTAAAAAATTTTTCCCCTTATCAGCCTTCACAACTTCAAACAAATCATCAGCAATACCAATCCTCCGAAGCATCATTAACAGACGAACTTTTGTCCCCGGCTTCAGTTCGTCATATCTTGCGGCAACCATGTGTTCTCCTGCAGAAACAGCACCGGCTTTTATAAACTTATTAGGCAGTCTCAACCGCCTGCCAAGGTCACTTGCCGGTGCTTCTCCCTTTTTATCATGGCCATGGTGTGCGGGCAGCAGTTCCGGTGGTGAACATGCCTTTCCGATATCATGGCAAAATCCCATCCACACCCTGAGTGAAGACCCTGCCAGCTTGTCCATCACCCGGGCCGTATGTTCAAGCAATGACTCTTCATGATACGGGGAGGGACCGGCAGGTATCTTCTCTGCCATGGTGAATTCATGAAACCATGGATCAAATGCATCTGTTTCAGAGAGAAGACGCAAAAAGCGACCTGGTGAGGACGCTGCACAAGCCTTTATTACTTCATTACCGACCCGTTCCGCAGATATTTGAGTCAGCAGCCCTTCTCCACTGACCTGAGTCATAATACGAACAAGTTCAGGGTGAACCTGAAAATCGGAAAATTCAGCAGCGAACCTTGCAGCCCTGAACACCCGAAGCGGATCTTTTAAAAAATTTTCTTCGGCTATCGGTTTTAAAACTTTTTTCTCAAGGTCATTGAATGCATCAGGATGAGATACAATGCCGCCTCCGTCCTCATCCCTAGCAAACGCATTTATGGTAAGGTCACGGCGCATTAAATCAGCATGGATGTCAGGCAAATTTGAAACCGTATACTCATCACCGTGATGAATATAAACAGAATCCCGATTTCCGATTCTCCTGGCCCCTGGATATGTCCCGAGAAATTCTTTCTCTGAAGCTCCGATTATGACAAAATCCCGGTCATGTACTTTTCTGCCCAAAAGACTGTCGCGCACGGCGCCGCCCACCAAATACCTTTTCATAATAACCGTTTGTCAACACATGCTCATATTTAATCGGGAATAAATCCCCGGCAGCATGAAAACTTTACTCCTTATGTTCATAAACATGGACATCACGCTGGGGAAATGGAATGCTTATGCCCTCAGCATCAAAGGCTTTTTTGATCTTTTCGTTCAGATCAAAGTAAACACCCCAATAATCATCCGCCTTGGCCCAGGGGCGGACTGTAAAGTTCACACTGCTGTCTGCCAGTTCGGCAACGGCAATCATCGGTGCTGGGTCTTTCAGGATGCGTTCGTCCTTTGCAATGACATCTTCCATTATCTTCCTTGCCTTATCAATATCATCTTCATACCCGATACCTATTACAAGGTCCACCCGTCTGGTCCCTTTGACAGTCCAGTTAATAATATTGCCTGCCGTCAAGCTGGCGTTTGGTATAATCACAGTTTTGTTGTCAGGAGTCGTGAGGGTGGTTGTAAAAATCTGAATTTCTTCAACAGTTCCGGAAGTGCCTGCACCTTCAATGAAATCGCCGACCTTGAACGGTCGGAAAATTATCATCAGAAAGCCTGCTGCAAAATTTGATAAAGAACCCTGCAGGGCAAGGCCGATAGCAAGGCCTGCAGCACCGATAATAGCTATAAATGAAGTTGTTTGAATCCCAAGCTGCCCGAGGGCTGCAATAATTACAAACACCAATAAAGCGATGTAAGTTAAGTTTACAACAAAAGAGACGAGCGTGGGGTCAACTCCCTTTTTTTCCATAACTCTTCTTGCCAGATTTCTCAAACCCTTTGCAACCCAACGACCAATAATGAAAACAACAATCGCTGCAAGAACTTTTAGTCCATAAATTATTAACAATTCAAATACTTTTTCAATCAAATTTTCCATGTCAATCCTCCTTTTTCAGTTTAATGTGTGACCGAGGAAAATCATCTGCATTTTACTTTTTTGGCCGATGATTCAGTCGCTTGATATCACTTTCTCCATTCCCTTTTTCAAATTAGCACTCAACAGATATCGAACACTCTCATGTCTTACCCTCATAAAAGCGGATAAAGTAGTTACCATCGACATCAGAATTAAAAATTAAAGTAAATATTTTGATTGACCGACTATTTTAAGATTAACTCAACACGGCTGGCACTATAGTTATTTTCTTGTTCCGGCGAAAGCGTTGCTGCTTCTGTAAGAAACAATCGCGCCGGTTCAATGCTTTTCTCTTTTAAGATATACGATTTGACCTGCTTGGCCCTGTTGAGCGCAAGAAGCTTCAATTCAGGATCTTTTACGATGATATTTTCTTTAATCCGGTTCTCTATTTTTTGAAGTGTCATTTCTTCATCGGGTTCCGAAGACATGTCGGCGGCATATGCAAGCTTGAGGTATGCCTCATATTCATCGGGTGACACTTCTATTTCTTCCAGGGCTTTAGGAGACAATCCTTTGCGGATCAATTCCAGCCGTTTTTGAGCCTTAATTTTTTTAAGAAAGATCATATCCTCCAAATGCGCTCTGTCTTTAATAGTGTCAACATATCCTGTTAGGCCCATATTCAAACCCGGTCTTTCATAAAGGAGAGTGATAATTGAATCGAGTTTTTTGCGGCCCCCATCATTTATCTCTTCATCCCCAGTGTCAAATTCAATAAATCGCAATTCTTCTCCCCCTCCGGTAACAGCGGCTATGAGAGTAAAAGGCGACGAAGCTGCTTTTTTTGTAATATTGATCAATGCTTGAAAGATAACGCTGCTCAGTTTGAACTCGGGATCATCCAGCCGCCCTGACACCGGGACATCCAGATTTATTTGCCCGTTTCGGTCTTGTAAAAGGGATATTGCAAGGCCCACTGGCAAATTTAAAGAATCCGGGCTCTCCACAGACTGACCCAGCGTCAACTGGTCAAAGGCAATTTTTTCATCGGCTTTCAATTCTTTTTTTTCAATCAGGCATTTTAAGTCCAAGCTTAATTTTCCTTTTTCTATGGCGTTTCCTATGTATTTTCCGGAGTACGGCGTGAGAGGGCTCAATTCCATATCTATTAGTTTTAGGGTCATATCTGCAAACAGACTTTCTTGGAAGGGGTTAATTTTACCGGTAACATCCACAGGTGCGTAATCATCTATTTTTCCCTTAATAGCCAAATCCGCCGCTTTAAATTCTTTTGAAGTAAGACCGGTTATTTTCACTTCCGACAATTTCAAGTCAATGGAAAAGTTCGGTTCTACCTGTTGATCAATAAAATCCAAATCGATATCTTGCATTGATATCTTATCGACTTTAATCGGTGTTACAGGACCTTTGGCAGGTGAGTCCACCTTTTTATTATCTGTTGCTGACCCGGTGTCCGGCCCATTTTTAGATACAAATATTTTTGCCAGATTCATGTCTCCGTCTTTATGCAGCACAAGCCGGCTTTTCAATCCTTTTAAAAGGATTTCCTCCACTTTAATTTGTACTGGATTGTATGAGATATCAAATTTTTTTAAAAAAAGGCCTTTAAGCGAGACTAAGTCTTCTGCATAAGACGTATCCACTGTCTCCACATCTTCAATAGAGGCATTCCCTTTTATGGATGCTGTTAATCCGTTAATTTTATCTTGTTGTAATGTCAAATCTCCGGAACTGGAAAAACGGCCATCGGTAATTGCGAGACGCACATTGCCCTGCAAGTATGGCTCTATCCATGTACAAACAACGTCCTTGAAGTTGAACCCAGTTTCCACAGATAACGGTTCAACACCAATCTTACCGTTGGCATCAATGTCTCCCTTATTGTTTAATCGTGTCTTGAAGTCAAATCGCCCTTTTGTGTTCCGGGCAGTTGAAAAGTCCTGTACTCTAAGCTGAATGGGACCCATAGTGATTTCCACAGGCTTTGCCTGCTTTTCTCCAGACATTTTACCGACGTAAAGATCATTGAATCGGACCCATGCAGAATCCACCTTCAGTTCATCAACAACAAGTCGAAAAGGTTCAGATGTATCCGATTTTTTAGGTCCGGAAGGTGTTTTTTCACTATCAATGTCTGTATCGGTACGTGATCCTAAGGATAAAATGTTGATGTCTCCCGATGAGTCTCTCCGAATGTCTATTTCGGGCTTACTTAATATAATTTTTTCTACCCTCACGTCTTTTTCCAGTGGTTTCGAAGGCGCAAGCACAATATTAAGATTTGGAAGACGAAGCATAGCATTATTAGCGGGATCGACAATTTCCAAATCATGCAAGGCAACTGTTCCTGAGGTCTTTAACGACATCGTCTTATTTTCCCTTTGCGCAAAGGAAATCTTAGACTGTATATCCATGGTGCCATTCGTAATTTTAAAGCCCAAGTCTTTGGGTACATAATCAAAATAATGGGGAAGGCGGATACCGCTTAAGTTAATATCCAAAATGGTTTCAAGTGAATCAGCAAAAGGTTTGGTTGTAAGATCGGCAGTAATTAGGGTGTCATTCAGCTGCACCTTCAATCCGGGTTTTGTTTGGGTTTCCCGATGTTTTTTAAAGTTGGAGATAAAAGGGACATTGAATGAAATTTCTTTAATATTGTGTGACTTTTTTATGACAGCGTCCCAGACATCTATCCGGCCGTCCACAATCTGGATATCACTCAATTCAAATTGAAAGGGTTTGGACGGTTGGGGTTCTGTCGCTGTTTTAACTTCATCATCCTTTTTCTCAATAAGATCTGAAAAATTGAATGCGGTATCTGAAACCCTGACAATGCTGACAAAGGGTTTTTCCAGCTTAATTTCCTTGATCAAAAGACCCATTCTAAAAAGCGATGTCACTTGAGCATTTACCATTAACCGACTAAAGGATACGAAGTCTTTACTACTGTCTTTCTCTTTAACTTCAAGCCCTTCCAGTGAGAGGGTTAGCGTATAGGGATTCAGATGCACATCCTTAAGGAACACTTCCCGGTTCAAGATTTCGCCAAGCTTTTTCGGTAAAATCGATTTCACGGCAAGGGGAATGATAATAAACCCGGCAAGTGAATATATGGCAAGGACTACAATGATAATAATTTTGAGTTTCCGATTTCGATTCATTGTTTTTATTGTTTAAATCCTTCGTGAAAGATTGTCAAAATTAGAAATTGTTTAATTTCGAATTGTGCGGCACTTTTTCCAAATCGCTGGTCAACTTCCCGCATCAGAAGAAACCCTGCATCCGACGTGATCTTGGCACCATTAAAATCAATAAAAATGGACTTGTTGAAATCCGGTCGTATCGCTTCTTTTTGAGTTTCACCATTCCCGAGCATTGCCTCAACCTCCGGTATTGTTAATATATCTTATTATATCAAATAGAAAGCATGTTTCCAAGACTTTTTTTGCTCATCTTGCTGAATAATTCGGGTTAATTGATTTATTGTTATGGAACTCTATATATATATTACATAAGCACTGATAATACAAATGAGGTAATCCAATTATGAAATATACAGAAGCACAACAAGGCAGAATTTTTGTCATAAGGCTTGAAAACGGCGAAGTCTTTTTCTGATTATTTTTTTAACGTGTTTTTTTAAGTTGACATTTTTATTAAAAAAAGATAACTATATAGATATTTATTAAGGCTCTCTCAATTCCACTTCATCGCGAATCATGCTCAATACCGGCTCAGGGTATTTTAAATAATTTGGAGGTAGCCATGAATAAGAATAAATCTGTTGGGCAAAGAAAACATCCGCGCCAGATTATTAGCGCGCCCATAATGATAACAGATTGGGATATGACAAATTATTCTAATGGCACGTTACGTAATTTATGCGCTGGAGGTGTTAATCTTGAACTGGAAAACGCTCTCTCTCCAGGAGATAGCGTATTCTTTCAGTTGTGCAAACAAATTAAATCACCAATTACGAATTTTAAAAAAGATATGATCGTGCCTGCGGAGGTCATTTGGTGTATGGAATCAAGCCATCAATCTGCAAATAATTACTCAGTTGGAATGAAATTTATCCCCCCCCTTCATTGACCACACATTGATATACATGATTCAATAAGGAAATGAGTTTTCTCAAGCAAAGCATCAGACTTTCACTCTTTTTCTTCTTTCTGTTGTTCCTGTCAGGGCGAATTGGTCTCTTCCTGCATGAGTTCGCGGGTCACGCTTTGTTCCGGCGCCTTATTGGAGGAAAACTTACAGAATTCAGTTTGTTTGTGTTTGGAGGCGGCAGAGTCCACTACGGCTATACTCCGGCCACAGCTAACTTGTCTTTTCCCTCTCTGCTTGTCGTCGACCTTTCTGGGATAGCTGTTGAACTGGTAGCCGGCATACTCATAGCCATGCTTGCAATCTTCTTAAAGACCAACCGGTCTGTCAAGGGGCTATTTGTAGCGACCTCCAGCGTCCTTACCGTGCATTCACTTTTCTACTTCGTTATTTGCACTTACTATGGGTCTGGAGATGGCAGGGTTCTTTTTGCTGTTCTCCAGGGAAGTGTTCGTCAAACTGTTCTGCTTCTCACATTTAGCTTGACCGTTGCAGGGGCTTTTCTCGTTTCTTATGCATTTTCCCCTACAGTCAAAAGCTGGACAATCGAAGAATCGTCTAAGAAACGTGTTCTGATGATTGTATTGTGTGCATTTATTGCTGCCGTCCTGCATGGAACGTTTACTGTCTGTGAACAGGTTATAGTCAAAGACAAAATATACACCGAAATCAAGACTTCAGAAAATGCTCGGCTAAAAAAAAGTGAGCTTGCCGAATTTATTGCAGATTATACGGAAAAACACGGAATAGAACCGAACCCTGAACACGTAGCAGTTGTGGCAAATGAACTTGAGGAAAAATACCGGCAGTTTCCTATAGAGATCCCTCTTGGAATAGCGATCATAGCTGCCTTCATTGCCGGATTCTTCTTGTCAAGGCGTAGAAATGGCGATGAGCCCGGCCCCGTAACATGGAAAGATATTGCTTTACTCAGCTGTTTTTCAGTAATGGTTGCTGCACTGATATTGATTTTGAATAGGCTTTGATTTCAGTCTGTTAAAAGAATTCTTGACTATCGAGTTAATAATTAGTACATGTTAAAATTTGTTTGGGGTAATATCAAATCGATTATTATCTGAATTATTTAATGGATTTGCCGGGTTATGAAACAAGAGGAAGCAATTTATGCCAAAAAAATTTTTAATATACTTTTCGATAATAATTATTTGTTCCATATCAATCATCGCCAATTCTCCGGCGCAGCCTATGGTCAACACGTTTTTAAGTAATAAAACCGATCATAAAACCGTTTTTTCTTTGGAAGACCTTTATGAAATTGCCCTTAAACGTGCAGAGCAAATAAAAATTGCAGAAAAAGAATTGTTTATTGCGAAAAAGGATGAAGACAGGGCGTTTGCCGTATTGGTTCCACGCTTAACTGCATTTGGTAACTACAAGCAATATGATGAGGAGAAAAATTCGCTGCCCGAATCTTCCCAAGTGTGGGGTGCAAGAATCGATCAGAGTTTTACGCTTAACGGTAAAGAGCTGACCGGTTTTAAGATGGCAAAAGACAATATAAAAAAATCCCGCTTTGACCTTGAAGCTGCCAGAAAGGACTATCTCTTTAATATCGCAGCTACATATTATGCGGTACTGAAAAATAAAAAAGGCCTTGAAATTGCCGAGAGCAATGTAAAACGTCTTAAAGCATACAAGAAAGCGATTCAATTGCGCCTTGAGCTCAAAGACACACCCAAGACAGAACTATACAGGGCTGAAGCGGAACTGTCAGGTTCAGAGACGGAACTTGTGGCAACTGAAAACAATCTCCGTTTTGCACGCATCTCCCTTGCAAGACTTGTGGAACTCCCAAAAGGCTACAACCTCACGCCCTCTGAAAAAATAAAATCTAACCGGAAATATCCTGCGCTCGACAAATTAATACATAATGCTTTGTTAAAAAGGGTGGACCTTAAATCACTGCGCATGGCGAATAAAATATCGGAGTCTGAGATCGATTATTACAAAGGTGCCCACTGGCCGACAATTTCTGTTGAGGGCGTTTATACGGGTATGAATTCCGACCCTGAAGTGCATTTCCCTGATGATGAGAGTATTCATGTGGGGCTGAACCTGAATTTTCCAATCTATGAAGGAGGATTGAGGAGCGCCGAAATTAGCCAGGCCCTGGCAAAAAACAGGCAGGTAGAGCTTCAGATAAAAGATTTTATAAAACAGGTTGCGGTGGATGTAGAACAGGCATGGCTTGAATTAAAGACATCGGAAAGCATACTCGGTTCTCTTGAAGACAAACTGAAATCAGCACAAGAAAATTATAACGCTGTTTCGCAGATGTACGAGCACGGACTTGCGGACAGCCTTGATGTCATTGATGCGAATACACTCCTCCTAAGGTCTGAAAGAGGGCTTTCGGATGCGAAATACAACTATATGCTCTCGGTCCTTAACTTAGAGCGCGCTGAAGGCTCATTTCTTGAAAAGATACAGAAGAAAATCCAAAAAAAAATGCGG
Source organism: uncultured Desulfobacterales bacterium (assembly GCA_964617785.1). GTDB lineage: Bacteria > Desulfobacterota > Desulfobacteria > Desulfobacterales > SURF-7 > JAFDJC01. The sequence continues at coordinate 3,752 of CAZTYY010000052.1, read as the reverse complement.
AAGAGCGCCGACAACCCTGACCGGGAAAGCGATAATAACACAGAGAATATGAAGGAGAAGGCGAGTAACCATGACACATAATAATAATATCAACACGGAAACTATTTCCAAAAAACTGCTCAAAAAAATCTGGGGCGTGCTTCCTGTAATTTTGCTTATTCTTATCATCGTTATATTCTTTGGCTGGATTAAAGCAAAAAAACAGTTGGTTGAATCCAAAAAGAAAGGACTCCCAGTCCTCAAGGCCATGACTTTTGCTGCAGAGAATATCGACAGTATTATCAATGTGATCCGCTCGTCAGAAAACAGCAAGGATGCCGTTGAAAAACTCGCTTCCGATCTTTCAATTCCAGAACGTCAGGCAGAGGCCATCGTGCATATGCCACTTGGCCGCCTTACAAAACTTGAGCAGGAAAAAATCGGGGAACATATATCGGCAATTGAAGAGGAAATGAACCAGAATGGTGAAAAAACAATGCAGACACGCCAGTCCGTTAATGTGGTTGCCTTGGAACTTGTTCCGTCAACCATCAGGGACCGCATTAACCTTCCGGGTGTGATTAAACCGTGGATCAAACTCGACATACCGGCGGAAGTCAGGGGAAAAGTAATTAAAAAAATTGTAGAAGAAGGCGACACAATAAAAAAAGATGCTATAATTGCCATCATAGATTCCCGTGATTATGAACATGCTTATAAGTCTGCGAAGGCATCCTATCAGGCAGCCATTGCATCAAAAAAGCGGCTTTCGGAACTTTTCAAAAAACAGCTGGCAACACAGACTCAACTTGACAATGCTATTGCCCAGGCAGAAAATTATAAGGCCCAGATGGATACTGCCGCGCTGAATGTTGAACGATGCACAATCCGCTCTCCAATATCCGGAACCGTCAACCGGCTTTTTTTTGAGGAAGGTGAATATCTGAATTCCTCTGATAAAGTTTCTGAAATACTGCGGACAGACAAACTGAAGGTCAAGGTCGGCATTCCTGAATCCGATGTGGCCTCTGTCAGAAAGCTTGAGTATTTTGATGTAACAATAGATGCCCTTGGTAAAAAAACCGTAAAGGCCACAAAACATTTTTTCTCAAAAACAACCGACTCCATGGCACGGCTATACAATCTCGAGCTCATGATAGACAATGCTTCAGGCGAAATTCTGCCGGACATGTTTGCCCGTGTCGATATTTTGAAAAGGGAAGTGCCGGACGCTATTGCAGTACCGCTATATTCCCTAATATCCATCAATAATCAGAATGTCGCATATATAACAGAAGGTAACACAGCTTATGCCAGAAAAGTCGAACTCGGCATCCAGGAAGGATGGTTGGTGGAAATCAAAAGCGGCCTCAAAAAAGGAGACCGGTTAATAGCGGTGGGCCAGAGAGATGTCAGCGACGGCCAGAAGGTTAAAGTAGTGCGTACCATCACAAATCCCGGGGAGTTGTCAGAATGATCGTTTCAGATACAGCAGTAAAAAACAGGCTGAGTGTTGCGGTTCTTGCCGTCATCATTCTTATTTTCGGTGTATTCTCTTACTATGCGCTTCCGAGAGAAGACGAACCGGACATTACCATACCTTATGTTTTTGTATCGACAACTTACAAAGGGGTGTCCTCCTCGGATATAGAAACTTCAATCACCATGGAAATTGAAAAAAAACTGAAGGGCCTCGATGGTATCAAAAAAATCCATTCCATCAGTTCTGAAGGCAAGTCTCAAATCAACACGGAGTTTGTTGCCGGAACCGATATTGATGATGCTCTCAGTGACGTCAAAGACAAGGTCGACGAAGCAAAAGGAGAACTTCCCCAGGATCTTGAGGATGATCCTGTTGTCTACGAAGTCAATTTATCGGAAAGACCCATAGTCGTCTTTTCTCTTTCCGGAACCTGCGGACTTTCACGCCTGAAGGAAATCGCCGACGACCTTGAAGAAGATTTTGAGGCTGTTCCCGGTGTGTTGGAAGTTGATGTGACAGGAGGGCTTGAAAGAGAAATCCGAATCGAAGTTGAGCCTGATAAGCTCTCATACTACAATATACCTATTACAGCCCTTCAAAATGTAGTTACCAGTGAAAATCAAAACACCTCCGGGGGAACCATAACACTTGGCGACGGAAGATATCAGCTCCGCGTACCAGGAGAATTCCAAACACCCGAAGAAATATACAACCTTGTCGTCAGTACCCATAAAGGAATGCCAGTATATCTTAAAAACGTTGCCAAGGTAGTTGACGGATTTGAAGATGAAACCAGCAGGTCGCGCCTTGACGGCAGGCAGGCGGTGAACATTGCAGTGAAAAAAAGAAGCGGTGAAAATATCATCGCCATCACCGACCAGATTGATGCAGTTATTGAACAACAAAGGCAGGCATGGCCAGGGGGTACAAAAATATCCAAGCTCATGGATAAAGCAAAAGATATTCGGAACATGGTAGCCGATCTCGAGAATAATATCCTTTCGGGGCTTGTTCTGGTGGTCGTTGTTCTTCTTTTTGCCCTTGGTCTCCGGAATGCACTGCTGGTGGGAGCTGCCATACCATTTTCCATGCTGCTCTCTTTTATTGTGCTGGATACAATCGGTATAACCCTTAATATGGTGGTGCTCTTTTCCCTGACCCTTGCCCTCGGCATGCTTGTGGACAATGCTATTGTTATCGTTGAAAACATATACCGCTACATGGAGCAGGGTGTTCCAAGAACAAAGGCTGCAATGAAGGCGACTTCCGAAGTCGCATATCCTGTTATCGCATCGACTATAACAACGCTCGTGGCTTTTGCGCCTTTGATATTCTGGCCCGGAATCATGGGAGAGTTTATGAAATACCTCCCCATTACTTTAATTGTGACTTTGTCCTCCAGTCTTTTTGTCGCAATGGTGATCAATCCAGCGCTAGCTGCTTTTTTTATGAAGGTAAAATCGCCCAAAAGCGCTCATGGCACGGAAATAACCGCTGAAGATGTAGCATCAGCAGGTGAAAAACCGGTCAATATCAAAGGTCCGGTTCTTAATTTTTATCGCGCTTTCCTTGAATATGCGCTTAACCACCGCCCGATGATGCTTTTTGTCTCTTTTGCCAGCTTGATCATATTTATTCAGATATGGCTGTTGACTGTCGGTATTGAAAGGCCGGTGGAGTTTTTCCCGTCTATTGATCCCAAAAATACGTACGTAAATATTGAGCCCCCTGAAGGGGCGGATCTTGATTACATAGATAACATTGCAAAAAAAGTAGAGCTTGCCATTAACAGCATAGGCGACCAGACAAAATATTTACCTGACCAATTTGAAGAAGCTTATGTGTTGAAAGAGCACGAGAAAGCTGATGGTGAAAAATTTATGGGGCCCAGCAGCCTTGACAATATCGAATATATTTACGCTAAAACGGTCGAAACCACTAGCGGAAGCTCCTTTAGCAAGAATCTTCCAAACCATATCGGGGTACAGTTTCTTGACTTTACGGATCGAAAAACGCCATCCGCCCTTGATGTAGAAAAAATAAGAAACGAGATCAAAGATATACCGGGTGCAAAAATCACCGTTGAATCCGAACAGGGAGGCCCCCCAACCGGCGCCCCCATCAACATTGAAATTTCCGGAGACAACTTCAACACGCTGGGTCAAATTGCAAAAAAGATCAAATCGATCATTGCACAAGTTCCCTTTACCGAAGATATCAGAGACGATTATGTTGAAGGCATTCCATCGATCCGGATAAGAATCGACCGCCAGAAAGCAGCCATTTTCGG
>CAZTYY010000051.1:0-18223 GCA_964617785.1 uncultured Desulfobacterales bacterium | reverse complement strand
CATCAAACGTGTCTCCATCCTCTATTACAGGCGGGATGAGGCCGAAATCATCCAGGTTTTTTATGTCCACCGGAAATCCCTTCAAATATTCCCTGATCTCTTCTGTTTTTCCTTTGTTTTTCGTAGCGATAATGATTGGAATTTTTAAATTATCTTTTGAATTATACATGTTGACCTCGAATATCTGAAAAACTTATTCATAATCCAAAGTATACGCTTTGTAAAGCATTTGCAATACCCTATTTTTAGAGAAAACACTTTACAGGGGAAACATCAGTGGTGTATTTAGTATGGCTTAAATACTCTTTCTTTTTTATTAATACAGCCGGAACCGGGGAAATGATTATGCACAAATTACTGACAGACCATCCAGGGGAAAAGATGCTCTTCCTTGGAAATGAAGCGATTGCACGTGGCGCCATCGAAGCGGGTGTCGCATTTGCATCCACATATCCGGGAACGCCTTCTTCAGAAATTTCGCTTTACCTTTTTCAAGTGTCCAGGGAAAGCGATCTCTATTTTGAATACAGCACTAACGAAAAAGTTGCCCTTGAAGTTGCTGCCGCTGCCGCTAACTCGGGCGTCCGCAGCATGTGCATAATGAAACATGTTGGAATGAACGTGGCTGCAGATACGCTGATGACACTCGCCTACGTTGGAATAAAGGCAGGTCTTGTTATTCTTACAGCTGACGACCCGTTCATGTTCTCAAGCCAGAACGAACAAGACAACCGGTACTACGGTAAATTGTCCGGATTGCCGATACTGGAACCCTCGTCAGTCGATGAAGCAAAAACCATGACAGCTGAAGCCATGGAACTGTCGGAACAGCTCGGTGAGCCGGTTATCTTAAGAACCACCACCAGGATCAACCATTCAACGTCTGTGGTTGAACTTGGTGAAATGGGTGTACGAATAACAAAAGGCGACTTTATTAAAGACCCTTTCAATTATGTTACGGTCCCGGCAGTTTCCAGAAAACTGCATGCAAGACTTCTTAAAAATATCGACAAGGCTGAAGCAATATCAGAGCAATCCCCTTTTAATATCATCACCGGACAGGGCGTACTGGGCATTATTTGTAACGGCGTCAGTTACAATTATGTTAAAGATGCCGCCAAAGACCTTGACATAAGCGAAAAAATTAAAATCTTACGAATCGGTTTTTCTCATCCCATGCCCGGCAAGCTTATAAAATCATTTTTGAAAGGCTGCAAAAAAGTGCTTATTGCCGAAGAAGGCGAGCCGTATATGGAAGAGTCCGTCAAAGCCTTTGCACAGGAAGAAGGATTGTCTGTTCAAATCGCAGGCAAAGGAGATTCCCTCTTTTCCCGTCTTTTTGAGTTCGACCCTGCCATGGTACGACGGGTGATGGCTGATTTCTTTGATATCCAATATGCCCCCGTGAATAAACTCGACCTTTCAGACATTCCTGAAATCCCTCAGCGGCCTCCCAACCTTTGTGCGGGGTGCTCGCACAGAGCAACATTTTACGCTCTTAAAAAAGCGACTGACGGCATGGATACTATCCATCCAACCGACATCGGCTGCTACACACTCGGCTTTCTTCCGCCGCTCTCAACCGGTGATTTTCTTATCTGCATGGGTTCTTCAACCGGTACTTCCGGAGGTTTTTCAAAAGTCACAGATAAAAAAGTTGTGTCCATTATCGGCGATTCGACTTTTTTCCATTCAGGAATTTCGGGCCTTATTAATGGGATATTCAACAACCATGACTTTACACTGATCATCCTTGATAACCGTACAACAGCCATGACAGGACATCAGCCTAACCCCGGCGTGGATATGAATGAGCTTGGATTTGACGGGTATAACAGGATTTCTATTGAAGAACTTGTGAGGGCTCTCGGGGTTCAGCATGTTTCCGTAATAAAACCACTTAATATCAAAAAAAGTATTTCATTAATAAAAGACGCCTTAAATTTTAAAGGCATTTCGGTGGTGATCGCCCAAGAGAAGTGTGTACTTTACGCGAAAAGCCTGAAACAGCTTAAAGGGAAAGCTTTCCACATTACCGACAAATGCAAAAATCACAGGGACTGTATAAATGAGCTAGCCTGTCCGGCTTTTTTCATCGATAACAGCCAGGTAAAAATCAATGCGTCCCTTTGTACAGGATGCTCAATCTGTGCACAGATCTGTCCGGAAAATGCGATAGCACCTGTTAAGGGTTAAACATAAAAAGGATTAACTAATGAAAACAACAAGACTGATTATCGTAGCTGTCGGAGGCCAGGGCAATCTATTGGCATCAAAGGTTCTGGGCGAAGCCGCCCTTTCGGCCGGAATTCCGGTGCGAATGAGCGAGATTCATGGCATGGCTCAACGCGGAGGCGTTGTTGAATCCGCCATTCTTTTTGGCGAAGCCGAAAGCACGATTATTTCAGACAGCGAAGCTGATGTACTTGTCAGTTTTGAACCCTCTGAAGCTTTGCGGGCCATGAACAAATGCAACTCAGATACTGTGGTCATAACAAATCTGTCACCCTTGCCTCCTTTTACCGCAACAATCGGCCGGGGAACTTACCCTGACATTAAAAATATTCAAGATATCATAAGAAACAAAACATCCAGGCTCATTGCATTTGACGCAACACAGATAGCCATTTCCGCAGGGAATGTAATGTCCGTAAATATGGTTCTTTTAGGTGCGCTTATCCAGACCGGCATACTTCCTTTTTCAGCCGATGCTGTTAAGGACGCCATAAACACAAGAACGAAAAAAGCATTCAGCCAAATTAACCAAGACGCCTTTGACCTTGGATTTTCAACTGCAGAAAACAGCTGACGATTTTTCGGTATGACGCTGATTATATAATATATTATGATAAACAAAAGACTCAAACTACTGATGGTGGCCATATTGCTTGTTTTTCTTTCCGGCAGTATCGGCTATTATATCATATTCAGGGGAACAGAAAAATTTATCGACTGTGTCTACATGACCGTTATCTCGCTCACCAGTGTCGGTTACGGCGAAGTTTTTAAAATTTCCGGCAATATCACTGCTCAAATTTTCACCATGGTCCTTATCACATTCGGCATGGGGATCATTCTTTATGCGCTCAGTTCCCTGACTGCACTGCTCATTGAAGGAGAATTAAGAGGCATACTAAGAAAAAATAAAATGAAAAAACAAATCGACAAGCTCAAAAATCATTATATCGTATGTGGCGGCGGCAGAACAGGAACGCCGCTTTTAGAAGAACTGATAAAGAGCGGCGAAAAAGCTTATAACATCACAGAACAATGAATAGGCTTCCCGAAAAAATAATCGATTTTCATGTCCATCTATTTCCCGACAGGCTGATTGACGCTATATGGAACGTATTTTCAACCCGCTATAAATGGGATGTATTATATAAACTGTATTACAAGGACTGTGTTGATTTTTTAAATAAAAGAAATGTAACTCCTGTTGTGTATTCCAATTATGCCCATAAAAAAGGTATTGCAGAAGGATTAAACCAATGGAACATAAAAATTCTCGATGAATTCCCCGACCTGTATTGTTTTGCCGCTTTTCATCCGGACGATGATAATGGAATGGAAATAGCTAAAAATATACTTTCGCACCCAAAAGTGCTGGGGTTCAAACTTCAACTTCTGGTTCAAAATTTCTACCCTTATGACGAAAGGCTTTTTCCGCTTTACGACCTTGTAATGGAAAAGGGCAAAAGGATTTTATTCCATACCGGCACCGGCCCCATTGGCAACCAATACGTTGGAATAAAAAACTTTAAGAAAATGTTAAAAAAATACCCGGATATTCCAGCCAACATCGCGCACATGGGGGCACTTGAATACAAAGAATTCATGGGTCTTTTAAATGATCATGAAAACCTTTATTTTGATACCGCGTTTACTTTTTTTAAAAATACCGATCTGGGTTTTAATCTTGATTCTTCATACCTTGAGCTGAATAAAGGCAGAATTTTATACGGATCTGATTTTCCAAACTTGATTTTTCCCAGGGAAGAGGAAATTAACACACTTCTTGAATTGGGGCTCTCGGATGAGTTTTATCAAAAGATTTTTTTTGATAATGGCATGAAACTGATCGACAAGCATTCGGGTAGCAGGTGATCTGACTTGCCCCCTGAAAACTGATCCAGACATAGAATTGGAAATTTAATCGAAAAAACATATCACCAAAACAATTCGGCACTCTATTTCTAACACTGCAAAGGTCTATACCAAATGGGGGGAGGCTTGATTTTCATCACTGAGAGGGATTTCAATTATAAACTCAACTCCTTTACCTAATGAGCTTCTGCAGTCAATCAGTCCTTTGAGTGTTTTGGAGGCAAGATTATAGACAATATGCATTCCCAAACCTATTCCGCCCTTACTTCGCGTTGTTGTAAAGAATGGGTCAAATAATTTATTAAGGGTAGCTTCATCCATCCCCTTGCCTGTATCGCGGTATGTAAACAAAAGCATGTTTTCTTTTTTATCAGCCCTTACTATAATCTCACCTTTTTCAATGCCTTCAAATCCATGTGTCAGCGAATTCATAACCAAATTTGTAACAATCTGTGAAAAGGCTCCGGGATAACTGTTTATCATAAGATTATCCTGGCACTCAACTGTTACTGTATGGGCGGTTCGCTTATATTTTGGACGCAGACTGCTTAAGGTGTCTTCTATATTTGTTTTCAAATTAAAATTTCGCCTTTCCTCAACAATCTGATCGACAGCGACATTCTTAAAACTGTTTAGAAGATCTACTGCGCGTTCCAGGTTCGTTAAGATCATAGAAGATGCTTCTGTTGCTTTTTTGGCATATTTCTCGAATTCAGATAATTCCACTTTTCCTGAGCGGCATAGTTTATTCAGCTCATGGGTTGTATCATTCAAATACGAGGCAGCCATTAAATTTACGCCAAGTGGTGTGCTGATTTCATGGGCAACACCTGCGACCATATCTCCCAGCGCGGCCAGTTTTTTCGATCTGAGCAGCTGCTGCTCGGTGCGTCTGCGTTCTGTTATATCGCGTGCGACACCAATTACACCTTCAGGCTGACCATTTGAGTCATATATAAAATTCGCTTCAATCTCAGTCCATATGGTAGAACCATCTTTACAGTAGAGTTCAGCCGCTATTGTTCTGGATCTGTCTTGGGGTTTTTGTCCTTTGTTATGCATCTCCAGTTCTTCAGTTATAGTTTTCATGGCAGTATCAAAAGAGGCAGGAGTCATAGATTCCTCAATAGATTGAGCCATAGCTTCTTCGACACTGTAACCTCGCAAGCGGGTGACTGAAGGGCTGGAGTAGGTAAAGTTCATTTCCATATCCATTGTCCAGATTATATCAGTCACGTTTTCAGCAAGAAGACGGTAGAGTTTTTCGCTTTCCCGCAGCGCTGTCTCGGCTTGTTTACGTTCTGTTATGTCTCGCGCAAACACCAAATCAGCAGGTTCATCTTGAAATGAAATGATTCCGGCGTTTAGCTCCACCGGCACTTTATGACCATCTTTATGTAGCAGTGATGTTTCATATATTGAGAGCTCTTGCTCACCGGCAATCCGTTTCTCATATCGATCTTCCAACATTGGCAATTCATCCTGGCTTATAAATTTTGAAAATGGTGCTTTGGACATCCCATCAACACTATAACCAAGAATCTCAGGAAGGCGCGGGTTTACATATTGCAATTTATAATTTTGGATAATGGCAATCCCATCATTCGCTCTTTCAATCAAATTCCGGAACAGTTCTTCGCTTTCCCGCAGCGCTGTCTCGGCTTGTTTACGTTCTTCAACTTCCAATTCCAGTTTATTCTTTGTTTCTAACAAATGCGATTGTTCTATTTCTAAGTTGCTGATTAAACTTTTCTCTTTCTGATTGGCTGACACAAGGCCTCTAATCAGTACTGCTACTGACATCGCACAAATCGTGTTCCAAAGAATAAAAATAGCAACTGCAGCTATCATTGCTTCAATGTTGTTGAAAAATGGAAACGCCTGACCAAATACCCCTGCTTTGATAAGGCAACCTATAGTCATGATAGTTATGGCATTTGTAATTAATGCCATAATTGCAGCTTGTGACCCAAAGAAAATTCCAACAAAAATAGCAAATGTAAAGAGCCATACAGGCCCTCCACTCAAAGGCCCAAGAAAAATAATGACGACTACTCCCACAAGATATAACATCAGCGAACCTATTCCTGCTCGAGTATTATATCCTAGACTACGTGAAAGTAGAAGACTAACACCAGTTAGCCATACAAATCCATCAAAGATCACCAGACCCCACATTTTTTCCTTGATTGCAAAAATAATCACAGGCACTAAGACAAAAGTGCCTATCGATACCCCTGTAAAAAGAATCACAAAAAGAATACGTACACGCCAGTAGGTGAGACTGTCTCTCTCTAAGGCTGAGGAAGGCACCATATTGTTCATAACTGATGATTGGAATCGTTGGAAGTAGCTTGATTTGTTTTCGGTCTGTTTCATTATAATTCTTATAGATCGTTTTTGCCTGATGGTCAAACCTGATGGTCAAACCTGATGGTCAAACCTGATGAATAGCGACCTTAAATACGTTGCAGTATTCCTAGTGTTTTAACCATGGAAAATTCCTGAAAAAGATCTGATTCCAAGGCATTTTTATAAACACTGTAAGGCGCCTGCCCTCCTTCTTCAGGATCTTTGAATATATCATGGATAAGGAGCAGGCCGCCTTTAACAATATGCCCTGCCCAGCTTTTGTAATCAAAACTTGCCGTCTCAAAAGAATGACCGCCGTCAATAAACACAAGTCCGAGAGGCGTGGCCCATGATTTGGATGCAATTTCCGATGCACACACAATAGGTATCACAGTATCTTCGAGCCCGGCCCGTTCGATCGTACTACGAAAAAATCGCAATGTGTTCATCCTGAATGCCCGGTAGTCAAACAACTCCGGATCAAAATATTCTTCTCCGGGTTGCTGTTCTTCAGAACCCCTATGGTGGTCGATTGAATATAGGACTTGATTATTTGCCCTGCAAGCCTTCCCGAGGTAGACTGAAGACTTTCCGCAATAACTTCCTATTTCAAGACACGGGCCCAGGGCAGAGGCTTTCAAGGCTGATTGATAAAGATGCTCACCTTCTTCTTTATCAAGAAACCCCTTAATGCTGTTCAGCAAATCTTCATCAAATATCATCGTAACCCCTGACCAGCACTTCTCTTGGTTTTGCGCCGTCGGAAGGTCCGACAACACCTTCTTTTTCCATCACCTCGATAATGCGCGCCGCACGATTGTAGCCGATACGCAGGTGTCGCTGGACCATAGATATGGAAGCATGTCCGGTTTCGGTAACAAGGGCAATCGCTTCATCATATTTTTCATCATGTTCTTCCACGCCGCCTGAATTATCCTCTTTTTCAGGCGCATTTAAAACACTTTCGTCATAATCCGGTTTTTTCTGCTTCTTTAAAAAATCGACTACCCTGGAGAGTTCATCCTCAGATATGTATGCCCCGTGAATACGCCGCAGCTTTGCAGTTCCCGGAGGCAAATACAGCATATCACCGGCGCCCAGAAGATTTTCAGATCCACCGGTGTCAAGGATGGTCCTGGAGTCTATTCTGGATGAAACCTGAAATGAAATACGAGTCGGAAAATTCGCTTTGATAATCCCGGTAAGAACATCCACGGAAGGCCTCTGTGTTGCCAGTATCAGATGGATGCCCGCCGCTCTGGCCATCTGGGCAAGCCTTGTCAGCGCCACTTCCACATCACGCGATGACACCATCATCAGATCTGCAAGCTCATCAATGACAATCACAATAAAAGGAAGTTTTTCAAGAGGTGCTTCATCGGTGTTCTCTTTTTGTTTTTTTGCCACCATGTTATTGTACTGTGTGATATTTCTCGCCTTATTTTCTGAAAGAAGCTCGTACCGCCTCTCCATTTCACGCACTGCCCAAAAAAGTGCATTGGTCGCCTTTTTCATGTCTATTACAACAGGCGTAATCAGATGCGGAATGCCATTATACGACGAAAGCTCTATGCGCTTGGGATCGATCATAATAAACTTGACATCATTCGGCGTTGCTTTAAAAAGAATGCTGGCGATCATAGAATTAAGGCCTACACTCTTACCAGTCCCTGTGGCGCCTGCGATCAGCAGGTGAGGCATTTTATCAAGTGGAGCGGTAACAGGAATTCCTATGATATCCTTGCCAATACAAAGCGTCAATTTCGACCTTGATTTTTGATATTCCTCGGAAACAGCAATCTCTCTGAAATTGACGGGTTCCCTTTCATAATTGGGAATTTCTATTCCGATTGCCGCCTTACCAGGAATCGGGGCAACAATCCGGATACTCTCTGCACGAAGCGCCAATGCAAGGTCATCCGTAAGGTTCACAATCTTGCTAATTTTCACACCTGCTGCAGGCTTGTATTCAAATGTTGTAATAACCGGGCCCGGTCGTACTGCCGACACTTCTCCCTGAACGCTGAAATCATTCAGCTTTTTTTCAAGCAACCTGGACTGCATCTGCAGGTTTTCATTGTCCACATTCACCGAACAGTCTTCAATGTCATCCAGAAGCGTTATGGGTGGAAGTCTGAAATCCGAATCGCTCTTCATGAAATCGAATTCTTCCTGCACCGGTTTTGGAATCATCTTTTTGGGTTTCGGCCTGGGTGCGGGGATTTCTATTTTTATTTTTACTTCTTTTTTTCTGGCGCTGATGGCTTTCTTTTCTGTTGATGTTTTTCGTTTCTTGAGCCGCGCCTTCCAAATCACTAAAAGGGCTGCCACACGTCTATAAATCCTTACTGTCAGGCTAAAACAGATTTTAAGAAAAACGGCCGGTGAAAATTTTGTTGCCAGCATTAAACCTGTTACCATGAAAAGAAGAATGATGACGATGCTGCCGGTATTATTTGCACATGCTTTCAGAAAGTCATTGAGTGCAAACCCCACAATTCCACCTGAGCTGAATTTATTATCAAACAGCGTGATTGAGTGCCCTTTAAAAGCTAAAAGGCCTCCTGTTGTTGCCACAAGAAGTATTCCGCCTGCCAATGCCGACAAAAATTCCCTGCCTGAGTATTCACCGAACATCCTTACAAATGATAGTGCAAGCAATACAGGAATCCAGAATGAACCGATACCGAACAAACCGATCAGAAACCCGGAAATATGGGCGCCCACAAGACCGAAAAGGTTATGAATTTCACCCGCTGCTTTTGCATGATTAATGGAAGGATCTGACGGCGTGAAAGACAAAAGACTCACCAGTGTCAGTATGACAAGAAAAAAAAGTATTATGCCGATAAATTCTTTTCTCATATTTACCTTAATTACAGTTCCAATATTACCGGAATGATTGTTGGGCGTCTCCTGATCGTAAAATAAAAATACTGTTTCAGCAGTGCCTGAAGTTTCACCCGAATGATATCGGCACGGTCAGGTACTTCCGGTCCGATCTCTTCAACCACTTCAAGGATGACACACTGGGCGTCATCCAGCAAATGCCCTGTTTCTGTCCAGAAAACAAAACCACGGGATACAATTTCAGGCCCGTAAATCACGATGCCCGTCTCCTCGTCAAAGACCATTACGACTACAACGAGTCCGTCTTCTGAAAGAATCTTACGTTCCTTTAGTACACTTCTTCCAACATCACCGACGCCTTTGCCATCGATGAGTATTCTACCTGTGGGGATATTATCGGCAATCCGACCTTCTTCTTCTTTGAGCTCAATGACCTGGCCGTTTTCAGCAAGTAGAATTCTATCCTCTGGTATACCGGTTTGTTCTGCCAGACGTGCATGAAGCGTCAGGTGTCTATACTCGCCGTGAATCGGAATGAAATATTTCGGCTTTGTAAGATTGATCATCAGTTTCAATTCTTCCTGAAATGCATGGCCTGATACATGAACATCCGATATCTTCTCGTAGATAACATTAGCGCCCTTTTTATACAGCTTATTGATGATACCGGCTATCGCCCTTTCATTACCGGGAATAAATTTTGAAGAAAGGATGACAGTATCCCCGTCAATTATCCCGATCTGTTTATGTGTGCCTGCCGCCATTCTTGCCAGGACTGACATGGGCTCGCCCTGACTCCCGGTGGTTATAATGACGATTTCATCATCAGGAAAATTTTTAACATCGCAGATGCTGATCTCCATATTATCTGAAACATCAATGTGCCCCAGTCTCTTTGCTATATCTACCGTAAGTTCAATACTTCTTCCACTGAAAACAATTCTGCGACCCATTTTTTCGGCAATATCTATTAACTGCTGTATTCTGGCAACGTTTGACGCAAAAAGTGCAACTATTACTCTTCCTGTGCTTTCTGCGATAAGTTTTTCCAGTGTTTCTCCAACTTCCTGGTCAGTTATTGTATAGCCTTCCCTTTCAACGTTCGTGGAATCAGATAAGAGGGCAAGAACTCCCTGGTCGCCAAACTGTTTAAACTTCCTGACATCCGTCATCAAACCTTCAACCGGGTTGCGGCTTATTCTGAAATCACCTGAATGAATTACCACGCCAAGCGGAGTCTTTATTGCAATTCCTACACCATCGACAACACTATGACTGACAGCGATGAAGGTGAGTTCAAAAGGTGAAATGTTAAGCGTTTCATCAGGAGATATCTTATGAAGCAAAGCAGATGACCCCAGCCCGTGTTCTTCGAGTTTATTCTCTATGACTCCCAAAGTAAATGCGGTGCCGAAAACCGGAGCGTTTACCTCCTTAAGGAGATACGGAAGAGCCCCGATGTGATCTTCATGGGCATGGGTGATGATGATTCCTGAAATCGCGGATTTTTTCCTTCTTATGTACGTCATGTCAGGAATAACAATGTCGATTCCAAGCATATAATCTTCAGGAAACATCAAACCGGCATCAATTATAAAAGATGTGTCGCCATACTCAAACACCATCATGTTGAGACCGATTTCTCCGAGACCACCGAGAGGAATAATTTTTAGTGTATTGTTCATCAGAACCCAGTCAGGATATAATCCCAAACTCTTCAAATAAAGTGTCGATCCGTCCGATTAACCAGTTTCGCTGTTGTTCGGTTGCATAGTTGATGCAGCTGCAGCGTATCTTGTTTTTTGTTCTTACCAGCAATTCACAGGCTATTTTTGAAGGGTCAAGCTCTATTGCAAAATAAAAAGGTCCGCATTCAGTATGATCCGCCTGAATATCTGATAACATATCCCGGTCAAGAACAACCCAGTAAATGCCGTCTATATCGGAAGGTTCGAAATGTTCACTCAGATAAGACTTAAGCTTGTCATAATCTTCCGGTCTAAGTTCATCTATCACATACTGTTTCATAGTGCTTGGGATTAGCACAGATTACAAATGCGCGCAAGGTGTATATGCTGTCGTGCCTTCCTCTTTTGTTGAAAACTCAGGCCCAAAGGGTTTGAAAACAATAAGCAATGCAGGCATCAGGAAAAAGTCAGCCAGAAGGGCAACACTTATCGTGGCGGCAATCAGTACACCAAATTGCGCCAGGCTGTCCATAAGCGAGTTAAGGAAAATAAGAAATCCTGAAACAAGAACAATTGATGTGATAAATAAAGCTCTGCCAACATGCGTCATGGAATACATAAGCGCAGCCCCATAATTTCCTGATTGTCGGAATTCGTGCTGAAAGCGAGCCACAAGGTGAATGGTATCGTCCACGGCAATGCTGATGGCAATGCAGCCGATCATCAGCTTTACATAATCAAGCGGAATGCCTGTCCAACCCATTATGCCCAGTGTAATGACAACAGGGGCAAGATTCGGAATCATCGACAGCAGCCCGACACGAACTGATCCGAAAAGCATGCACATCATCAGTGCTACTACTGAAAATGCCAGGAGAAAACCGCGAATCTGGCTCTGGACAATATAGTCTATAAGCTTGAACCATAATGCGCCAATCCCTGTCATTTCCGGCTTTATAACATTCAGAGATCTTGACTTAAGAAACCGGTCAAAATCTGCCACAAGTTTATTTATTTTACCGGCATCCGCAAGCTTGGTCCTGATTTCGAGATTTGCGCTTTTGTAATTCGATGTCACATAATTCTCAAGCTCATCCCCTCCCGACATCTCATAAAGTAGAATGTACTGTGCCGCCTGCTCTACTGTTTCCGGCAATTTGTAATATGCGGGGTCCTCATCATGAAGGGACTTATTGACATCCTTAAAAAGATCAACAATGGAATAAGTTTTCATGACCACATCCATTGTATTAGCCTTATTTTGCAATGCCTCGATTTCACGCAAAACAGCAGGATCCAGTATGCCGTCAATCCTTCCGGTATCAAACACATAGCTGTAACTGATCGTCCCGCCCATCACCTCATCAACACGTATAGTGACACGCTTAATATCAACTTCATCTGAAAATTCCGAAAGAAAATTTGAGTCAACTTTCATCTGGAACATGCCTGCTACCGCAAAGAGAAATATAAGAAGTGAGACAATAATAATGATCCATCTGTTCTTGATATCAAATGCTGCAATCAGCCGAAGAGTTTTTTTCAGCAACGCCTTGCCGGGATCTTTTTTAACCGGATTTTCAGATGAACGCGCCTTACACTGCCGACTTCCGAATGACAGAAAAATGA
Organism: uncultured Desulfobacterales bacterium; assembly: GCA_964617785.1. Lineage (GTDB taxonomy): Bacteria > Desulfobacterota > Desulfobacteria > Desulfobacterales > SURF-7 > JAFDJC01. Next base: position 5,597 of record CAZTYY010000051.1, on the reverse strand, counting down.
TCAGGACGGTAACTGAGAGGACAAATGCTCCGGCAACGCCTACCGCACTGTATATTGAAAAATGCTTAATCGATTTAATGGGAGAAATGGCCATTGATGTAAAACCGGCAACTGTTGTCAAACTGGTGAACATACAGGGCAGGCCGGTAAGATAGATCGTACGTTTTATCGCCTCCCGTCTGTCATTCAGTGATTTATGGCTTGTTCTGAACTCAGTGATAATATGGACCGCATCAGCAACTCCCACCGCAATAAGAACAGTCGGGAGCATTGAAAACATCAGGTCAAACTTCCAGCCTGCAATGCCGATGAAGCTGACAGAAATAAGAATCGACAATCCTACTACTGCAAGCGGACCGATCACACCGGATATGCTCCTGAAAAAAAAAGCCAGTAAAACCCCGATCACTATGAAAGTGATTATGCCAAGCCTTTCAGACTCTTTCATGGTGATAATGTTATATTCGGAATTCAGTTCGACATCACCAGTGTTGTAAAATACAATTCCCTGCCCCTCATACTCGGACAAGATGTTTTTTATCACAACCGCCGTCGCCTGCGGATAAAGGTTGAAAAGGTCATCACCTTTTTCAGGATCAACCCTGATATCTTCCAGCGGATCGATACTGGATTTGTGCATTTCCACTATGATCGCCCCGAAGCGTCCGGAACTGTCTGCCAGTCCGTTTACATATAAAGGCTTTGCGAGAACCTTATCACGAATTTTCAACATCTCTTTCCGGTTCTCTGGAAAATCTTTCAGTATATCATGTATAATCAACTCACCAGGCCGGCCTTCAATAAACTCTGCATTGGAAAGGGAAAGTACTCTTTTCACAAACGGGGCCCTGTCTTCGATCTCCTTTGAAATCTTCTCTATGCTGCGCATAACGTCGAGATCCCATACACCGTCTTCTTTTTCCGGTGCTTCATATAGAATATAGGCTATTTCATCAGATCCAAAGTTATCTCTAAACTCCAGAAAACATTTATAAACCGGATCATCGCGGTCAAAAAAGGCTTCAAAACTGTTATCAAAACGAACATCTTTGGCAAAATATACACACACGGCAAGGACGGTAAAATATATGCCAAGCAATATCCAGCGATGATCGTATGACCATGCACCGATCTTTTCAAAAAGCCTGTTGAGTTTTTCCATCAAACCAGACCTGGAGTTAAGATGCGGCGGCAGACTGTTCGTCATTGTTTTTCCTTTGAATATCTAAAAAGTTGTCAAACTGCTCTTCACCTAAGATAATTTTTAAGGATATCGAAGGCAGTTAATATATGTCAATGCTATTTCTGCTGAATTGTCTGAACGCTATCTCAAGAACCCTGATTTTCACCTAATTCATTATTTGACATATCATCTGAATTACAATACAATAATCGACATCTGATAATCGACACGCACTAAGTATCACTTTAACAAAACATTCATGTTTAGCCGACTGTCGACTCGCTACAGTTTTCATAATTTTTTTTTGGATTTGGCTGAATTCGCGTAAACCATCCTTTTATAATTGACTGGGGGTATTCCCTGGAGGTACTCCAATGGTTCACAAGCCGACTTACGCAGACCTGGAAAAACAGGTTAAAACGCTTGAAAAAGAAACTGCTGCGCTTAAAAAGACTGAAGAAGCGCTGCGGGAGAGCGAAGAAAAATATCGCCTTCACTTTGAGACTGTATCTGACGTGATCTACTCCATTGATCGTGAATTTAAAATTGTCAGTGTTACACCTTCCGTTGAAAAAATAACAGGATATCGGCCGGACGAACTGATTGGTCGTTCATTTGTGGATTTTAATATACTAGCACCGGAATATCTTGAAGCAGCTATTGAAGACACGGTTCGGATCATCGAAGGACAGGAAAAGATTGACTCAGCGGTATATGAATTCATTATCAAAGACGGCAGCAGGAGGGTTGGGGAGGTAAGCGGTTCTCCTTTACTCAAGGACGGAAAGATCGTGGGGCTTGTTTCGGTGGTGAGAGACATCACCGAACATAAGCAGGCCGATGAAGCACTGCGTGAAAGCGAAGAAAAATACAGAACCATACTCGAAAGTATCGAAGACGGATATTTTGAAGTGGACATTGCCGGAAACTTTACATTTTTTAACGACTCAATGCGAAGAATGCTCGGATATCCTGCCGAAGAACTTTTGGGCTTAAACAATCGCGCATACATGGATAAAGAAAATGCTAAAAAGACATTTCAAACCTTTAGTGCAGTATACAGAACGGGAATCTCCACGAAGACGTTTGATTGGCAACTCATAAGGAAAGACGGCTCCACATGTATTATTGAAACAATAGTTTCTCTTATAATGGATTCAAACTGCCAGGGAACAGGTTTCAGGGGAATCGCAAGAGATGTTACCGAACAGAAAAAAGCCGGAGAGGCACTTCAAGAGAGCGAAGAACAATACAAAGCGATATTTGACAATACACTGGACTGCATTTTCCTTCATGATTTTGAAGGCAACTTCATTGATGCAAATCCTGCGGTCTTTGATTTGCTGGGATATTCAAGGGAGGAACTTCCAACAATAAACCTGATGACTTTACTGAACAGGGAAGGCTTGAAAAAAACAATCGAAGACTTAAAACTTATGTTAAAAAAGGGCAGCCATGAAATACCGTCAGAATATAAAGTAAAAAAGAAAGACGGCACTTATATTGACATGGAAACCAAAGGATCCATTATTTATCGAAAAGGTGAGCCATTTGCTGTTATGGGAATGGCAAGGGATATTACGAAACGCAAACGCACCGAACAACAATTACTAAGATCAGAAAAACTGGCGTCACTGGGAAATATGGTGGCTGGTGTTGCCCATGAAATCAGTACGCCCCTGGGTGTCAGCCTGATGTCGGCCTCTTATTTGAATGATACAACCCTCGAATTTGAAAAACTGTACCATGCAGAAAAGTTAGCATCTTCTGAAGTTGAAAAGTTTATTAAAAAATCAACAAAAGCGTCATCCATGGTTTTATCTAACCTTGATCGTGCGGCAAATTTATTAAACAGCTTTAAGCATGTAGCTGTGGATCAGATTATTGAGGAAAGGCGGCACTTCAATTTAAAAACAAATATAAAGGATACCCTAAACAGTCTTCGCCCTAAATATAAACGAACAGCCCATACAGTGACGGTTGAATGTCCGAATGATTTGGAAATAGACAGCTATCCCGGCACCTTTTCCCAAATTATAACAAATCTGCTTATGAATTCTCTGGTACATGGGTTTGACGGCATCGATAAGGGTCGCGTAATCATAACATTTGAAAAAAAAGAAAACATGCTGTCATTTAAATATCGGGACACAGGCAAAGGAATGGATGAAATAACCGTCAACAAACTGTTTGATCCATTTTTTACAACAACGCGAAGCAAAGGAGGGACAGGTCTGGGAATGCACATCGTCTATAATCTTGTGTCGCAAACTCTGAAAGGACAGATTGAGTGCAAAAGCTCGCCGGGTAATGGAACCGAATTTGACATCATAGTCCCTCTAAACGACACCGTTAAGTCGTAGGCGAAAAAATTTCGCCCCTACAATAAATCTTATATTGATAAGAAGGCCGTCATCTGATTATCATACGTTCATGTTGACTTATCTTTTCTATGATCTTGAAACAACCGGACTTAACCGGGCATTTGACCAGGTCCTGCAGTTTGCTGCAATCAGGACGGATATGTCCTTTAATGAAATAGACCGGCATGAAATCAGAATCAGACTGAGACCGGATGTCATTATTTCTCCATATGCCATTATTACGCATCGCATTCCAATCCAGGATGCCGTCTCCGGGGTTCCCGAGTTTGAAGCAACCCAACAAATTCACGCCCTTCTTAACGAACCCGGAACCATAAGCCTTGGATACAACTCCCTTGGATTTGATGACGAATTTCTTCGTTTTTCCTTTCACCGGAACCTTCTTCCACCATATACCCATCAGTATAGCAATGGCTGTCGCAGAATGGATATACTTCCGATCACTGTCATATATAAACTTTACAACAGGGATATCATCGCCTGGCCTGATAACAACGGGAAACCGTCTTTAAAGCTTGAGGACCTCTCTGCTGCCAACAATCTTGCTCCGGGACGCTCCCATGATGCCATGACGGATGTTGAGGCAACCATGGAGCTTGCCCGGAAACTGCAGGACAGTCATAAAATGTGGGATTATCTCGCTGAATCTTTCATCAAAGATGTTGATCAAACAAGGGCGAATCAGCTGCCGGTTTCTTTTCAAACTGGCGAAGGTGCCCATCGCCTGGGACTGATGACAGGCAGCGAGTTCGGCGCAAGACATGGGTACCAGGTACCGGTAATCTCAATCGGGAATTCAATACCATATGCCAACCAGTCTCTCTGGCTGCGAACAGACCTCCCTGAACTTAAAACCGCAGAATCGGAAAATATTTCAGACACAACATGGGTGATCAGAAAGAAATACGGAGAGCCGGGCATTATACTTCCACCCCTTGAACGCTACTGGAAATGCATCGATAAAGAACGCCGGCAGTGTGCCGAAGAAAATCTTGAATGGCTCAAATCCAATCAGGATAAGCTTCAGCGCATCATCTCGTATCACAGCGAATTCAAATATCCGTTTATTCCAGACCTTGATGCAGATGCGGCGCTCTACCAGGCCGGTTTTCTTCCCCGTGAAGCTGAAACTCTGTGCCGAAAATTTCATTTAACATCGAATGATGAAAAAATGAAGCTCATTGCTTCATTTCCAACACCTGAAACACGTATACTTGCCGGCCGGGTGATTGCGAGGAATTATCCCGAATATGCCTCGGACAACATACAAACAGAATTTTCAAACTACATGAAGCGCATCAATCCGGAAAATCCTGATGATGCTATTATAGATTACAGGGGAGAGAAGAGGCGCACTCCGTCTTCAGCACTTGCCGACATAGACCAACTTAAAAAATCTTCCAAACTTGACTCCAAACTTGACAATGAACAGGTTGAACTGCTGCAAGATCTTGAGCAGTATATCATAAAAAACTACCGGAAATAATCTTACGGGTAATTGCCGGTGTTCGACGCCTTATTTCTTCTGTAACTTATCAAAATCAACAAGATCCTGAGGCCTACCACTTGATCGTTTATTGATTAAAAGGTCGTCCTTTGAGTTCATCAATTGTAAGAACTCTTTGAAGTCTTTCGGAAACTCGATCACGGCCGAACATTACCTTTCTCATAAATTCTATTGCTTCAATTCTTTCAATATGACTTCGATCATGCCAATAGTCTTCATCATCAGCTTCATGCAATTCAACTACCTCAAAAACACCTTTTTGGATTTTTTCTTCAATCATTCTTTTCTATTATAACATTCGAACCTGTAAATCCAGATAAAAGAACTTTTTTGAGGAATTGCAATGAGGAAAAGAATAATATATAAGAAGTTCAAGTAAATTTTTGGAGATAAACTCAATGACTCAAAATAAGCATATGCCGGAAAGAAAAATTATCTGTGATGATGTATTGATAGCCATTCGTCGCATCATTCAGTCCGTTGATTTACATTCACGATATCTTGTACGTCATTTTGGATTAAC
>CAZTYY010000050.1:0-18224 GCA_964617785.1 uncultured Desulfobacterales bacterium | reverse complement strand
TATTCATTTTTTACTGATTCCCGGATGATAATATCAACTTATTTTCAGTATGCGCTTTTATCGCAAGGTCGCTGAACCACCAGTACAATTTGTCCCCGTTCATATAAGGTTCGACCTGGTCCTTGTTATGCGGATCAAAGAGTCTTCCCGAAACGCCACCCGGAAGAACAGCAAGAATTTTATCTTTATCTCCGAGATCCACCACCATCCTGAGTGAAGCCGGAACAAGTATATTATAGGGATCGGAGAACTTATAAATACCGCGATAAAGTGTTTCTCCTGACCCCGGAGCAGGATGAGCACCGCCTCCCAGCAACCCCTTGCCAAACCCTTCTCTCCTTATCGGGCTGACAAACTCCATCTGATGCAAATCGCCCCACTCCCATGATTCCGGATTGTCCCCAAGCCTTTCACCTGTTTTTTCTTTTGCAATAAGCGCAGCCTGTCTGAAAAGATCGGCCATACTCTCTTTTTTATTAACTGTATTAACGTTGTCAAACCAGACCGAGTCTCCCTCGTCAACCATTTTTCCCAGCCGTTCCTGCCAGAAATACCAGTTGTCAAGTATTGTTTTTGAAAGCGTTTCCCCAAGCTCGTCCTTGAACACGAGAAACGCAAACTCTCTGTATACAGTTTGAAACACTGCTGGACCTGCCTTGTCTGTGTCATCATTATAATTCCAGCCGGAAAGGATTTTACCCATATCCTCTGTTTCTTTAAAAGAAGACAGGGCTTTGGCCATGACAGGAGCGATCTCTTTTGCCATCAGGTTTAACGTATCTCTCTGGAAGTTCCAGTGGTCATCAGCGGTTTTTATTCCCGGCTTGTTGAGCAGTTGCTTAAGCCGTCGATACCTGTATGACGGAGACAGATGAGAGGAATAATAATATGGAAAGTCTGCCGCGACTGTCTTGTGATTACATGTGCCGACCCATCCTTTTTCCGGGTTAATGCTTGAGGGCATTTCATCAAAAGGAATCCTGCCGTTCCAGTTGTCTTTTCCATCTTTAACAACAAAAGGAACTATACCACTCCCTTTTGAACGCACGGGCAGCCTACCTGAAGTCTGCCAGCCGATGTTCCCTTCAGTATCCGCAAAGACAAAGTTGAGCGCTATAGTTGTCATATCTTCAATTGCTTCCCTAATCTCATAAACAGTTTTACTGTCTAAAAGCCTCGTCAAGCCAAGTGACGGCTGCATGTCTTCAAAAGCCGACCATCGTACTGTCAGAAGTTTATCTGTTTCAAGCCCGGTCAGCACATCAGAAACAACAGGTCCTCTTTTTGTAAGTCTTATTTTTATATTTTCCTCTTTGTATCCGTTTTCAGAATCGCTGTCTTTAATAGTAAGTGTTTCTTCGATGACATCAAAAGGTATCGACACATCTCCTTCAAGGTAATGATCAGGGTTTTCAGGATCTATGGTCTCGACATAAAGGTCCTGTGTATCGCCGTAAGCATTGGTCACCCCAATGGCGAAATGGTCTGTTCTGCCGATTATCATTCCAGGAAGGCCGGGGATGACTACGCCGACTGCCCTTAAGTCAGGTGTAATCAGTCCGCACGGATACCATGGACCTGGAAGAATGCTCGATTTCAAATGCGGATCATTTGCCACAACAGGTTTTCCGTTGGGTGAAAAATCGGGCGCTACAGCCCAGTTATTGCTTCCTATCTCAAGCTGCCGGTCTTCAAAAAATGAAGTAATGTATTTGTCGGAAATAAGGTTCAGATTAAACTGCTGTGAAGATGCGGTTCCGGTCTTTTCAATATCATCAGGGTCATCAGGGTTGATGTTTAACGGGAATATCTCTTCTGCTTTTTCAGGACCGAGTTTCTCAACAAGCATCTGTGCGACGACTTCATCTTTGAGGTTCCCAGCAGAATTCCATCCCATGAAATAAAGAATCGCAAGAGAATCTTCAATGGTCCACAAGCCTGGTTTTATTCCTGCGAGCTTGAACTCAAGCGGGTATGATTCTTTTCGTGTCTTTATATAAGTGTTTACACCTTTAACGTATTGCTGAAAAACCCTTTTGTCTTCAGGTGCAAGTATCTTTGCTTGTTTTTTTGCATTTCTCAGAAACCCGATAGTTCTCATCCTGGTATCAAGTTTGCGAGCTTTTTCTCCGGCAAGCTCGGAGATTCTTCCTTCAGCAAAAAGGCGGGTCACTTCCATCAGGAAGAGTCTGTCCTGGGCTGTTACAAATCCCTGGGCAAACATCAGATCGTCTCTGTTTTCCGCATAGATATACGGCATTCCCTTTTCATCTCTAAGTACGGTAACTTGTTCTTCAAGCGGTTCAAGGGTCAGTTCCCCCTCACGCTGAAAACTGTTAAAAGCTGAACAACCTGCAATGATCTGAACAAGAACTATAAGGATGATTCCTAATAGAAAAGAGCGCTTTTGAACGGCTTTCATTGTCAGTCCCTCCTTATACCATTTTTTTCATGTTGAAGGTTTGGATTTATAGTTTGCTTAAATATGCTTCCATGGCCTCCTGCTCAATCTGTTTTTCCTGGCCCTGGTATCTCGGTGAAAAATGGAAAATCGTTAAATTCTTTACACCGGCCCTGCCCGCTATTTCGCCTGCACAACGAGCTGTGAGATGGCATTTTTCTTGAGCGGCTTCCTTTTCTTTTTCAAGAAATGCCGCCTCAATATAAAGATGGTCTGAGTTTTCTGCAAAATCAATAATCCTATTCACATTTTCCCGACTACATGCTGCATCGACAATATATGTAATCTTCTGTCCTGGTGTAATTCTTGCTATCTTTTCAGCAAGCTCACCAAGGACAAATGTTTTCCTGTCCCCGCAGGCCACTTCAAACTTCGAATCCATTGACTTTTGTTCAAAGAGCGCTTTTTTAAAATCCTTCAACCACGGACCGATGTCAAGATTCATATCATATATAGCTGTTTTTTTGATATTTACATGAAACCGTTCTTCTAATTTAAAACCGAGACAATCGATACCATGATCCAGTATAATAGTCGAAACAGAGAAATACGGCTCGTCAAGAAGCTTTCCGGTAAACTTTTTTTCCATACCGCCTTTTATGGCTATGAATCGGTCTTTGCAGTAGTATTGTTTTGTCAGCAGGCTATCTTCATGAACTTCGGTTGCTTCAATAAGTAAACTGTCTTGGTAGTTATCAACCAGATTCCATTCGTAGCCTGCAAGCTTTCCCTCAATATGCTTTAAAAACCCCTTGGGACCGAAAAGACAAAGCTTTTTATCGCGGCCGAGCATCAAGCGTAGCAGTGTATCGAAACCAACGAAGTGATCCATATGTGCATGGGTTATAAAACAGTGGGTGATTTTCAAAATGTCTCTTGGGGAGAGTGCGTCGATATTACCAAGATCAAAAATAACGGCCCTTTTTTCAAAACAAAAAGGTATAAAAAGTCCCGGGTCTTCAAACTGATTGTTTACAAGCCTTGGAAGAAAAGTAGTCGGCATTACGATGGCAGATGCTTTGCAACCTGCTGATTAATACAATTATAGATCTCTTCATCTGAACCAAAAATATCAACCACATCTTTATGATCAATCATTGTTTCTATAATAAAAGCAGTAACAAAAAGGCTCACTACATGTGGCTGAGGGACAACCTGTCTGAATGGCGCGCACTGATAGTCGATATCAAAATCTTCCATGTGGCTTAACCGGTCCAGGCATTTCAAGACCTGTTCTTCAAGCCCGTTTTTATTTGTGGTTTCCACAAACCCTGTTTCAATGAGTTTCATGGCAATTGCATTGCTTAAAGGCTCGAGGCAATCACGAATACTCGACAATGCCATCCTGCGGAACCGTTCCTTTGATGACTCTATCTGTGAGAGAATTTTTGATTCACGGTTACTGGGTCGAAATATTTTTGACATCAATTTCCCCTTATTTTAAATCGGCATATATTGATCGTCAATTCAGGCATTTACCAGAAAAAACGCATTCCATTTTCAACAAACACATATTCAAAAATGAAACATACTGTAAAAGGTAATTTAATAACAAACCTTGCAATATTGCAAGAAAAAATATCTGTCATGGCGCAATTAAAAGTGTAAACCAATAGGTTCCCTTTCCCTACTTAAAACCAACCGATGTTCAATTTATGAACTCGATTCGTAAAAAATTATGGAAAAATCCAGATATATATAGACATCTTGCCTGTATGATTGATAAATGATATAAATCTTTAACAAGATTAACGGTCGTGTGAAAATCAAACTTTTCTCCGGGTTGTCCGGGTCAGGAGCCAATATGCCGAAAAAAAAAGCCGGTAAGCTTGTTCCCATCGGAAAAAAAATTAAAAAAGTAAGAACACAAAAAAAAATTACATTTGACCGGATGGCCAATGAAACCGGTTTGTCAATCGATTACCTGAAAAAGATAGAGACCGGCGACACGATCCCACCCGTTGGCACTCTCTTACAAATTTCAAGAGCTCTGGACATAGATTCGGAATTTTTTCTCAAAGAAGACAACTCGATCCAGGAAAAACGGACAAAAGCCCATGCAAAAAGAACCGACAACTATGCATATACCACCCTTACCCCGGGGGCTGAAAACAAACACATGAAAGCCTTTCTCATTAAAGTTGACGCCTTGCAGGAGCACAAAGGAGTTGGCTATCAGCATGACGGGGAAGAATTTGTCTATGTTTTAAGCGGTAATATAGAAATTGCCGTCGGCGATCATATTAATACACTTAAAAAAGGCGAATCGCTTCATTTCAACTCCGGCATCAAGCATAAATTAAAAAATATTGGAAAAAAAGACGCGGAACTGGTTGTTGTTGTTTACAGCCCTTAGTCACTTTTATCTCTTCCGGTTTGTCCGGTAAAGGGGGAACATTGTTATATAAACTTACCAATGAACAGCTAATGATCCAGTCGATGGTCAGGGAATTTTCAAGAAAAGTTGTGGCTGAGACAGCTGCAGAGCGTGACAGGACCAAGGAATTTCCGGCTAAGAATCTTAAAAAAATGGGTGAGCTGGGGCTTATGGGAATGATGGTGCCGCCGGAATATGAAGGCCAGGGCGCAGATACAATAAGCTATGTACTCGCCCTTTCCGAGATAGCCTATTCGTGCGCATCGACCGCTGTTGTGATGTCTGTGCAAAACTCAATTGTATGTGAAAGTATAAACAAGTTCGGCACTGAGGAGCAGAAAGAAAAGTTTTTAAAACCGCTTTCATCAGGCAAGGTTATCGGCGCTTTTGCTCTGACTGAACCTGAGGCTGGTTCAGATCCTGTAAGGCAGTCTGCTACTGCTGTTCGGGACGGTGATTATTATGTCCTGAACGGTGACAAACGTTTTATTACATCAGGAAAAAATGCAAAGACAGTAATTGTCACGGCAAAAACCGATGAGTCAAATCAGCATAAGGGCATCAGTGCATTTATAGTAACAAAAGGAACACCAGGTTTTATTGTCGGTAATGTTGAAGAAAAAATGGGTCTGCGAGCATCAGATACGACTGATCTTATTTTTGAAGACTGCCGTGTCCCTGCCATGAATCTTTTAGGCAATGAAGGCGATGGTTTCAAGATTGCAATGACCGGTCTTGACGGCGGCAGGATCGGCATTGCAGCCCAATCTGTAGGTCTTGCCCAGGCAGCTTTTGACGAAGCTGTAAAATATGCAAAAAACCGAAAACAATTTGGACAACCTATTTCCAAATTTCAAGGCCTTAGATGGAAAATTGCAGATATGGCTACGGAAATTGAGGCGGCAAGACAGCTGATGTTTCTTGCAGCCTCCATGAAGGATCGAGGCGAAAAGTATACAACCCAGGCTTCCATGGCAAAGCTTTTTGCTTCCGAGATGGTCAACAGGGTAACGGCCACGTCTTTACAGATGCACGGCGGATACGGCTTCATAAAGGATTATCCGATTGAAAGATTCTACAGAGACGCCCGTGTATTTACAATTTATGAAGGCACTTCGGAAATACAGAGAATAGTGATTTCCAATAATATTCTTAAAGATAAACGCAAGCCATGAAGGTGTAACTATAAAGAAGTGTGAATTTTGGACTTTTCATAGAAGTGTCAATAACATATTGTTAAGTCTCACCTTTAGAGATTCCCAGGAGTTTAAGTGTTATAGTTCCCATTCTGTCGACTTGTTCTTTTATTTTACAAATCTTTTTATACAGCTGATCATCTTCAGAAACTTTGAGAAGTAATAATTCGGAAATGCCGGAAAGTATCTGGAGCGGCTGATTGAACTCATGACACACCTTGCCAGTCATTTCCAGCATGCCTTTGAGTTTTTCTCGTTCACCCATCTTATTTTGCAACTCTATTATTCTGCGACCCACATTGATACGGGCTCGCAGTTCCTCGGAGTGATACGGTTTGGTGATATAGTCGTCTGCGCCGGCATTGAACCCTTCAATAATTTTATTCTTGCCTTCCTCTGCTGTCAAAAAAATGATGTACGTTGTATTAACTGCGTCATTCTGCCGCAATCTGCGGCAAACCTCAAGACCGTCCATGCCCGGCATCCCCCAGTCCAAAATAGCAAGCTCTGGTGGATCAGAGCCTTGAAGTTTCTCCCATGCCTCGATTCCGTCAACTGCAGATATGACATTGTAGTCCCATTTGGCCAATGTGGTCTCAAGGATACGGCGAGATATAGAATCATCTTCAGCGATCAAGATTTTCATTAAATGTCACTATTTTTTTGGTTAAAATATCCGATCCAGGGTTTTCATCAGCGCCACGACTTGCCGGTCAAGCTGAGGGATAAGCGATCCGGCTTTATCCAGATCTCCGGTATTTGACAGTCCATTAAAACAATATCGTACTTGGTCCTCTCCAAAGCTTTAAGCGCTTCCTTGCCGTTGTCAACAGGATCAGCCATGTATCCCCAGCTTAGCATAGACATGGCCTCCGGTGAAACTCATTACCGTTACCACTAACAAATATAACAACGAAAAAGTAAAACGTAAAACCTGGCCTCTATTCTTTTTATTATTATTCCCCATTCTTCTAATCGTCCTGATTAGCAAACCATCAACGACCGCCACCATAATAAAAATGCCGATAAATTGGAATCAATCCAATTAAAAGCAATATCAGAAACAGTCCAAAATTCAGAGAAGAACCTAATACAATATGTTATGTTGTGGAATGTGTACTCTGAAATAATATTTGACTATATCATAAAATTTTTAAAATTGCGATAGAAAAATAAAATGACAACACAAGAGCCCATCAAGATCCCATTGATTTTTTCAGTAACTTCTCAAAAATTGGGAAGGGTAAGGATGTCTTATTTATAAATAGGTGACTGTCTGAGTAAAGCGAGTTTCAGATATCTATAAATAAGATGTCCTTAACCCGGAGTTATTCATAAGTTACTTTTTTCAAACCTAATAAATTGTTTTTACTTAATATTTCTTAACCGAGTAGCGATATTCCATGTATTTAGTAAAGACACAACACTTTGCGGTACAAGATGCTCCCAGGGTTTGTCATTCATCATACGTTCACGGATATCTGTTGCGCTGATCCCTTTTTTCTCCAACGGGACTTCCCGCAATACATGGGTGTTTAATCCCAAGGATTGGAAGTAGTCGCGCTTTTTTTTCCCCCAGTCATCATAAATGGTCAAAAAAAACAGGGCATCCATGGGAACGTAATGTTTATACATGTCTGGAAAATTGATGGGAAACGGTACGACAATAAATTCATCTGAATTTACACCATGTTCATGCAATACAGCTCTTACGAGAAGTTGACGTTCAAAATAAGTAAGAGGGTTGGAAATGGGCTTGTCTCTTTCCGGGGAGATGTCTTCCTTATCGGTAAGCATGGGGTCTGGATTTGTTATCCCCACCACAAGAGTTCGACATCGTTCTTTTCCGGCCAGAAGATAGGCAAGGTGATCATTATGCAATATCTGGAACCGGCCGTGGATCACTCCAGTGTCTGCAAGGAAAGGGAGAGGTTTTTTTAGCTCATCGCTCATCTTTTATTTATGTTTTTTTTCGGTTTGCACTAGCGTAAACGGTTCATAATCTCCCGGCCAATACGGTTGGTCCTCGGGCATATCCATAATGCCGACAAGCTTTGACCGATCCAGATGGTTCAGGACCAGATACATGAGTTCCTTTCCCCGGACAGCTCCGAGCACGCCCTGTGCCGCACTGACTTCATCAAACTGTTCCACCTTGTCTTGCCGAACCCCGCTGCCGGAAATAAGAATTGGTACACTTTCCCCGGAATGAATCAGGGGGCCGGAACTCGGTGTGGAATGGTCGGCGGTGACGATAACAAGGATATCCGGGTCATTGACAATTGCTTCGATTGCCCGGCCGATGCCGGCATCCAGAGATTCGATGACCGATCTTTTAAACAAGGGATCTTTGGTATGAGCGGCTTCATCCGGTGTCTTGGTATGGACATGGACGAAATCATACTCGACAAGACCGGCTCGAGCCATGCGTAATCTCTTCTCAATATCCGCTCCGGGGTCTCCGGTATCCTGCATTTTATCAATATCCATTCCAATATATGAACCAAGTCCCCAGTATACCATACCGGACGACAGACTGAGGCCCCGAAGACCATATTTTTTAAAAATCGGGTCCACTTGTTTCAGACGACCGGCTCGCTGGGTGGTGAGACCGTTCAGGGGACACACTCTGTTGCGCTTTCTGATCGTATTTACTTTGTGCGTGTTTAATCGCTCATAGACCCAGTTTAGATATGCGCTAAGGACGCAAGCGGTTTTCAGGGAAGCCGCATCCTTATGAAAATCCTGCCATGGCAATATGGCTCCAAGCGGCCTCCCGTCTATAAAAGGGTCCGAATCCGTGATAAACGGTGATACGTCTCCACAAAGCGTAAGAATGCCCCGAATCCCGCCTGTGGGATGAAACGTAACCGTAATATCCTCTTTGTTAAAAGTTTTTATGCACTCGATTAGCTCGGCAATCTCATTCCTGTCCGCCTCTGGTTTTCCTTTATCCAGCACAAGTGTACCGTTCCTTTCGGAAAGACTCACAAAATGCGACAACAGGGCCACATCATTCAATGACACATCAATTCCCGCACCCAGTGCTTCCAGTGCGCCCCTTCCTGGAAAATCCTCCATATCATAGCCGAACATGATAAAATGTGCGTTTTCACTGGGCAAGGCCTGACCCAATACCGTTGCATGGTACGTACCGTTGGCACCGCCTGCCGCCAATTTGTCAAGTGTCGGTGTGCGGGCTGCCTGAAGCGGGGTCTGATTGCCAAGAATCGGATAGGATCGGTCTCCCAGTCCATCCAGTAAAATAAGAAGGCATTTTTTTGGCATTGCATGTCCTTTCCCAAGCCGATTATCATTTACCGAAAGCATCGTAACATATCGCATTAACAAATAAAATATTTATTTAAAAAAAGTTGCATCGATTCTTTCAATACCTTTCCGTTTATTCATAGAAACAATCAATTTGATTTTATCTCCATACAATACAATTATTACTGTATGATTTTCGATATGCATACACATACGACCCTGTCTTCATGCAGCGTTATTGATATTCATGAAATCATTGACGTCGCCAAAAACTCCGGCCTGGATGGTATATGCATTACGGATCATCAAACCATGGATATCCGGCATCACATAACCGAAGGCTCCCAGACAAACGGCCTGATTGTGATTTTCGGGATGGAATACAACACATTGGACGGTGACTTTTTGATTTACGGCCCATATGAGCATATTGATAAAGAAATGAAATCCGCGGATCTCCTGAATTATGTCAATGATACCAAAGGCATCGCCATTGCCGCGCACCCCTTTAGAAAAGACCGACCGGTAAAGGAAGGTTTTTTTCAAAGCAGGCTATGCACCATGATTGAAAGCATAAACGGAAGGAATTCGGACATCGAGAATCTTAAAGCCGACAGGTGGCGAAAACGCTATGCGCTGACTGAAATCGGGGGAAGTGACGCACATACATTGGATGAATTGGGAAGGGCCGTCACCCGCTTCTCCATGCCAATTCGATCCAGAAAAGATCTCATTTATGCGTTGAATCATAATCTGTGCCGACCGGAGTGGCAAACTTATCATAATACGGCGATGTCATACTAACATCACTGCCTATTTTTTCCCGTTCCGGCGTATCAAATGCTGATTACCTTGTCGGCCAGTTGCATGGCGGTAACGATATCCAGCATATTGGTTGTTTCGCCGACCTTTTTTCTCTCCAGGAGATTGAAATGGGTCAGACAGGTTCCGCACACCAGGATTTTTAGTCCTTCTTTTTCATAACTTGTCAAATCATCGAGGACTTCCGAGCCGTCTATTGTCAATTTCACACCGTTATTTACGAATACCAGCCGCCACAATTCATCGCCCATTTCCTTTAGCGTACGAAGAAAGCTGATCATCAGCTTAAGGCTCAGTTCATCATCTCCAAAGCCCATACGGTCGGTGGCGCACATGACCATGATCTTTTTTGCGTCCGTTTGCTTTTCCTCAGCCTTTTTGGGTTGCTCAACAGGCTCTCCATCGCGAGTTCCAATGACCAGGTAATCGGCCTCATGCTGCTCAAGCATGGCCTGAAAGCCCTGGGATTCCAGGAACCGCTGAACGTTCTGCTGAGCGGCCGCGTTGTCGACAACCACTCTCACACTGCCGGGATTATCCTCCTTCAACGCGGCCTTGGTTTGAAGCACTGGAGTCGGGCAGGCCAGGCCGCGAGCATCAATTTCCTTCATTATTACGTCTCCTGTATGACTGTTTTTCATATCACCCATATTTGCTCTTCTGGATTCTCTTTTGGTCTCTCTTTAGGGCCGTCCAGTATCTCCCCGATAACAGCCGCATCGCTGACACCTTCACTCTTGAGGGCGGAAACAAGTTCTTCGGACTGATGATTGCTCACACTGATCAGTAATCCACCCGAGGTCTGGGGATCAAACAATATGTCCTGTTGGGAACGCAAAACCGTATCCGAAAAGTTGATCATCGACTCCCTGAATTCCCTGTTTTTATATGCACCGGCAGGAATGAGACCCATGGAAGCAAATTCCAAGGCCTCTTGAATCATTGGCACTTGTTCTGAAAATATTTGCACGCTCATACCGGAGCCTTTTACCATTTCAGCCAGGTGCCCGAGCAGGCCAAAACCGGTCACATCCGTACAAGCGCTGATGGAAAACTTCGACATGATCCCGGCAGCATCCCGGTTGAGTGCAGCCATTAAATGGGTCACTTTTTCCGTAAGATCCTCGGAAGCCATGCCCGCCTTGATGGCCGTATTGACAATACCCGTGCCAAGCGGTTTTGTTAACACCAGCCGGTCTCCCTTTTGCAAGCCCTTCTTGGTAAGCACAAGGGACGGGTGTATAATCCCGGTCACTGACAAACCGTATTTTAGTTCCTTGTCCTCAATGCTGTGGCCGCCGATAAGAACCACTTCCGCCTCTTTCAGCTTGTCAATGCCGCCCTGGATAATTTCCCGAAGAATCGACAAATCCATTTCCTTAACCGGAAAGGCCACCAGGTTCATGGCGGTCTTCGGGGTTCCGCCCATGGCATATACATCGCTCAGGGCATTGGCGGCGGCAATCTGTCCAAACCAGTATGGATCATCCACTACAGGCGTAAAAAAATCCACCGTCTGGATCAATGCCAGATCATCTGCAATTTTGTAAACACCGGCATCGTCTGCCGGGTCCAATCCGACAATGACATTCTCATTAGTCGGGAACACCATGCCGCAAAGCGCCCTGTCCAGGTCCCCCGGAGCCAGTTTGGAGGCTCAACCGGCACCCGCAACCGTCTCCGTCAGACGTATTTTTTTGATGTCTTCCACTGTTCTTCTCCTGATGCTATTTATCAAGTAGGTTTGACAACACTTACGGAATTTTGTCCATCCATTCCGGATCCTGAGTATCGGGACTCGGATCGGTATAGTAGAGGGAATTACCCCTAAATAAACTATTTTTATAAAAGGCGAGTTGCTTTGTCAAATTGAAAATAATGATAGATCTAATAATAAAGATAGATAAAACCTATGAATAAAGTCATCCGGTTCTGAGTGAAACATCCTTGCCGCTATATACACCATAGCCAAAGTGTATATTCAAAACTCAAGTTTACACTGCTACTCAAAAACATAAAATGCCAAGCCAAAGACCTTACACGTCAAAATCAGATATATTGTGCTAAATATGAAAAAAACTATTTAATCCAGGCGACTCGGGGCTGGATGAGATAATGATTATCTCTTAAAGGTTTTAGCGGGGTAAAATCCAAATGCGGTTACCCTGTTACAAATGCGATTACCAGTTGACCTTTCTTAATATTGTGTGATAGGTTGTGTACTTTTTACGACGTTATCAAATTGAGGAAAGGATATAGAATGGCCGGAAAAGGGAAACAATCTGATTATGAAATAACATTTTTCAGCAGAGGTGGCCAGGGCGGTATCACATCCTGCCAACTCTTGGCCCAGACAGCCTTTATAGAGGGATTCAAGGATGTGATGTCGATCCCCCAGATCGGTGCCGAACGAAGGGGCGCGGCAATAAGGGCTTTCCTTATTATTGCGAATAAGGAAATCCGTAAAATCTGTGCTGTAACAAACCCTGACATAGTACTGATTCTTGATGAGTCGTTGATGAATTTACCAGCCATTGTAAACGCTATTCCCAAAAAAAACTGCAAGGTCATTGTCAATGCTGAAAATTTAGAGGGTGATACCAGGCTCTCCCGGGATATTGAACTTTACTCTTTTCCGGGAACCTCCATTGCCCTGGAGCTTGATTTAATGCTGGAAGGGTCTCCCCTTGTCAACGTGCCGATTCTCGGTGCATTTTCAAAGGCGACCGGCCTAGTTTCAAAAACCTCCCTGAACACCGTACTAAAAGAAAAATGGGGCAGCAGAGCGGCAAGGAATATCAAGGCGATCGAACTCTCTTGTGATAAAACAGTAAGAGTTAACTAAGGAACGAATTCAAGATGAAAAAAACCATAAGTAAATCTCGCGGCAAAAAAATTACTGTCTATAAATCATGGAAGGAACTACCTTATGTCCCTGTTTCCATGCCGTCCAAGGGAAGTATCGGAGAGACCGGAGACTGGCGGACATTCAGGCCGGAGATTGACCAGAAAAATTGCAACAAGTGCGGCATCTGTTATGTATACTGCCCGGACGGTGTTGTTATATTCAAGGAAGGCGCAGTTCCCAAAATAGATTATACATACTGCAAGGGTTGCGGAATCTGTAAGGTCAAATGCCCCAAAAAGGCTATCGAAATGACCAGGGAACGCCAATAGTTTAATCTCGCAGCAGGACAGGGTGAAAATGAGCAAAATGAAAAAAACAGCAAAAGATACAGTAAAAGATAAAGAACAGACGATTATCATGTCCGGCAACTATGCTTCTGCATGGGGGGCCAAGTGTTCCCGTGTTCAGGTAATTAGCGCATACCCGATTACACCCCAGACAACCGTCGTGGAAAAGTTGTCTGAATTTGTCGATCATAAGGAACTGGACGCTAACTATATCAGGGTGGAATCAGAACATTCTGTTATGGCATCCCTGGTAGGAAGTTCCATGACCGGCGCAAGGTCTTTTTCAGCCACTTCAGGTCAGGGCCTGCTTTACATGACCGAGATGCTTCACTGGGTCTCCTCATCAAGACTGCCGGTGGTCACAACGATTGCCAGCAGAGGCATTGCACCGCCCTGGAATATCTGGGCCGAATATACGGATATACTTTCTATAAGAGACTGCGGGTGGATCATCCAATTTGCCGCAACACACCAGGAGATCTTCGATTCGGTGTTGATGAGCTATAAAATCGCTGAAAATGAAGGTGTAATGCTGCCTTATTTTATCGTTTACGGCGGGTTTTCACAAAGCCACACCAGCAAGCCCGTGCGTATTCCAAAACAGTCTGACATTGACCGTTTTCTGCCACCGCCGCCTAAAAAAGGTTGGTCTCACCTCAACCTTGATCCCGACAACCCGATTACCCATGGTAATTTACTAATGCCGACCCAGGAATATCTCGACTTCCGTTTCCTGATCCATGATTCAATGGTAAAATCAAAAAAGACGATACACAAAACCATCAAAGAATTTAAAAAGGCATTTGGCAGAAATTACAATGGACTGGTCGAACAATACAAGTGTAAGGACGCGGACACCGTCATGATCGCTTACGGCGCACTGGCAGAGCAAAGCAAACTTGCTGTAGACGAAATGCGCGCCAAGGGTAAAAAGGTCGGCCTCTTCAAATTGCGATATATCAGGCCATTTCCCAACAAAGAATTGCTGGATTTATTTGACTCGGGCGTAAAGGTTATCGGAATTGCCGACCAGGGAACCGCTTTTGGCAATCCCACCGGCGGACCGGTTTCAACTGAAGTCATGTCTCTTCTCGCCCATGCAAAAAAGAAAATAAAGGTCCTTCCGATTGTTTGGGGCCTGGGCGGCCGTGATGTCACAGTGGATGAACAGGTCAATATTTTCAACCAACTTATTCGGATTAAAAATAAAAATGAATATCCAACAGATGGTTCCTTTCAGCATGGAACAGTCTGGCTGGGTTTAAAGACAGGAGCATAGAGGTATGGTTACAGTAAAAGAACTGATTCAAACAGAAAGCACCAAACCTGAACTGTTTAATGCAGGCAGTTCAGCCTGCGCCGGATGTGCATCAATATTGGCATTGAGGTGGGCACTAAAAGCACTTGGACCGAAAACAGTTGTTGTTGCGCCTGCATCATGTGCGAATGTTTATATCGGTCTATGGCCGAAAACATCATCTGAAGTACCGTATATTAACATGGCATTTGCAGCCGGCGCCTCTGCTGCGGCAGGTGTTGTCGCCGGATATGAAGCCCTCGGAAAAAAAGACATTAATGTTCTAACATGGGCAGGAGACGGCGGTACCGTTGATATAGGCATCCAGGCACTCAGCGGCGCCATAGAGCGCGGCACTAATTTTATTTATACGTGCTATGACAATGAAGGCTATATGAATACCGGCACCCAGCGAAGTTCTTCTACGCCAAAGCATACAAAAACAACCACTACGCCTTTGGGAAAAAGCATGCATAAAAAAGATATTGCCCAGATCGTGGCAGCTCACGATATACCTTATGTGGCAACCTGTGTCGCAACCGACCCACAGGATATTTACAATATTTTTTCCGAGGCAAAACAGATTCGCGGCCCCAAGTTTATCCACATCCTTTCACCATGTGCGCCGGGATGGCGGTATCCTGCTTCGCGGACAACCGAAATGGGAGATCTTGCAGTTAAAACCGGAATATTTCTTCTCTGGAAACAGATTGACGGTGAGTTAATCGTAAATAAACGGACAAAAAAATACCTCGACAAGAAAAAGAGGCTGCCGCTTAAAGAATACCTCAAAGAGCAGGGCCGATTCGGCGAACTGACCGATAGCCAGATTGATGATTTACAGGCCTGGGTAGACAAGAGGTGTGACAAACTTGCCCGGTTTATTTAAGAACCCCTGCTATGATTCAAAATAACGCATAACTACCTGTTTGCGGCCTGTGATTTTTTTGTATTTTTCAGCCGGGTACCCAACGGCTATCACCGCATAAGATTCCTCATTATCCGGAATACCTATAGATCGGATAATGCTTTTCTTCCTTTTCATCGCCTCTATAACAAATCCGATCAGGCAGGTTCCGAGCCCCATGCTGTGGGCGCCGAGCAGAATATTCTGTGTGGCCAGAAGTGCATCTTCAGACGGGCATGAAGCATCTTTTTGGGAGCCCACTACAATTACCGCCGGGGCACCATGGAACAGCGGGTCGACATTTCCATTTTCCCACTTATTTAGCCCATCTTTTATTTTTTCATAATAATTTTGATAATAGCTCTCCAGTTCCGGTTTCCCACATAATTTCATGGCAGAACGCAGCCAGGCCTGTTCAGAAATCTTGTTCAGATTCTTGTAAAATATGGCTGTTTTTTTGCCCAACTCATCCACCGCTCTCCTATCCGGCAGAATAGTGAAGGTCCACTGCTGGCAGTTTGATCCTGAAGGGGCGGTAATACCGATTTTAACAAGATCTTCCAGAATATTGCGATCAACAGATTTATCGCTGAAATTGCGGCATGAGCGCCTTGACTGCATCAGATTGACCAGACTGCCAATGTCCGGCTGCCCGTGG
Organism: uncultured Desulfobacterales bacterium; assembly: GCA_964617785.1. Classification (GTDB taxonomy): domain Bacteria; phylum Desulfobacterota; class Desulfobacteria; order Desulfobacterales; family SURF-7; genus JAFDJC01. Next base: position 2,041 of record CAZTYY010000050.1, on the reverse strand, counting down.
GAAAGCCATTCCTCTTTTATGCGGAAAGTCTTAAACTCCGACAGGGAACGGCTAATGCCACGCACACTTATTGCGCCAAATGGACAGACAGCTTCGCAGTGTCCACAGTTTAATGATTCATCACCGGAAACAAATGCTATTTTGTTCTTAAGCGTGATTGTTTCAGAGGGGCAGACTTCAATGCAGAGGCCACAGCCTGTGCACAACTCCTGGTCAATTACGGTTGTAACGGTTCGATCAATTTTCATTTTTTCCTTCCTGGTCAGGGGTAAAAAATAAGTCTGATCCGGGTTCCAGATGCCTTAAGCGAATATAAAAACTGATGTGCTTCTTTCTATAATATTTTAAAAAACACCTCCTTCAAATCTGTATTGACCAACTGGTCGGCTTTTTTTCGAGAAGATTGGATTGATATCAATTTAAATAATAGGCTTTAAATAGTATTTCCTGACAGTTTCCGTTATCTCCTGGATATGGTTCAGATCAACGGGTTTATGAAATATCCGGTCATACAAGTACAGCTTTTCCCTATTTACATTTTCACTTGTTGTAGGAATACATACAAGATGTGCATATGGATACCTGCTTTTTAATTCCATAGCAGCATTATGTCCAGCTCCATCTAGGAGTGTGGGATTTACAAAACAGAGATACAAATTCGTGCTGCTTGAATAGAGTTTTTTCCGCATATCTTGTATTGACCCAAAAGCGTGAACATTAATCCTATCATCATTTTGATAATAATTTATGAGCAGATTTCTTGTTTCTCTGTCATCATCAAGAACAAGCACATCCATTTCATGATGTAGTTTCTCTTCCTTATTAGTTATGCTTTCTTTATATGTCCTGATAAATTTATCGTAGTTGGCAAGAAAAACCTTAAGCATGGTAGGATCAAAGAATCTTTCAGGCCTGAAACCCTTGCGTTTGTCACCTCTTGACATAATCTCATAAGTTTTATCAAAGTTAAACGGTTCTTTATAGCTTCTTTCTGTAACCAACGCATCAAAAACATCAACAATTGAAACAATTCTTGCCGCAAACGGGATTTCTTCATACTTAAGGCCGTATGGATAACCGCTCCCATCCCATCTTTCATGGTGATATAAGGCTATCTGATAGGCCAACGCAAAACTTGAATTTCTTCCAATAATTCTTCCGCCACTAATAGTATGTCTCTTTATAATGTCAAATTCATCACAGGTTAGGTCCCCAGGCTTATTCAGGAGTTCATGATGTACATAAATCTTGCCAACATCATGAAGCTGAGCTTGTAACTGAATGTTTTTTCTGAAATCGGAAGGTGCGCCTAATTTCATGGCAAGCATTTCACTATAATCCCCGATTCGAATAGTATGGTTACCTGTATCAGCGTCAAAGATCTCTGCAGATCGTGCAAGCATGTTGACAGAATATTCCGATAAATATTCCAGTCGGTTAAGAATGTTTTTGTGGTCAGTTATATCAACAATATTTACTATTCCCGCAGGCCGATCATTTACTTCAACAATATTACCGGAAAGATCCGCCCATCGTTCCTCTCTTTTTTTTGTTACTATTTTAAGTTCATAACGTTGAATAACATTTATTCCCTTTTGCCGTGCTTTCCCTCTTTTTTTTGCCAACTTAAGAAATTCAGGATGAACAATGTCCCAGAAGTTCATTGATAATAATTCTTTTTGAGAATATCCTGTTATCACTTCTGCTGCTGGATTAGCATAAATATATTTGTTATCCTGATACATCAGAATTGCTGTAGGGGAAGTCTGTGCGAGAATTCTGAACTTCTCATCGATCTTCATATCCTTCTGTAAAGAAAGATTTTCTTCTAAAGCCCTTATTCTTTGCTTAAGCACTTTTTCCTGTCTTAATAATGCGTTCGTCTCTTGCGTTTGGATATGTAAATGTCGTTTTCCAGAATTGGTTACCGGTTTAGGCATATTAAGTTTACCTTTATCAATTTAAGCTATAAAGGAGACATGATACCATAAAAGTCTACTTGCCAGTGTAGACTAAAATGGATCAAAGATCAAAGGTTCAA
>CAZTYY010000049.1:0-18774 GCA_964617785.1 uncultured Desulfobacterales bacterium | reverse complement strand
TGTCATCCTTAATCTTTTTGGGAAAGAGGTCTTCAAGGGCGACACCTTTGATTTTTTTCAGGCAGTCCTTGAGCGCTTCTTTTTCAGTATCACCAGTGCCCTGGTATTCCTGTTTGGCAATGATGTTGATCAGATTCGGCACAGCCACAAACTTGCCGGCAAGTTTTCCAAAAACAGCTTCATGAATGTCTATATGGATCATTCTTCCTGAGCTTATCAGATTGTATTTTATAACTTTTGTTAATATATCGGTTTCATTTAAATCGAGCATGGGATGAAGCTCCTTTTAAAAAATATGTCTGTCGGCCTGACAACCGGCAAAGTAGATAGTAGAATGTAGTGCCGAAGCATTGGCTTTGTCAATATATCTCTATAAAATTTTAATAACATTTCTCCTTGAATAGTTAAAAAAAATCGGATAATTAATGAAATAAGAAACGACTGCTACCAGATGGATGTTAAACAGTGCTCCAAAAAAGGGGGATTGCATGATGAAGGACCGTAAAACTATTGCTTTAATTCTGTTTTTCTCGGCAGCAATATGCTGCTTTCCTGCTGCCGTATATTCTGAAACAGTGACCGGAACGGTCTATGACGGCTCAGACAACACAGCGCTGGAAGGCGTTACCGTAAGTGCCGAAAATGCCCTTCAGGCAGTGATAGCATCAACTACCACGAATTCTTCAGGAACGTTTACTTTGGAAAGCGACGATATTACTGCCGGCGATCTTATAATCAGTTTTACACTTAGCGGTTATGTGACGGCAAGAGGCTTGTTTACTATTACCAGTGGTACAAACACAATCGATCAGATTCTTCTTGCCCCGGAGAGCAGTGAATTAGGTACAATCACCGGAACCCTTATTGACGCAACCACAACCAGTACTGCGATAGCAGAAGCGACGATCACCCTTTATACCGGGATAAACCATACGGATTCGACTTATGTAACCCTCTATACAACCACAACTGCAAACGATGGTACTTTTTCACTGACGGGGGTGGATGCAGGAACCTATACGCTTTTAGCTGAACAAACCGGTTATGCTGATGCATATATTAATGTTGTTTCTGTGGGAGGACAAACAACGACATATGAGCACTCCATGTCACCTGCGGCCGCCGAAGGTGAAATACGAATTGTTTTAACTTGGGGACAAAATCCAGCTGACCTTGACAGCCATCTTTATACGCCCGAAATAGACGGCACATCACATCATTTATATTATGCAAACAGAGGCAGTTATTCCGTTGATGCATCCCCTAATATCTCCCTGGACAGGGATGATGTGACCAGTTACGGTCCTGAAACAGTTACAATTGCGGTAAGCTTTGAAGGAGAATATGAATACAAGGTTTACCATTTCTCAGGAACCGGTACGCTGGCCACTTCAGGGGCAACCGTAAAAGTATATGACAGTACAGGTCTGCTTTTTACCGTCAATGTGCCCTTGTCCCTCTCTGACCCTCTCTGGTGGGATGTCTTTGATTATAACGGTGACACCGGGTCCTTTTCGTCTCCCACAGGACAGTCTCTTTACGGGGGGGGCAGCGGCAGCAGTTCGGGTATGCCTCCCAAATATATCAACGATAAGGATGACGTTAGCTGCTTTATTACAACCATGGCCGGAAGCTTGTTTTAAAAGTGATGGCTTCTAATACAGATGCCACCTGATGCCAATGGTCACCATATGACCACCAACATTAATGTCGTGATATTGAGGTTGGGTTCCCAGGGTAATTCCAACGATAGGGTCGTTGATATCATCAATCAGCTTTTTATCCATTTCTTCAATGGTTGCCCAGGTATATTTATACTGCAGTTCAATGCTCACCGGCCAGTTATAAAGGTTGTGCCTGGACGGATTTTTAAAAAAGAAATACTCTACACCGAACATGCCGTGCGCACCGTATCCGATTTTTGAAACTTTCGATTTTGTTGAGTATGTTGAATCCCCTCTTCTCTCGTACAGTAAATCTCCCCTGCTGTCATAGAGGTCGGGACCAATGCCGCCGAAAACCTGAAAGCTGTCTCCAATCGGGAAGTAGAGTTTTGCGCTCGGGGAAAAATAGATGTTGGCAAGATCAACCTTAGCACGGTCCTCCTTAGTAGCATCAGCGGCTGCAGGCATCGCGCTAATGTTTCGAGATTCGCCATCCAGGGTTGAATAGCCCAGCGCCAGCTCAATCCCTATTCTTTTAAAAAACTTATATTCGTAACTGACTTCCCTTGGCCAGAATCTTGGCGCTGTAGAGTCCGGTTCCCAGAAGTCGGTATAGTCGCTGTCAACATTGAAGTTTGAGCCTAATTTTAGCGCAATGCTCATTTTTTTATCTTTGTATCCTGTATATTCTTCACTAAGGGCGGTTCCGTAAAGAATAAAAATTATTGCTGCAGTCGACATAAAAATTTTTCTAAACAGCATGATGTGTTCCTCCTGCGCCGGGCAAATTGTCAGTCAGGTATAATCTTTTTCACCAAAAACGTTTCTATTACAGATGTTACAAGGTTTTTTATCGTTGCATGATAGCTATCATACACGATGGACAAATGCAAACAACTCTTTGAACCATGTCTTTTTTGGTCGGTTTTTTAAGAATCGCTTTTTAAAAGTTGGTTTTTAAGAGCCGGTCGGCTTTGGATGGATGCAAAGTTTTTCTTCTGTGAGATTGCTGTCGCTTGAGATTTCAAGTGATTTAAGATTAAATTCTTTTTTTAAAATCAGAATATTATTTTTATTTAACCCTTGCATTCTGGAAATATTACGTGGGTGAACCTTTATGACGGCATGTTCATGGATGTCTTTTCTGTTTTTGAACTCTGCTTTTGCCATATCAAGAAAAAGGGAAGACAGAACAAGGTGGCCGAAAGCCGGATGATAAGGGCCTGCAATAACTTCGGTGCCCTGGTTAAGATCTTCTGATGCCTGGAGCCCCATGCGAATAACGCGAATGTTCTTTTTTCTGAATATACAATAGATTTCTTTTACAAGGTTTATGCTTTCTTCTAAAGGTAACGGCGTATAGTCGCCGCTTTTGTACCATTCGGCAAGGAGACTTCCCGAGAGAACGATAGTGGGATAGATTCGTATATAGTCCGGGCAGAGCCGGGTCAGTTTTTCTGCCGTATCAATTGAATGACTGCCATCATCTCCCGGAAGCCCCACCATCATTTGCAATCCGGTTTTCAGGCCGTGGTTTTTTAAAAGAAAAAAAGCCTTGTCAGTGTCAAGAGAAGTGTGGCCGCGTTTTGACTTTGACAGGATCGTGTCATCCATTGACTGAACGCCCAGCTCAATGGTTGTTACAGGAAAAGTATTAATAAGGTCCAGCCGCGCCGGATCGATTGTATCCGGACGCGTTGAAAACCTGATGCCGTCGACCTGGCCTGATTTTACAAACAAACTTGCTTCTTTCAGCATGGAATCTATCCGGTCTCTTTTCAAGCCTAAAAAATTACCACCGAAAAAAGCAATTTCCGAGGTTTTTCTTTTTTCGTTTTTGTATTCAAGGTAGTTCTGTACATGTTTGTGAAAATCATTGGGTGCCATGGGAGAGGATTGCCTTACACCGGTTATTGCCGATTGGTTACAGAAAACGCATTTGTGGAGACATCCTTGGTGAGGAATAAAAACAGGGATGATAAAATGACTCCCGTTGTTACTCATGAGAATTCTTTTTTTCTTTCAGTATTGTAAAGGCTTTTCCGGCAGCATCCTGTTCAGCAGACTTTTTGTTTTTTCCTTTTCCTGTGGTAGATATATCCCTGACTTTGAGCATAACCTCAAAGGTTTTATCATGGTCAGGGCCTGTTTCACTGATGGTTCTGTAAACAGGAGTAATTTTATGTGTCAGTTGCACCAGTTCCTGAAGCCTGCTTTTATAATCAAGGTCTGCCGTATCCAGCGTTTCAGCGCTAAAAAATGATGAAAAGTGGCGGTTGATAATGTTATAAGCCATATCAAAGCTTCCGTCCAGGTACACAGCAGCAATAACCGCTTCATAGGCATCGGCAAGTATCGATTTTTTTTCCCTGCCGTTAGATTGTATTTCACCTTTCCCGAGTTCGATAAAAGCGCCGAGCTCTATGCTGCGGGCAATTGTCGCAAGGAGAGACTCATTGACTATGCGGGCGCGCATTTTTGAAAGATTACCTTCCTTCATTTCCGGATAGCGCTTCATAAGAATGTGACCGGCGATAAGGTTAATTACCGCATCACCTAGAAACTCAAGGCGCTCATTGTCTTCGACTCCTTCGTCAGGGTGTTCATTTGCAAAGGAACTGTGGCAAATGGCCTGCTTAAGGAGTTTGCTGTCTTTAAATTTATAGCCGATCAGTTTTTCAAGTTTGGAAAGGCTCATTTTTCGCGATTGCTTTTAATAGTGAATCATACAGTGAATAAGGAACAAAAAAGTCTCCATTGCCTGTACCCATTTTTATATCAGGGTAAAGTGAACCGTGGAAGTCACTGCCGCCGGTTATCAGCAGGTTACTTTTCTTGGCCAGTTCATGATATTCAGTTGTTTGTGCTGACGTATGATTCGGATAGTACACTTCAATACCTTGTAAGCCCATTCTCTTTAATGTGTCAACAAGGCGTTCAATCGAATCGCCGGAATCGGATTTCACCAGGCCCGGATGCGCCAGAACCGGAATTCCGCCCGCGTTTATAATTGTTCGAATCGTCTCTGAAGATTCGATTCGCGGTTTGTCGACATAAGCCGGCTTGCCTTTTCCAAGAAAAAGGTCGAAAGCTTCATTTACTGATTTAACCATTCCCTTTTCAACCATAAGCATTGCAATATGGGGCCGGCCGGGTTGACCTGTTCCGGCCTTCTCCATCACTTCAGACAGGGAAATATCCAGACCTGTTTGATTGAGTCGGGTGATAATCTTAGGGTTGCGGTTAACTCTGGCGTCCTGAAGCTTGCCGAGCATATCGTTCAGTTGCGTATCATCTGTTTTTATTCCGTAGCCGAGTATATGAAGACTGCCTGGAGCAGAAAAGCTCGGCGGCGGACTTGAGCTGATTTCGACACCTGTTAAAAACTTTAGAGAGCGTGGAATGCCGCAACTCAGAGCCTGCTTAACACCTTCAAGTGTGTCATGATCTGTAATGGCTATTGCACCCAGGCTTAGCTGTGTTGCCAGTTGTAGGATTTCAGAGGGTGAAATTGTTCCGTCGGAGGCTGTCGAATGGATGTGAAGGTCTATTTTGGAGCATTTCACAATCCAAGAGCTTTCTCTAAAGCCTCCTCTTTTGTCTTGCAGTCAATGCACTGTGTCGTTACGGGTCTTACCTTCAATCGTTTAATAGTAACATCTTCACCGCATTGTTCACAAACACCGAATGTGTCATTTTCAATACGGATTAGTGCCGCTTTTACTTTTTTAATAAGCTTGTGCTCTCTGTCTCTGATGCGAAGCATGAAATTTCGATCCGCTTCATGAGATGCACGATCAGTAGGATCAGGAAAGTTTTCTTTTGGTACTGTCATGTCTGACACAGTATCATCAGCCTGGTCAAGAAGGTCGTTAAGTCGCTTTATCAGAAGATCTTTAAAAAACTCTGTGTCTTTCTTTTTCATGATAATATCTGCTCAAATGAATAGCGTTAATTTTATCGGTTATTTAACGATTATCTAAAAGGATTGAAGATAGCAATTATTTTTTTGTTTGTAAAGGACAAAATTTATTCATAGCTATTATCATCTAAGTTAAACAGTTTTCGAGCGATATCAATAGTAATTGTTTTATTTCCGTGACAGCCATTCTGTTTCAAGTGAATGGTGGGATCATGAAGGATTTTATTTATCAGCGCATCAACCATTCTGTTAATAGCCTGTCGGTCGTTGTCATTTAAATGTTTAAGTGTTTGAAATGTTTTTGTTACTTCCGTTTTTGCAATTGAAGTGAATTTATTTCTGAGGTCAACGACAGTGGGTACGGCATCAAGGCTTTTTAGCCAACCCTGAAAGGCGATAACCGCTTCATCAACAATTCTTTCACCCTTGACCGCTTCTTTTTGACGCTCATTGATGTTATGATCAATCACGCCTTTCAGGTCATCGATATCATAAACATATGAATTGTTTATCCTGTTTATTTCAGGGTCTATATCGCGTGGAACTGCAATGTCGATGAAAAAAAGAGGGCGATTCCGCCTTGCACGCATGCTTTTCTTAACATTGTCGCGGGTTATGATATATCCGGGCGCACCGGTTGAACTGATGATAATATCTACGGTCTTCAGCGTCTCAGGAATTTCTTCAAGCCGGATAGCCTGGCCCTTAAAACGCCTTGCAAGGTCAATTCCCCGCTCAAAGGTTCTGTTTGCAACAAAGATTTTGCCGGCTTTATGTTTGATAAGATGATCAACCGCGATTTCAGCCATTTCCCCTGCCCCGATGAGGAGAGCGCTTTTATTTTCAAGGGAGCCGAATATTTTTTGTCCCAGCTCTATGGCCGCATAACTGACAGATACAGCGCTGTCGCATATGCCGGTCTCACTGCGGACTTTTTTTGCCACAAAAAATGCCCTGTGTAAAAGGCGATTAAGAATGACTCCGGAAGTCTTGTTTTTTGTTGCAACGCTATATGCTTCCTTTATCTGGCCGAGAATTTGCGGTTCACCGACAATCATGGAATCGAGGCTTGAAGCAACCCTGAAGATATGCCTGACCGCTTCCATTCCGGTGTGGACATAAAGAGAATCCGCATATTTTTCAGCAGGTACCTTTTTAAATTCTGAAATAAACTGTTTGGTTGTGTCCAGGGCGCTTTGACTGTCTTGGGTTGCGATCAACACTTCTACTCGGTTGCATGTGGAGAAAATAAGGAGCTCGTTTATTGCCGAAAGCCCGCGAAGTTTTTTAAGCGCATAAACCGTATCGTCATGGCTGAAGGCAAGCCTTTCCCTCAGTTCCAGTGGAGCGGTTCTATGATTTAAACCGAGCAGTATGATTTCAGTAATATCAAAAGGCATGTTACCACCTGGTAAATCCACCGTGATGACTTTGTAATAGAAAATTGACGCCTAAAAATGTAAACAAGAGTAAACCGAACCCTATGACGGCCATTACCGCTGTCCTTCGCCCGCGCCATCCAAAAGCAAGGCGTTGATGCAATAAAGCGGCGTAGACAAGCCAGCATATTGCGGACCAGACTTCTTTGATGTCCCAGGACCAGAAGCGGCCCCAGACAGATTTTGCATATACAAGGCCGACAATTAGTCCGATTGTAAGCATTGTAAACCCGGTTACAAGAAACAAGTATCCTGCAGAATCCAGAAGATCTAGAGACGGGAGGCGTTTAAAGAAGAAGCCGTGGCTTTTCTTTTTGATCGAACGCTCCTGGACAATGTATAAAATACCGATACAGCAGGCCATGGCAAATGCTGCTTCACCGACAAATAAAGCGATTACATGAATCGGCAGCCAGAAACTGTTTAATGCCGAATCCATAGGAAAAGGTTTGTTTTGTATGGTGGCGGCAAAGATCATGATAGCCGTCGATAGGGGCGCAGCAAAACCGCCTAGAATTTTTAGCCGAAACTTATAGTTTAGCAGCAGGAAAACACCTGCTGTGGCCCAGCCCGCCACCGACAATGTTTCATACAGATTTCTTGCCGGCATATGGCCGGATATTGCAAAGCTTTGCACAATAGAAGCACAGTGGAACAGGCATCCTGTCAGAAGAAGATAATAACCTGCCTTGTGAAGGTATTCCTTCTGTACCAGAAAATATACGATATATCCTGCCGAACTCAAAAGATAAAACAGGATGACCGTTATATCAAGATACTCCATCTGTTTCCTTTTTTATAAGATCTTCATATTTATAACCCTCTCCCAAAACTTCATAAAGAAGGGCATTGATGTCACCGGTTTTTTTCTCCTTGACAAGATCCAGCAAGCCATTTCCAATAATTTTTTCAAAAAGGTGTTTGTGGGCTTCAGGTTCGTGTTTTTCACTCAGAAGTTTTTTTCGAATGCATCCCATAAGTTTTAAAAATAGTGCATATTCTTTTCCATATTCTTTTTCAAGATTCTTTCTAAGCTTTTTGGCAAATGCAGGGCTTTTTCCTGATGTTGAAATGGAGATCAAAAGATCCCCTCTTTCAACAATTGCCGGCAGGATAAAATTGCAGGCGTCCGGAAGGTCCGCAATATTGCACAAAAGATTTAACCGACCGGCATCTAAGCTTATTTTGCGATTGATTGACTCGTCTCCCGTGGCTCCGATAACAAGAAACATGCCTTCAAGATCTTGTGCTTTGTAAGGCCTTTTTTTGATTTTAATCTGGTCGCTTGTTTCAAAAGAAAGCACCGCATCAGATACTTCCGGGCTTACCACCGTCACATTGGCGCCGCAGTCTATAAGAGTTTTCACTTTTCTTGTGCCCACGCTTCCAGCGCCGGCTACAAGGCATTCTCTATTGTTAATATCCAAATTTATAGGATAATATTTCATGCTATATCCATAAGATCTTCAGCCAGTATAATTTCACCACTATAGGTCCTGCTGCACTCATTTGCAATATCTGATTTGTCGCATTCAGGATAAAAGTGCGTAAGCACAAGCTTTTTTACACCTGCACGGGTTGCGATTTCACCTGCCAGAGACGGTGTCAGGTGTCCGGGCATTTTCATGCTGTCCGGCATGGCTGATTCACAGATCAGCAGGTCTGCGTCTTTGGATATGCTGACAAGGTTTTCGCTAAAATCGGTATCGCCGGAATAGACTATTGATTTTTTATCAGGCCCTGTGATTCTGTACGCAAGGCTTTCTTCACGATGTTCAACTGGCGCGGAAGCCACTTTAAAACCTTCTATGTCGAGACAGTCTGAGTCTGTTGTATCGAGCTCAATGATTTTAAACATGTCGTCTCCCAGCATGACCCATTCACCATAAACCGATGTAAGACCCTTGAAAAACTGCGAAAAACCCTTTCCTGCAACAATTGTCAAAGGCTTTTGTCTTGAATGTGTGCCCGGATATTTAGTGGCAAATAAAAAAGGAACAAGCTCTGCTGTATGATCAGGATGCAGATGGCTGTAAAAGATGACGGAAATGTCAAAAATAGTGGTTCCGGTCTCAAGAAGGCGCCGCATTGTACCAGGTCCTGTATCAAGCAGAAGCCGGGTATGGCCTGACTCAATCAGCACCGAACAGGCACTTCGGGAAAGCGAAGGCACACAGGTTCCTGAGCCGAGAATTGTAACTTTTGTTTGATTCATATTCTACCTGTCCTGTTTACGGTTAATGTATATGATTTTGAAGCTTAAATATATCCTGAATATATAGTTTTTCAAGAATCTTTAAGAACGCAAGAATATTTTCTTGACTGGCAGTGAAAATATTTGTTAAATATACCTTTTGTTTTTACTCTATTGATTATGGTTCGGAGTGTAATGAACTGTAAAATCATTAGCTTAGACCAACCATTGCTGAAATAAGATATGGTTTTTAATTATAAAAAAAATCGGATCTGGGCAGAGAATTTTCATATTATTATGCAGATCGGCCTGACAATGGCTGGATGTATTGTTTTATGCTTTTTTATCGGCAGGCTGCTTGACGATTGGCTGGAGTTAAAGGGTATTTTTACCGTTATTTTTATCTTACTCGGTGTTGCCGGCGGCGCCAACGTGGTTTATCGACAGATTATGGAAGTGACTGAACCCGACAAAAATAAAGCCGGAAACGAAGCTGAGACCAGAACTAAGACCATAGCTGAGAATGGAAGAAATTAGACAAACACAGAAAAAGTATTGCTCCAGAGCAATGACGCTGGCAATTTTTGTCGGTTTTGCTTTTATTCTGGCCGGATTTAAACCTATTGGTAAGGGCCTGATTTTAGGTACTGTTTTTAGTATTTTGAATTTTATTCTCATGGGAGAAACCCTGCCCATGCGTTTTGGCAAATCAAAAGGCAGGACGTTTTTTGTTTCTTTCGGTTCAATAGCAGTAAGATATTTTGTACTGGCAATACCGGTTGTTACTGCCATTAAATTTGAGCAGTTTAATTTTTTTGCAGTTTTTGCGGGAATTTTCATGGTTCAGTTTGTTCTACTGGCCGATCATATGCTCGGCCTGGTTAATCTTCCGCAATTTATAAGGAAAACAGCAAAAGGAAGAAATTAAGCCATGCAGGATCTGGGAAAAATACATCAGCTGATAATCCCTTTTTTTGGGCACAGCCTGACATTTAACGTTGAAGTGATTATCATGACCTGGATTGTTATAACAATCCTTGTTCTTTTTGGCATTTTTGCTGCCAGAAAAAGACAAATTCTGCCGGGACCCATGCAGGTAGTGGGTGAGCTGCTTGTAGAACAGCTTTTCGGGCTGGCGGAAGAAACGCTCGACAAGGAAATGGCTAAAAAATACGGGCCGCTGATTTGCGCTCTATTCATGTTCCTTACCTTATCAAACTGGCTGGGGATTATTCCTCACCTGGAAGAACCGACTAAAGACCTGAATACACCTTTGAGCCTCGGTCTTATGGGATTTTTTATTGCTCATTATTCGGGGATCAGAACAAAGGGCTTAAAAAACTATTTAAAAGGATATATAGAACCGTTTTTTTTTATGTTGCCACTGAATGTGATAGGAGAACTCGCTAACGTGGTGTCCATATCTTTTCGTTTATTTGGAAATATAATGGGTGGATCGATTATCATTCTTGTCGTTTCATATCTGACATACAGTGTTGTGCTTCCGCCTTTTCTGAATCTGTTTTTTGGACTTTTCGTTGGGACAATTCAGGCTTTTGTGTTTACAATGCTTACGACAGTATATATTTCTTTGCAGGTTAAATAAATGACATTTGATATCAGTACATGGATTGATGTAGCAGCGTTTATCGGAGGCGGACTTGCCATGGGGCTTGGTGCAATAGGAGCGGCCATCGGTGAAGGGCATACGGCCGCGCAGGCAAACCTTGCAATTTCGAGAAACCCTAAACTTTCAGGCGAGGTTTTCAAGTCTATGCTGATGGGACAGGCGATTGCCGAGTCAGCTTCTATCTTTGCGCTGGTTGTGGCGATGCTTCTGCTGTTTACAAACTTTTCTGCAGATTCCTGGTTGACTGTCTGGGTGGTTCTTGCAGCAGGGTTGTCCATGGGACTTGGAGCCATCGGGTCCGGCGTGGGCGCAGGCTTTCCGGCAGGTGCCGCTTGTACCGGTATGGTGCGGCAGCCGGGCGTCAGCAACCGTTTGACGACCAACATGCTGATAGGCTCCGCAGTATGCCAGACACCAGCTATCTTTGCTCTTGTGTCTTCTTTTATCCTGCTGTTTACAAATTTTTCAGATCGTCCGGTGTCACCGACGTGGGCTGCAATTCTGGGAGCAGGACTTGCCTCAGGGCTTGCTGCGATCGGTGCCGGCATCGGCAGCGGACTTGTTGCTGAAACCGGATGCGAAGGTATAGCAAGGCAGCCGGAATCGAGTTCTTCGGTAACCAACGTCATGCTTCTCGGACAGGCGGTCACCCAGACGACTGCTATTTACGGACTGCTGATATGTTTTATACTGGTGTTTAAAGAAGTACCGGCAACAGATTCAATTGCTGAAGCGTCAGCGCTTCTGGCAGCCGGGTTATGTATGGGAATCGGGGCTATCGGACCCGGTATTGGTGAAGGGTTTACAGCAAGAAATGCTGTAAGCTGGGTTGCAAGAAATGAGAGCGCCACAGCGGATATCACGCGTGTTATGCTGGTTGGACAGGCTGTCTCCGAGTCCACGGGTATTTATTCGCTTGTTATCGCCCTGGTGCTGATATTTGTAGTTTAAAAACATATAACTTATAATAATTCAGGAGGAATCGACAATGGCTATAGAAGGTGCGGATATTGTACGTGCTGCTGCTTTTTTGGGAGCCGGTCTCGCCATGGGGCTTGGTGCCATCGGGCCTGGTGTAGGTGAAGGTATGGCTGCTGCAAAGGCTTGCGAAGCAATTGGAAAAAATCCAAGAGAGGCGGGTCTTTTAACTCGAACAATGCTGGTCGGACAGGCAGTCTCAGAGTCAACAGGAATTTACTCACTGGTTATTGCTCTGCTTCTTTTATTTGTTGTCTGATCAAGTTTTAAAAGAGTGTAAGGCTGACAATTTTTATTCGGCGAATAACCTATTAGCGGAAACCAGCATATGGAGATTATTAGTAATATAGCGCTTATCAGTATTAACGAGACCCTGATTGTTCAAATGGTTTCTTTTTTGATTTTTGTGTTTGTCATGAATATGGTCATGTTTCGTCCGTTGAACCGTGTAATGAAAAAGCGGAATGAATACATGGAAAGCCTGAAACAGGATGTCACGGATTCTGATCAGGAGGTGGTCAGGCTGTTGGACCAGATGGAAAAACATGAAGCCTCCGCCAGACATGAAGCCATGGTCATAAAAAAAGAATTGGAAAAATTAGGCAGCAGTGAAGCGGTCGGAATTTATACCGACATAAGGAATGAAATTTTCAGGCTCAAGACAGATAATGAAAAAGAGGTTGAGAGTCAGATAGAAAATGCCAGAGAAAACCTATGGAAAGAAACAGAATATCTTGCCGTCAGCATAATGGAAAATGTGCTGAATCGGAGGCTTGCCCAGTGATATCTATAAAAAACAATAAAGGATATTTTTATATGTCTTTTGCCTTTCTTTTTATCCTGCTCACCGGAAGCACTGCTCTGGCATCAGGAGATTCGGAAGGGTGGCGTACGACATATGATTTGGCAATGAAATGGATCAATTTCGGCATCCTGGTTGTTCTCTTTATTAAATTTGCCAAAACACCTTTGATGAATTTTCTTAACACCCAAAGCGAAAGCCTGGCCCGTGATATTAAAATTCTGGAAGAGGCTAAAAAGAAATCACAGGATAGAAGCCAAGAGATTGCCGGACAGCTAACAGATAGGGAATCACGCATTGACAGTATAAAGGAAAAGATTGTACAGCAGGGCGAGAAAGGAAAAGAAAAACTTGTCAAAGATGCACAGGCGCAAAGCCGCTATATGCTGGAGGATGCCAGACAGCGTATGACAAGTCAGGTCATCCAGGCAAAAAGGAAATTACAGTCAGAGCTTGTAGATGAAGTAATCTCTTTGGCTATGAAAAGGCTTCCTCCGGAAATAACAGAGGCAGACAACAATGCCTTACTCGGTCAATACTTTTCTGCAGTAGAAAAAGAATAACATTACACGAGAAGGTCACGAATAACCTGAAGTTCGGTGCGT
This sequence comes from uncultured Desulfobacterales bacterium, assembly GCA_964617785.1. Taxonomy (GTDB): domain Bacteria; phylum Desulfobacterota; class Desulfobacteria; order Desulfobacterales; family SURF-7; genus JAFDJC01. The sequence continues at coordinate 5,540 of CAZTYY010000049.1, read as the reverse complement.
ATTTCATCTATATCAATTGATGAAGACCGGTCTTTTTCGGCATCCTGTTTCCGTTCAGAACGAAGATATTGTTTTGCCCCCTGGATAGTGAATTTTTTTTCATATAGCAGATGCTTGATGGTAAAAAGCAGTTCAACGTCTTTTTTTCTGTAAAGCCTCTGTCCTGATTCTGTTCTTTTGGGATTGATGGATTTAAACTCTGTCTCCCAGAATCTTAGTACATATGATTCCACACTGGTAAGGCTGCTGACTTCACCAATTCTGAAATAACGCTTGTCAGGTATTTCTTTGTTTGAAGGTATTACACGATGATGAGTCGCCATACGCATTTTCTCCAAAACGTCAGGCAGGAACGGCCGCACCAAACGCCTTTATCAACTTTCCTGAAATATCTTTGTGAAGCGTATTAATAAAATCGTCTTCCAGTGTCCTGTCTGCTGATCTGTAAGTTATCCTTAACGACACACTTTTTTTCCCTCCAGGAACGGGCTTTCCTTCATATATATCAAAAAGAAGAATATCTTCAACCAGTTTTTCATTATTGGCTTCAATATTAGCAATGAGTTTGCCGGCTTCAATATTGGCATCAATAATAATAGTAATATCTCTGGTCGTAGCCGGAAATTTGGGTGTCGATCGAGTCGCTTTTATATCAGGAACAAGTTTGAGTATTTTTTCAAGGCACAGCTCAAATAAAAACAGTTTCTGTTTTAGACCGTAGCTGTTTTGTACATCCGGATGAATCTGGCCCAGAATCCCAAGAGATGTCTCACCGGCATCTATTTGAGCCGTAAAACCGGGTTTTGTATAAATGCATGATTCATCGGGAATGCTGGAAAAGGTTATGCCTGTTATTTGTAAAGAACGGAACAGTGCTTCAACAGCACCTTTTATGTCATAAAAATTAGACGCCGTCTCTGTATCATGCCATGAGACTGCCGATCGTTTTCCGGTCCAGACGCCGGCCAGCATTTCAAGTTCCAGCGGCTGCCGGTTGTCTTTTTTTAAGTCGAAAAAGACGCTTCCTGTTTCAAAGATCTTGACGTCTTTAATTTGTCTCGTGTTATTACGAATTACGGTGTCGATCAATCCCGGAACAAGAGTGGTTCTCATCACAGCCTGTTCTTCGGAGAGGGGGTTCATAAGCTCTACTGCCGAACGCCGGAAATCTGCTTGTTCAAAACCGAGCTTGTCAAAAGCGGCTTTGCTGATAAAGCTGTAGTTTATGGCTTCGCTGAAGCCGAGGCCGGTCAGAATATTTTTAACCTTCCTGCGCAGTATAAGATACCTTGCCGGTTCCCTGGTATCGGCAGACACTGCAGGAAACGTAACAGGAATATGATCATAGCCTGACAGGCGTGCTATTTCTTCTGCCAGGTCTTCAGGTCTTGACACATCTACACGGAAAGACGGCGGCACGACTTCAAGCATATGTTCATTAACGGCCTTGACGGAAAAGTCTATTGATCCCAAGAGGTTTTTCATTTCAGCTTGTGAAAAACCGGTTCCGAGCAGACGGTTTATCTTTTTTACATCAAGTAAAATTGTACTGATTTCTGAAGGTGCGGGATGCTCATCAATTACTCCGCTAACAATAGTGCCATTGCTAACTTCAGCCATCAGAACAGTTGCCCTGTTTAGTGCGTTGACCGTCCCTTCAGGATCTACACCACGTTCAAAACGGTGGGATGCATCGGTACCAAGGCCCAGATGTTTGGCGGTCTTCCGGATGCTTGCCGGGTTAAATAAGGCGCTTTCAATGAGAACTCTTGTTGTGTTGTCATCAATTTCAGAATTGCGGCCGCCCATTACACCGCCAATGGCGACAGTCTGTGAACCGTCGCATATCATCAGCGTATCGGACGGCAGTTCGTGCTCCTTGCTGTCAAGCGTTGTAAACCGTTTGTCTTTGCCGGCTTTTCTCACAACGATTCTATTTTCAGAAAGCCGGTCAAAATCAAATGCGTGCAGAGGTTGGCCGGTTTCCAGCATAACAAAATTGGTGATGTCGACGATATTGTTTATAGGCCTCAAGCCAACGGACCTAAGCCTGTTTTGAATCCTGAAAGGAGAAGGTCCTATGGTCACATTAAAAATGAGGCGTGCGGCATATCTCGGGCACAGATCAGGGTCTTGTATCTCAACGGATGTATGCTGGTTGATATCAATGCCTGCATCCTCAATGGGGATATCGGGGGGGATATCAGGATATGTCAGCGTTGTGCCCTGAATCGCTGCAGCTTCCCTTGCAATTCCTATGATGCCCAGGCAATCCGGCCGGTTGGGCGTAAGGTCGATTTCAAGAACAGGGTCGGAAAGGTTAAGAACCTTTGCGATCTTTTCTCCCTCGGGAATCGGGTCTTCCAGCACCATAACGCCTGAACCATCCGGTCCTGTTCCCAGCTCAATCTCGCTGCAGAGCATCCCTTCGGACGTCTGGCCGCGGATGATGCTTTTTTCAAGAAGAGTTCCATCAGGAAAAAGCGTGCCCGGCAAAGCACAAGGAGCCTTCATCCCGACTTCTATATTCTGAGCACCGCAAACAACTGAAACTTGCCGGTCGCCGATATCAACCTCACAAACCTTTAACCTGTCAGCTTTTGGATGGGGCGAAATGTTGATGATCCGTCCTGCAACAACAGTGTCGAGATATGCATAGCGATCCGTTACGGTTTCAACTTCAAGGCCGGCCATAGTCAAGGCATCTGCAAGTTCCTGTGCGGTCATGTCAACGGGAACATAGTCTTTTAACCAGCTTAAACTGACTTTCATATTAGAACTGTCCTAAAAATTTGATATCATTTTCAAAGAATTTGCGGAGATCATCAATACCGTATTTCAACATTGCAATCCGTTCCACGCCCATTCCAAAGGCAAAGCCGGTGTACCTGGCAGTGTCGTAATCGACATTTTCAAATACAGCCGGGTGTACCATGCCGGCTCCTAACACTTCAAGCCATCCGGTTTGTGAACATACCCTGCAGCCTTTTCCACGACAGATGACGCAGAGGATATCGACTTCGGCGCTCGGTTCTGTGAATGGGAAAAAACTGGGCCGGAATCTTAGAGATGTCTTTTCATCGAACATCTGGTGTACAAAAGAAGTGAGGATACCTTTAAGGTTTCCGAAGCTGACCCCTTCATCGACCATGAGGCCTTCAACCTGGTGGAACATAGGCGTGTGAGTCAGGTCTGAATCACACCGGTACACCCTTCCCGGTGCGATCACCTTAATCGGCGGCGGCTGTTTTTCCATAATCCTGATCTGGATCGGCGATGTATGGGTTCTGAGGACAATATCGTCAGACACGAAAAATGTGTCCTGCATATCTCGGGCAGGATGATTTTTAGGAAAATTCAGCGCTTCAAAATTATAGTAGTCGGTTTCAACCTCGGGCCCTTCAGCGATATTGAATCCAAGCCTTGAAAAAATATCTGATATCTGTTCGGTGATCAGTGAAACCGGATGGAACGAACCCGTGGAAACAGGTCTGCCCGGAAGTGAAACGTCTATGCCCTTTTCAGTATTTACGGCATTCTTGAAAATCAGAGCTTCTGCCCTGTCAAACGCTTCTTTAAGAAGTTTTTTAACCCGGTTTGTATTTTTTCCGGCTGAAGGTCGTTTTTTTTCAGGAAGTTTTGAAATGTCCCTGAGAAAAAGGGTAACAAGGCCCTTTCGGCCAAGATACCGGACTGAAAGGGCTTTAATATCATCAATGCTGGAAACGGTTTCAATTTCCGCCAGGGCCTGGTTTTTTATTTCTTCTATCGAATTACCCACTTTTGGCTGCCATAGCTGCAATGCTGGCAAACCCGTTAGGATCGGAAATAGCCAGCTCAGCTAGAACCTTGCGGTCAATTTCAATGTTTGCGGTTTTTAAACCATGGATGAATGTACTGTAAGACAAATCGTTCATCCTTGCGGCAGCATTGATCCTTGTAATCCAGAGCTTTCTGAAGTCTCTTTTCCGTGTTCGACGATCTCTGTATGAATACATCAGTGCTTTATCAACAGCATCCGCTGCCGTTCTGAAGAGCTTGCTTTTGCCGCCCCTGAACCCTTTTGCCAATTTAAGAATCTTATTTCGGCGCTTTCTTGCCTTAAAACCTCTTTTCACTCGCATGTCTCATCTCCTTGTCACTTTAACCGTGTATCGGTACAATCTATCCATTGGGAAGCAGCCGCCTTATTTCTTTTGTGTTGGTTTTGTCAACAATATGCGCCTGCCGCAATGATCTTTTGCGCTTTGTCGATTTTTTAGTCAAAATATGACTGGCATGGGATTTCCTGTAAACAATTTTACCGGAACTTGTTTTTTTAAAGCGTTTTGCAGCCGCTCTGTTTGTTTTTATTTTCGGCATTTCAAATATTCTCCTTTTTTCCGTCACAGGGCTTTTGCCTGTTATGTTCCAAATCGTACAAACATGTATGGCGTGAAATTTCAGGTGAAACATCACGCCACCGATAGTTAAGATATTAAAAAAAGTATAAATTCAGCAGGAGATCGGATTTTTCTATTTCGGCGCCAGAATCATTATCATGGTGCGGCCTTCAAACTTGGGATGTTGCTCTACTGTCCCAACGTCCTCGGTTTTTTCGGCAACAATTTTAAGGAGTTCCCGGCCCCGTCCCGTTAGTGTGATCTCACGTCCCCTGAACATAACCGTAACCTTGACCTTGTCTTTTTTATCAAGAAATTTTTTAATATGTCCCAGCTTTGTCTGCAGATCATGATCATCGGTTTTAGGTCTGAGCTTAATCTCCTTTAACTGAAAAGAAGTCTGCTTTTTTTTGGCTTCCTGCTGTTTTTTTGTCTGTTCATACTTATACCTTCCGTAATCCATGATTTTACACACAGGCGGAACTGCTGTTGGGGAGACTTCCACAAGATCGAGTTCAAAATCACCTGCAGCTGCAAGAGCCTGATGGATCGGAAGGATACCGAGCTGGTTACCTTCGGGGTCTATTACTCTGACCTCTCTAGCTCTGATATTCCTATTGGCATTTATGCGATCGTCATTTTTTTTAAACCTTTTTATGCTTACACCTCCTGTTTTTTGTAAGTGCCAAATATACCATAAACTTTAAACGGCTAATTTATACGGGAATGCTAATAAATGCAAGTGAAAAATACAACGCGCTAAATTTCTTCATCCTTCTCGATTTTTTTGATAATTCTGCGCTGATCGCCTGTCAGCTGGTCAAACTCTACCCCAATTCCTTCCCGGTCCCGCCTTACTACTTTTGCCGGGATTTTGATGAATGGGTTTTCCTCGTCAGGGGCAGATAGCCACAATACGATATCCTGTCCCATGGCAAAAGATTCTCCTGCTTCGATATATGCTCCGCTGGCGCTGAGGTTGTGAATTTGTTTGTTGCCGGAGTAGTCCAAAGTGTCATAATCGACCGAGATAAAACAACTTTTTCGGGGAGACTTTCGTTTCCATTTTGACGGTTTTTCCTCAAGATAGGATAGAAAGGAGAGAAGCCTGTTTTCCGACATTTTGTTCAAAACCCCCACAATACGATGGATGATGGC
>CAZTYY010000048.1:0-18799 GCA_964617785.1 uncultured Desulfobacterales bacterium | reverse complement strand
CAATATCACTACAATATTCTAATATTGCCCTATAATAATCAATTATCTTATTAAACAAGGTTGAAAATCGGGTTGGAAAATGATTTTTAATCGCAATAAAACACTTTAACAAAACAGTCTAATCCATTGTAAATATAAGATTAAAACTCGTGAAAAAAGTTATATTTTACATACTGATGAACCTCGTGGCAAATAAATAAGGACTATGGAAAAGAATAAAAAGGCGATTATACTTTCAAGCGGGGGACTTGATTCAACCACTGCAATGGCAGTAGCGCAAAGTAACGGATTCCAATTGTACAATCTTAGTTTTGATTATGGCCAGCGCCACCTTCTTGAATTAAAGGCCGCTGAAAAGATCGCAGAAGCAATGGGTGTTGCCGATCACCTGGTGATTAAAATCGATATGAAGGCAATAGGAGGTTCAGCCCTGACAGATTGGTTTGATGTTCCGAAAAACAGCTCATTGAACAAAGAAGAACAGCAGATACCGATAACCTATGTTCCTGCCAGAAATACAATATTTCTCTCCTTTGCCCTGGCCTGGGCGGAAGTGCTTGGGGTGGAAGATATTTTTATCGGTGTTAATGCGATTGATTACAGCGGGTATCCAGACTGCAGACCGGAATATATCCAGGCATTTGAAAAGATGGCAAACCTTGCAACAAAAGCCGGAGTCGAAAAAAAATCTGAAATAAAGATTCAAACTCCTTTAATCAATATGACAAAGGCCGACATTGTCCGGCTGGGTATGCGTCTCGGTGTAGATTATGGTTTAACTCACAGCTGCTATGACCCTTCACCGGACGGAAAAGCATGTGGAGAGTGCGACAGCTGCCGCTTGCGAAAAAAAGGCTTTGAAGAGGCTGGCGTAAAAGACCCGATAATATATACTATATAACATATTCATGATGAAAATAGCATATCTCCATTATCACTTGAAAACCGGAGGCGTCACAACGGTATTAAAACAACAGATCAATGCCGTAAAGAATGACTGCAGTATCCTTGTGCTGTCCGGTGCGTCTCCTGATTCAGGCTTTCCTGCAGATGTAAGTATTATAAAAGGCGCAGGTTATCATAACAAAGAAATGCAGCAGGAAGAACCAGGAGATGTGGCAAATAATATAATAAGAGCGATTTGTTCCAGATGGTCAGACGGGTGTGATATTCTTCATGTTCATAATCCCATCCTTGCTAAAAACAGTTCTTTTCTAACCATACTAAAAATACTTCAAGACAAAGGAATCAGGTTATTTCTACAAGTTCATGATTTTGCGGAAGACGGCAGACCAACAGCATATTTTGAAGAGTCATATCCGCATGATTGCCATTATGGCGTTATTAATTCAAGGGATTACAATATCCTGCTGAATGCGGGATTAAACAGAAAAGGCCTGCATAAAATATTCAATATGGTCAACACACTCGACTTTGGAGCATATCAAAATCATCATGAAGGTTATATCCTATATCCTGTCCGCGCCATAAGGCGGAAAAACATCGGGGAAGCGATACTGGTTTCACTGTTTTTTAAAAACAGGGAAAAACTTGTAATAACCTTACCACCAAATAGTCGACAGGATGTTTTAAGTCATGAAGAATGGAAACAGTTTGTATCCGAAAAACGACTTGACGTTGAGCTGGAAGCATCAATGCGACATAATTTTGCCGATCTTGTCATGAATGCCAGATTTATTTTAACAACAAGCATTACAGAAGGTTTTGGATTTTCATTCAGCGAACCATGGACTGCGGGGAAAAATTTATGGGGAAGAAAAATCCCCGACATATGTGCAGACTTTGAAAAAAATGGGATAATTTTTAAAGATTTTTATACAAAATTGAATGTTCCTTTGGAGTGGGTTGGGAGGAAAGCATTTCTTGAAAAATGGAAATCATGTGCCCGGAAAAACCTTGCTTTTTTCGGCATCAACCAGGATTCATGGAATATTGATCTGTTTTATGAAAAAATAACGGAAAACGAACTTGTAGATTTTAGTCTGCTGGATGAAAATTTTCAGAAAAAAATAATTACGCGAATTCTCACGGACAGACACGACATGATGGAACTCAAGCGTATTAATCCGTTTCTTTTGGATTTGGATCCCAAGGTGCCTGAATCGATCATATCAAATAACAGGAATGCCGTGCTTGAAAATTACAGCAATGAGAATTATCGCAAAGCGCTTTTGGAAATATATGAAAAGGTTATTCGTAACAATGTGACACATAAGATCGATAAAAAAAAGTTACTGTTCAGTTTTTTAAATCCTCAGGAGTTCAGTCTCCTGAAGTGGGAGCTTTATGATGAAGAGGGATAGCATTGATGTCGAATTTTTCAGGCAGTATATAAAACCGCTGAAACCGATAACGACACATCTTTCGACAAAAGGGTCGGAGGCCAAAAATATCAGGGCAATTGTTTTTGATATCTATGGAACAATGTTTATCAGTGGTTCTGGTGACTGCGGTGTTGCAAAAAATGATTCGCTCAAAGTCACCGGCCTCGAGAACCTCATGAAAAAGTTTTCTGTCACCGGGTCAGCAGATAACCTTCTGAACGGCTTTTTTTCAAAAATTAAAAAAACGCATGAAAAACTAAAAAATCAGGGCATCGATTTCCCTGAGGTGAATGTTGACCGGATCTGGATGGAACTTTTAGACATTGATGAAGTTGAATCTGCCAGGGCGTTTGCTGTTGAATTTGAGTTGATCGTCAATCCGGTATACCCGATGCCGAACCTTAAACAATTGATCGATGCGTTAAAAATAAAAAATGTTTGCATGGGAATTGTTTCCAATGCCCAGTTTTTCACTCCATATCTTTTTGAATGGTTTCTCAAAAAAAAACCTGAGGAGCTTGGATTTCATCCGGAACTGATTTTTTATTCATATCAATACGACTGTGCCAAACCATCCCGGTTTTTATTCAAGCTTGCCGCTGATAAGCTGGCCACAATAGGTATACCTGTCGGTTCCGCACTTTATCTGGGAAACGACATGCTGAACGACATATATGCTGCAGGTAACGAAGGTTTTTTAACCGCCTTATTTGCAGGAGATAAACGATCATTGAGAATGAGAGAGGATGATTTGCGCTGCAGAGATATTGAGCCGGATTTTATTGTGACGGACTTAATTCAGTTGATTGACTATATTTAATGGAGACACAAATGCCGACAGATTATAATGGTAAAAAGGGCAAGTTCAGCCCAGGGCAAAGTCCTGAAGAAGACGCATGGTACACGTCTTTTTTCATTGAAAATCATCTTGACTATTACGCATACCCGGATCATGTTGCGTCACCTGAACAGATACGGTTTATGGTGCAGTTGGAGGAAAGTGAATGGTATTATCCGTGTTCCGACCGAATCTTTGAAGCCATAATGAATAAGAATCAGTCGGCTTTTATACAAAAAGAGTATCATAAAGTGCTTCAAAGAATCCTGTCCCTCATCGAAGATCAAATCGAAGACCAAAAGCAGAGACAATATCTTGAATCTTTGATCACAATCAAATTCAAGCATGAAACCCGTGATGAACTGATGATACCGTCAAGGCTTGAAAAACGACTGCTGAAAATTCTATTTCATCGTACCCAGATTTCGGACCCGTTTTTAAAGGAGAAAACAGATAAAAACATCAGAGCGGTCAAGGTGTTGAAGTCTGACATGTTTTTAAGAGCGTTAAACCGGTTTGATCCAACTGAAATCAACTCTGACAATTCAACCCTGAAAGGAATCAAGGAGCATGTGGAAAGCCTTGAACTTAGAAGGCTATTGTCAGTGATGGTTGAACGTTCCCTGTGGGAGGATGAGCAGGCAATGGAATTTGCGGAAGAGGCTTTTATCCGAATCATGGCACGTAAATTCATTGGGAACGGTGTTGATGAACTATTTAAATTTCTGGGAATCCTTCACAATCAACCTGAGACAACTGAAAGCGCCAGGAAGATCCTCTGGCTTATGGATGAATCCGGTGAGATTGTGTTTGACCTTGCCGCCATACGCTACCTTACAAGAATCGGGCATAAGATAATAATAGGGTTCAAGTCCGGCCCGTTTTATTCAAAAGCTGAAATTCAATCGGCAGCAGATGACTTAACCCTTGCCGGGGAACTTGAAGATGCTTTCCTGATTAAAGAACAGGAACTAAGCAAAAATGAACTGTTAAAAGTGTTAAGAAACGACAGCAGGATATTTATTATATCTGATGGGACACAGGAGCAGTTAAACCTTCTGCTGACATCAACAACATTTGCCAGAATATTTAAAGAGGTTGACGGTATTATATCCCGCGGAAATGACCAGAAAAATGTTTTTTTTGATACCCAATTTCAATTCACGCAGAATATTTTCAATATTACAGCAGAAGACAAGGAGCGCGTGGCGGTTTCATATAAGCCGAGGCATCAGGATTTTATCAAGTTCTCACACAAAGATCTTGAGAAAAAAGCAAAAATCATCATTGACATGATGAGTGATGCAGGGGGCAGGGGAGAGACGGTTATTTTTTACAGCGGCATCATCGGTTCTATTCCCGGAAAGATCTATATTGCAAAAAAAATAATGTCTGTTTTTATTGAACATCTGAAGGAACAAACATCACAGGTGTTTATTATTAATCCATCCGAATACTATGAACCGGGCATGGATGCTGACGACTTGATGTATATGTGGGAGATAGTACAAAGGAGTGGATTTATCGACACATGGCGTTTTCAGACCTACAATGATATTGTTGAAGCGTTCAGGCTAATGGAAACAAGAGTGCCGCCTGAATGGGTTGGAAAAGACGCAACCTACAGCACCGGATGTACAAAGGAAATGGCAATAGCCCTGGAAGTTCAGGAAAAATATCCTGAAATGCAGATCATCGGCCCGACAAAAGAAAGGTTTATGCGGCGCAAAGATTACGGGGTCGGCAAGATGTATGATCAGCGTCTCGCGTGATTTATGATTGTGACTTTATAAGTAGATTTAATCATCCTTTGGATTTGATCGGATATGTACATCCCGCTGCGGAAATGGTATTTCGATTCCTTCTTTAAGAAAATGTTTATAGATCTCGGTATTAATCTTGTGCGAAACCCTGCCGCGCAATACCGGTTTTCCCACCCAGCATAAGAGTTCATGATCAAGACTGGAATCACCAAATGCTCTGAAACGCACACGCGGTTCAGGGTTCTTGCAAACTTCAGTATGATTTTTTGCAACATCAAGCAGCACTTTGTGAACCTTGTCAATGTCTGAGCCGTATGCTACTCCCACTTTGATACGGATGCGATATTTTTCGTGTGGTCCGCCGGCTTCATTGGTGATCTTGGTGTTCCCCATTATTGAATTGGGCACTGTAATTTCCACATCGTCACGGGTCAGCAGGCGTGTGCTGCGAATACCGATGTTCGTTACCTCTCCCCGTTCGCCTGAATCGAGTACGATGAAATCCCCGAGTTTAAAGGGTGCATCGGCCACGATAAATACACCTGAAAACAGATTGGCCAATGTGTCCTTTGCAGCAAAAGAGATAGCAAGACCTAATATGCCGGCAGAAGCCATCCATGCTGTTACATCTATGTTCCAGGCGAGCAAGATAGAATAGATGGACAGGGCCACCACCAGAATCATTAAAAGATTGTTGAACAACGGAAGTGTTTGATCCTGTATAAAGATAAACCGGCTTTTATCGCGGCTCACCAGACGGATTAACAGTTTCATGAATTTACCAAAGGCGATTGCCCAGAGTAATATTGCCACGGTCTTCAGGCTGCCCAGGGTGAACATATTTAAAGTCTCGTTCAGTTCAAGAAGTTCGGTAGCCACTGCAAGACCAAAGAGTATGACACTGACGAAAATTGGCTTGTGAAAAATGTCAATGATCTCGTCATCAAGCGTAAGTTTTGTCTTCACTATCCATCGTTTGATTACACGTGTGATAATCACATCCAGAATCTTTGCCAGGCCAAAAAATAAGAGGGTGACTAACAAGGCCTGGAGATATCGGTTTGGAGAGATTTGAGCGATCGCCTCCAGTAACTGTTCTTTTCTAAAATTCATAGCCTTTTCTCGTTATCAAGCTTTATTTTAACAGCGTTTTTATGAACGGCATCAATTTAGAACTTATGTCGGGGCGTGCAAGAGCATATGAAAGATTGGCCATCTGAAATCCTGCCTTGTCTCCGCAGTCAAAGCGTTCACCTTCAAATTGGAAACCGAAAATCGACTGTTTGTCTAATAGCCTGGCCATTGCGTCTGTGAGCTGTATTTCTCCTCCCGCACCTTTTTCTTTCTGACCCAGAATTTTAAATATTTCCGGTGTAAGGATATAACGACCGATAATCGCAAGGTTTGACGGGGCTTTATCAGGGTCTGGTTTTTCGATAAGACCACGAATTTTGCTTAAACCATCTTCGGCTTCTTCGGCATCAAGTATGCCGTACTTGTTGGTTTCATTTTGAGGCACTTTCACCACGGCAACCAGTGAAGACTGTTTTTTCTCATAGGCTTTCAGCATTTGGGCCAGTACCGGAGTTTCAGACTTAATCAGATCATCGGCAAGAAGCACGGCAAATGGTTCGTCTCCCACAATGTCGCGTGCACACCATATGGCATGTCCAAGTCCCAAGGGTTTGCTCTGGCGGGTATAGATAATCGTACCGGTATCCGGAACCATTTTACTTATTGAATCAAGGAGTTGTGTTTTTCCTTTTTCTATGAGGGTAGATTCGAGTCCGTTGTGCCGGTCAAAATGATCTTCCAGGGCCTCCTTGTTCCTTCCGGTCACAAAGATTATCTGCTCAATGCCGGATTGAAAAGCTTCTTCAACAGCATACTGAATCAGAGGTTTGTCAACAACAGGAAGCATTTCTTTGGGCATCGCCTTTGTTGCAGGGAGAAAGCGTGTCCCAAGGCCCGCCACAGGAAAGATTGCTTTACGTATTTTCATTCACCAACTCCTTTAATTTTAATTCGAAATCGTCTGTAATTTCTCTATTGTTCATATGTAACAAATAGCAGGATGCAGCGCAATACATGAATTGAACTTTTTACGAAGCCATCAAAAGTTAATTGACAAAATATACCTTTATAATGTTTATTCTTATTTATAAAAGCAGAAAAAAAAGGAGAATGAAAAAAGATGAGCTTAAACTATAAAAATGTTCTGGTTACCGGAGCTGCCGGCTTTATCGGTTATCACCTTTCAAAACGTCTTATTGAAAACGGATGCAAGGTGACCGGCATTGATAACATGAACCCGTATTATGATGTGAAGCTGAAAGAGGCTCGTTTAGCCCAGTTGACAACATCCGACAACTTTTCTTTTGCCAAAACAAACCTTGAAGACTTGAAAAATCTTGAACATGTATTTCAAGAACATGATTTTGATGTTGTTGTTAATCTTGCAGCGCAGGCAGGTGTCAGGTATTCACTTGAAAACCCGCATGCATATGTAAACGCGAATGTCGTTGGCTTTGTCAACATTCTCGAATGCTGCCGGCATAACCATATCAAACATCTTGTCTTTGCATCATCAAGTTCGGTTTACGGTGCAAACACTCTAATGCCGTTTTCCGTCCATCACAATATTGATCATCCGGTATCTTTGTATGCGGCAACCAAAAAATCAAACGAACTGATGGCGCATACTTACAGCCACCTTTACGGGCTTGCCTGTACCGGATTGAGATTTTTTACCGTCTACGGCCCCTGGGGCCGTCCCGACATGGCGCTTTTTCTTTTTACAAAAGCAATACTGGAAGGCAAGCCTATCAAAGTGTTTAACCATGGGAAAATGCAGCGCGACTTCACTTATATAGACGATATCGTTGAAGGCGTCGTAAGGGTCATGGCAAAAAAACCTGAGCCAAACCCCTCCTGGTCAGGCGACAGTCCGGACCCCGGCACGTCTTACACGAATTATAAGGTTTACAACATAGGCAACAACCAGCCGGTTTCGCTAAATCACTTTATTGAGGTTATAGAAGATACGCTAGGTAAAAAGGCTGAAAAAGAATTAATGGATCTTCAACCCGGTGACGTCACTGCTACCTATGCTAATGTTGATGATCTTGTAAAGGATGTCGGTTTTAAACCGTCAACGGCGATTGAAGTCGGGATCAAAAACTTTATTGAGTGGTATAAAGCGTTTTATGGAGCCTGAAATAAATGTATAAGCAATTTTTTGGATTCAAAGAAAGGCCGTTCAGACTTGTTCCGAACCCTGATTATCTATACCTGAGCAGAAGCCATGAAGAGGCGCTGGGTCATTTGAACTATGCCGTCAGTCAGGGAGAAGGCTTTGTAGAAATTACAGGCGAGGTTGGCACCGGAAAAACCACACTTTGCCGCATGTTTCTTGAAAATCTTGATGACAATACTGAAGCGGCCTTTATTTTCAATCCCAAGCTCGATTCAATTCAACTTTTGAAAGAAATAAACCAAGAGTTCGGCATTCCTTCAGACGGCATAACCTCAAGAGATCTGATTGAGACATTAAATTCTTTTCTTATGGAAAAAAGAAAAGACGGAAAAAATGTTATCCTGCTGATTGATGAAGCCCAAAACCTGACCGAAGATGTACTGGAGCAGTTACGCCTGCTCTCCAACCTGGAAACGACCACAAACAAACTGATCCAGATTATCCTGGTTGGACAGCCGGAGCTCGGTGATATGCTCGATTCTCACGAGCTAAGGCAGCTCAGCCAAAGGATAACCTTGAGATGCCATTTAAGGCCGCTTACATTAAAGGAAACAAAGGAATATATCAGGCATCGCATTAGAATAGCTTCTCATAAATCCGGGGCCAATTTTACCGGGGAAGCATTTCGGATGGTTTATCAATATTCATCAGGAATTCCGAGGCTGATCAACATTATTTGTGATCGAGCCCTGTTGACCGGTTTCACGCTCAATCGTCAAAAAATATCCGGAAAAATTATTCGATCATCAATCAAAGAGCTTGAAGGCGGGAGGCAGGGAAAAACCACCGCTGGTTTCAACAAAGGCAAATCCGCCGTTCTTCTGGTATCTCTTGTTATGATTTTTTTGATGATTGTTTTTTTTCAGCCAATGCTGATCCAGGACGACACGTCAATTAAATTTCGGAAAACCAACGAAACGGTGTGTCAGGTCATGCCGACCCAAAATGATGCAGATCTTTATCATTCGGTTGGACCGGCCAGGAAAGATCAGGAACCTGAAAAAAATCAGGTGTCTGAAAACCAGGAAGATATAAGCCGATATGAAACTGAACAACAGGTCATAGTCGAATCCCTGACAGCAGGCAGTATTAATGCTGATGATGAAGAAACGAATTTTCCGGAACCGGTTCAGCCCGCCATTATCCGAGATGCCAATATTCCGGATATGCTGCACTCAATGAATACCGCTTCGTCAAGGATGACTGCATTTCAAAATTCACTAAAGCTCTGGGGGGATGATAGTAAGGTCAGTCATTACCTGGAAAGCATGGACGATGACAATGAGTTTTTTAGACTGGCGGCAAAACAAAGAAGCTTTATGTGCAACCGCATAGAAGGTGATTTTACTACCCTGAGAAAACACAATATGCCTATCATTCTTGAGCTTTATTCTAAAGATGGATTGTCCCCGAAATTTGTAACGGTCAGTGCAATAGATGACAGCACAATCAATTTTTTTAAAGACGAGAGTACAATAATTGTTGCGCCTATCAAGGAGTTGGAGACTTACTGGACAGGAGCGGCTTATATTGTCTGGAAAAACTTTTTCAATTATACCGGTGTTATTCCCGTCAACTCATCTCGTGATTCAATATTGACGCTGAAAATACATTTAAGAAAACTTGGATTTAATACCGTTAAGATCAGTCCTTTTTATGACGAATCTACCCTGGCGGCTGTCAGGGAAGTTCAAAAAAGAAACGGTCTTAAAGTAGACGGTATTGTGGGGCCGATCACCATGATTGCACTGTACAACGAAGACGGCTCCTTAAAAATTCCTCATATCTTAAAACCGGCATTTGACATGCCTGGCTAAACATAGGAGTTTCTGGTTTGAGTTCAATCCTGAAAGCACTAAAAAAACTCGAGCAGGAGGAATCCCGTGACAGCAAAGGAACACCTGTTTGGCCCGACTCAGTTCATTCGGCACGAAAGTCCATTCAAGAAAAAAGTCGCAGGCGGTTTATAGTAGCTGCACTGGTATTGTTTTGTTGTGTTTTAATTGCCGGTTTTGTTTATCTCGAGAGTAAAAAGGTTGTTCAGGACAATGCTACACCGGTTTCAAAAAAGAGTCCTAAACCAATAACTGCCAATATAACCACATCGAAAAAGACCTCTGCATTAGCTGTCACACTTGAAGCCGGGGTTATTGAACCAGCAGTAAAGGACGCTGATATAATAACGCTTCAGGAAGATACAATTATCCCGGAAAATCAAATAACGGAACAGGAACCCATACCAACTGTCACTGAAAAAAGAGATGCTTTACCGGAAATAGCATTTGATTCCCGATTGAAAATCCAGGCAATTGCATGGGCATTGGATCCATCCCGGCGTTTTGTTGTCATCAATAATTCTATTATCAGGGAAGGCGGAAACATAGATGGCATAACCGTCGTTTCCATTGAAGATAATATCATCCATTTCAATGAAAATGGAAAGGAATGGCGGCAGCGGTTTGTCATCAGGTAATATATGAATGAAAACTGTTTGAAGGAGCTATTATGAAAAAATTAATGGGTTTTTTTCTATTCATCACGTTGTTTTTAATAAGTGCCAATTTGGGTTTTGCCGAAATAGAATACCCGGAAGGGCTGAAAAAAGAGATTCGGCATTATCCACATTCAAAAATCGTTCAGACCCTTGATGCTACCAATGCAACAATGGCAATACTTCTAGTAACTGATAGATTTAGCGAGGTATTGGATTTTTATAAAAAGGAACTGAATAAAAGAGAATGGAAAATTATTACCGAAAGCAAGCAGAAAAATCAGTTTACAATCCTCGCCGAAAAAGGATCAAACAGCGTTGTAATAGATGCCGGCCCTGATAAAACCGGGGGATCAATGGTTAATATAACTATGACCCCTAAGTAAACCCCAATGTTGCAAAAGATTATGATTAAGAGTAGGATTAAGATTAAGAATTATTAGATTTCGTAGGTTGAAGTACGAAACCCAACAAGAGTGATTATAATATCTGGCTGAGAAACAACTTGGTCCTGTCATGGGTTGGATTTTGAAAAAAATGTTCGGGTGTGCCCACTTCTATGATTGCGCCCTCGTCCATAAAGATTACTTTGTCAGCCACTTCTCTTGCAAACCCCATTTCATGGGTAACTACAATCATGGTCATTCCTTCTTTTGCAAGAGTTTTCATAACATCGAGCACTTCACCTATCATTTCAGGGTCAAGCGCTGACGTGGGTTCGTCGAAAAGCATAACCTTGGGATCCATTGCAAGGGCTCTGGCAATCGCCACTCGCTGTTGCTGTCCGCCTGATAACCGGTCAGGATAAACATTAGCCTTGTCTGAAATGCCGACTTTTTCCAGAAGAGACATTGTTTTTTGAAGGGCTTCACTTTTTGACCGTTTTCTGACAACCCTTTGGGCAAGGGAAATATTATCCAATACTGTTTTATGGGGGAACAGGTTAAAGGACTGAAATACCATTCCAACTTCGGCCCTGACCTTGTTTATATTGGTTTTCGGGTCAAAAATATCGATACCGTCAATAATAATTTCACCGCTGTCAGCTGTCTCAAGTTGATTCAGGCATCTGATAAAAGTGCTTTTTCCCGACCCTGAGGGTCCTATAACTACGACCACATCACCTTTTTTAACTTCCGCGGAGACATTGACAAGAGCCTGGACTTTATGTGGTGTATAAAAGGTCTTATTCAGATTGCTAACTTCAATCACTGGTCCAAGGTTCTCCTTTCAATATACTGTAATAACATTGATAAGCTGAATGTTAAAACAAGGTAGAGCAGGGCGCACATAAAAAACAATTCAAAAGGCTGAAGACTAGTGGTGACTATTTCTCGTGTTGCCTTTGTAAGTTCCCTGATGGCGATAATGCCCAATAGGGATGAGTCTTTGATCAGGCTGATAAACTGCCCGGCAAGAGGTGGAATAATACGGCGTAGCGCTTGCGGCAGTATAACATGAACCATGCTTTGAATATATGTCATTCCAAGGGAGCGGGATGCTTCGCTCTGTCCCCTGTGGATCGACTGTATCCCAGCCCTGACGATTTCAGCAACATACGCGCCGCTGAAGCATGCCAGTGCGGCAACACCAAACCAGAGGGGAGGAATCTGGCTGAAATCGTTTTTAGCCAGCAAATTATTGACAAGTGTGCCGAGTACAAAATACCAGATAAGGATCTGAACCAGAAGTGGAGACCCCCGGATCAGTTCGATATAGGTTATCATGGACCATCTAATGGCCGGGTTGGTCGAGATACGTGCGAGCCCTCCGAAAAGGCCTATTAATATACCAAAGAAAATCGCAATAAAGCTGACCTTCAGCGTGAGCCACAGTCCCTGGAGGAGGATGCCGGCCTTCCATTCTTTATATTCGGCCAAAGTGTCTCCAGGATAAATCGTATCGCCTTCGTACACAATGATGCCGTCAGAGGGCACGGTATAAGACGCTGTTTCACCGACACCTTTAATTGTGATTTTTGCTTTATCGCCTGTGACTGTAATCGCGGCCACATCGCCTTCAATTTCAGATTTTATGCCTACATTATCTTCAAAAATAAAATATTGCGGTATGCTGTACCATCGCCAGACATAGTCAATCTGTGCCGTAGAATAATAAAGAGCACCGATCAGACCGCCGATAAAAAGAAAAAAAGCAATAACGGAAAGATAATAAGTTCGTTTTTCTTTGTACTTTAAACCGGTTAATATTGATAAGGATTTTGGCAGCATATGCTTTACGGTATGATATTAAGGGCGTGGCAATGGAACTAACCGCCACACCCTTAAAAAAATACATCTATTTTACATCTTTATACCAATCTACATTTTTGATCCACTTGTCGTACATTTTGTCGTAGCGGCCGTCGTTCTTAACCTGTCTAAGGAAGTTGTTCAGCCAGTTCAGAAAATCAGGATCGCCTTTTCTTAATGCCCATGCAAGCGGTTCATAGGTAAACGGCTTGTCAAGGAATACCAATTTGCCGGCGCCTTGTTCAGCCATAAAGACCACACAGTTGGGCTGATCGTAAACATATGCATCTGCTTTGCCGGTCAATACTTCCATGGCAGCCTCTGTTTCTGTTTCAAATGATTTGTATGTACATTTTGGAATCATTCTTTTAACAGACTGTTCTCCGGTGGTTCCGAGCTTGGATGTTACAACGAATTTGCCGTTGTTAAGGTCCTTATAGGATTTTACCTTGCCTTCATGTTTTTTGTTAAGGAGGATGGTCTGGCCGACAATAATGAATGGATCGGCAAAATTGACCTTCAGGTTTCTTTCCTGGGTAATCGTCATACCGCTTATCAGAATATCAAATTTTTTCGTGATAAGAGCCGGGATAATTCCATCCCATGCGGTATTGACCGGGACAAATTTAACCCCCATTGCTTTGGCCATTTCCTTTGCCATGTCGATATCAAAACCAACAAAGCGTCCTTTCTTGTCGGTCATCTCAAAAGGCATATATCCGGACTCAAAGCCTACACGAAGCTCACCATTTTTGAGAATCTGTTCCAAAGTCGATTTTTTTGCAAGTTCAATGTCATCACAAAAACCGGTTGATACGAAAAAAGCAGCAAAGACAAGTGCGGCAACTGTAAGTAACGTAACCTTTTTCATAAAATAATCTCCTTTTTTATTAATTGCAATTTGAACATATAGAATCAATAGCTTTAATACGACTTCCCCTCATCCAAAAGCTCCCGAATCACCATTTGCCTTTTGCAGTCAGGGCATTTAGAAATCTCTTCCTTGGGTGAATATATAATTTCGGTGTGTTTGCATTTGGGACAAATGATTTCGATCGCTTCTTGTTTTTCCCGCATGGTGTTTGACTCCTATATGTAATATTAGGAACACTTGAAGTTCATAAATTATTGAAATGCTTAGGTCAAGAAAAATATTGATGTATTATCATGTTGATCTTAATGGAGATAAATTATAGTGTGTAATGAAAAGCAGGCAAATATAAGTGAAAAATTTAAATTAAACATAAACCTGACCCCATACGCGGAGACTATTGGCATGAACTTTAAAAGTGTGGAAGATGTGAAGCAAAGGCTTGAAAGTGCGAACTATATTTCATCAAAGGAAATCGCTACAATTGTTTTTCTTGCCGAAGCCACCAGTAAGCCGCTTCTTGTGGAAGGCCCTGCCGGAGTCGGAAAAACCGAACTCTCAAAAGCAGTTGCCAAAACTCTCGGGAGAAAGTTAATCAGGCTCCAATGCTATGAAGGCCTTGATGAAGCAAAAGCCCTTTACGAATGGGAATATGCGAAACAACTGCTTTATACACAGATCGTAAAAGAAAAAATACGAGATGTTGTTTCCGATGCACATTCTTTGCCGGAAGCGGTAGACAGGATAGCTGAACAGGAAGACGCTTTTTTTTCAGACCGATTTATCCAGGCGCGGCCGCTTCTGTTAGCCATTGAATCAAAGGATCCGGTGGTACTCCTTATAGACGAAGTTGATAAATCAGATCCCGAGTTTGAGGCATTTCTGCTTGAAATTTTAAGCGATTTTCAGATTTCCATTCCAGAGCTCGGCACACGAAAGGCGGTAAGCATTCCATTTGTAGTGCTGACCTCAAACAACTATCGTGATATGAGCGATGCTTTGAAACGGCGGTGCCTGCATCTTTATATCGATTACCCTGACCGGGAACTGGAAACCAGGATTGTTAAGTTAAAAATGCCCGGCATAGAGGAAAGGCTGGTCAACAAGCTTGTGGATACCATATCAAACATTCGAAAGCTGGATCTGAAAAAGAAGCCGTCTATATCTGAAACCCTTGATTGGGCGCAATCGTTGATGGCGCTCCAGGTGGACGATATTACAACGGAGGTAATCCAGGATACGCTCAATGTTATCTGCAAGTACCGTTCGGATACTGACTTTGTCCGGCGGTCGATTACGTCTATAATAGCTTCTTAAAAAGGTATCACATGATCAATATGATGCTGAAGTTTAGTGAGTTTTGCCGCGCATCCGACCTTAAGGTGTCTACTTCTGAAGTGCTGGACTGTTTATCTCATATTGAGCTGGTGGATGTGATTGATGAAACAGAGTTTAGAACCGTTCTTTGTGCAAACTTTGTCAAAACCAGCCGTGACCGGAGTCACTTTGACACCCTGTACGATATCTTTTTTCACGATCTTAGGGCTGATGAAAATACAATTGATGATCACTATAATACTCAAGAAGAACGCAATGAAATAATAGATGCGCTCCGTGAAACCGATGAAGACAACGGTATAGGTGATGCGGTTATCGATTTTCTGGAAGGTGATCCTCTTGGATTTTTAGAAAAGTTGAGAAGGCTTCATGCATCTGAAGAAAACAGATCACAAATTGTAAAATCAAATCTCGGAGGTTTGTCGGGCCGGCTGGAAATTATGCTGCAACTCAACAAAACTCAGAACAGAATCATGCAGTTCATGGAAGAACGTTCTTCAGGCCGCGGAGAAGGGACTTCGGGCAAAGGTATTGAAAACTATTTCACCAGACGAATCAATGCGGCAAGAAGAATGTTGTCAGAGGAAAAAAAACCGGGAAACAATGGTTTGAATCATGTGAAATCCGATATGATACAAGGCACAGGCCTGGGAAGTAAGTTTTTTTCTTCTTTAACGAAAACGGAAATTAAAGAAATGCGGGATGCCATAGAGCTGCTGGTTCGTCGACTTAAAGATATTGTGACAAGGCGATGGGCTGTCCAAAGCTCAGGAATTCTGGATATCAAAAAAACGCTACGCCGGGCAAGCCGTTATAACGGCGTACCTCTTGATCTGATATATAAAAAGAAACCTCCTCGAAAAGGAAAAATCGTTACACTTTGCGATATTTCCGGCTCAGTATGGTCAGCAGCACGTTTCATGCTCAATATGCTCTATTCCCTCCAGGAATGCTTCAGCAAGGTGAGGACGTTTGTTTTTGTTTCAAGGCTGGCAGAAGCAACAGGCATATTTGACGGAAATGAGATTAACGATGCGATAGACAAAGTAATGACTGAAATTGATCTCGACTACAACGCTCTGACAGATTATGGCGAGACTTTTTATGGATTCCAAAAATCTTATCTCCATATCCTGGACAGAAAAACAACACTGATCATCGTTGGAGACGGACGGTCCAACTATTTCAACCCCGGCGAAAGTGCACTGGAAGAAATGAGGGAAAAGTGCCGGCGTGTTATATGGCTAAATCCTGAACCTGAAAAATTTTGGAGCTTTGGTGACAGTGAAATGAGCACCTATATGGCTTATTGCCATGAAGTCCGGCCATGCCAGAACCTGAATCAGCTGACCAACTTCATTCAAGAACTTGTATTATAAAAATGGATAAAAAGCTGATTAAAAAAGTATCAGACAGCCCTACCGAGCCCGGGGTTTATTTGATGAAAGATACAAAAGGGCATGTTATATATGCCGGTAAGGCGCTGAACCTTAAGAAAAGGCTCGAATCCTACTTTGTCCGCACTGGCGTAAAAGATAAAAAAACAGAAGTCCTTATAAAAAAAATCACCGATTTTGATACCATCATAACAACTTCTGAAAAAGAAGCGCTTATACTTGAATCAAATCTTATCAAGCGATACAAGCCCAGATATAATATTATCCTGAAAGATGACAAACGCTATCCATCCCTATGCCTTAACATTAGCGAACCATATCCTTATCTTTCTGTAAAAAGAAAAATTAAAAAAGACGGTTCCCTCTATTTCGGACCTTATACATTCGCATCCGCATTATCTCAAACACTCAAAGTGATCAATAAAACGTTTAAACTTCGAAAATGCAAGACCCGTAATCCGCAAACAAGGTCGCGCCCCTGCCTTAACTACCAGATGCATTTATGCCTTGCCCCCTGTTGCTTAAATGTCGACAAAGCGAAATATAATAAAATTGTGCGGGAAGTGATTTTATTTTTAAAAGGGCGAACCACGGAACTGATAAAAACAATAGAAAAAGATATGCTTCAGGCATCGGAAGACATGGACTTTGAAAAAGCGGCTTCATTGAGAGACAAATTATTTGCTTTAAAAAAAATCCTCGAGAAACAGGTTATCATTTCAACCGACTTTGTGGACCGGGATGTCATCGCACTTGCAGGGACAAAAGAACGGTCCGTTATTACAATTTTATTTGTCAGGAGCGGTTTTCTTGTCGGAACACGAAATTTGGTGCTGCAGGAGACACTTGCCTCAGACTCTGAAAGCATGAGTTCCTTCATCCGTCAATTTTATCATGAAGATCGTTTTATTCCTGCTGAATTGTCTATGGCAATTCAGCCTGAAGATAAAGAACTGTTGGAAGACTGGCTTAAAACAATCAAAGGTAAAAAAGTAAAAATTCTAATTCCTAAACGCGGTGAAAAAGTAAAACTTGCCGCGCTTGCCGTCAAAAATGCCGAAAAGGCACTAAAAGACAGTATTGATTCAGATAAAGTTATATCTGATATGCTAAAGCGGCTTAAAAAAAGACTTAACATCCAAAAACTACCGGAAAGAATAGAGTGTTTTGAT
The DNA here is from genome assembly GCA_964617785.1 of uncultured Desulfobacterales bacterium. Taxonomy (GTDB): domain Bacteria; phylum Desulfobacterota; class Desulfobacteria; order Desulfobacterales; family SURF-7; genus JAFDJC01. The sequence continues at coordinate 1,076 of CAZTYY010000048.1, read as the reverse complement.
AATTCCAATATTTCCGGAACATCTCCGGTTGCAGGAATGGTTGTTTATAAAAACGGGGTGCCCGATAAATCGTCATACAGAAAATATAAAATCAGATCCAATCAAAAATCCGACGATTACGCTTACATGAATGAAGTACTTAACCGGAGATTTAAAAACAGATCGTCAAGTGAGTTTCCCGATCTTCTTGTGGTTGACGGCGGGAAGGGCCAGCTCAATATTGCTTTGTCAGTCTTCAAAGAGCTTGGCATAGAGAGAGATCTTGATGTTATCGGCATCGCAAAAAAAGATGGTCTCAAAAAAGAAAAAGAAGACAAAATATACACACCCGGCAGGGCAAATCCTGTTAACCTGGGAAGGGAAGGAGATCTGCTTCTGTTTCTTCAAAAAATAAGAGATGAAGCACACCGATTTGCCATTTCTTTTCATAGAAAGCAAAGAAGAAGTAAGCAAATCAGGTCGGAACTTGACGGCATACCGGGAATAGGGGAGAAGCGAAAAAAAATGCTTCTAACGCATTTTAAAAGTATACGGAAAATCCGTTCGGCAGATATAAACGAGTTAAGTTCACTTTCCGGAATGAACAAAAAAATTGCACAGGTATTGAAAAGTCATCTTGGTGTATAAAATCCTTCGAGGATTGAAACTGTATCTAATTTCGATCCTGTAGGGGCGGGCCCCTACAATGAAAAATCCATTGGCAAATATTTTTCCAGTTATTTTAAAATAGTGAGAGAAACAGAGAAAACGGCATTATTTATAATGTGTAGAACATGTTGATAACTTGTTAATAACTTTATAACAGTATGAAATAATACTTAATTAAAGAGATATAAAATTTAATGAAAAAACAGCAACCTGTACGAAAATATCATTTTATCGTTAATAAACGAGGGGTTTAAATTGTCGATAACTTTTTTGGAAAAAGATAAAAAACCAGCTTTTTCAGGCTTGACAAGGTGATCGTAATCGAATAAAAAATTTCCCCGTTATTCGAATTTGCAATTTCTTAAAATTTTAATCAACCGGTGACCGACCTGGATATGTACCGAGAAATTGCAGAAACAGTGAAAAGT
>CAZTYY010000047.1:0-18922 GCA_964617785.1 uncultured Desulfobacterales bacterium | reverse complement strand
ACCCTTTTCTATTGATTGCATATTCTATTGCATCGGTCAGATCCCTTGTATGAAGCATTGTCCATCTTGCAGTATAGGTAGCTCCGGACGCGTATGCCAGAAGTTGCAGATTAAAAGGGGCTTCAGGATTGCCGGCAGCAGTTGTTGAAGATTTGGCAAGATAAGGAGTTGTGGCCGCGACCTGGCCGCCTGTCATGCCGTAGATCAGATTGTTTACGCAGATAACCGTTATATCCATATTCCGTCTTGCGGCATGAATAAAATGATTTCCTCCAATTGCAAAAAGGTCTCCATCACCGGAAAAAACGATGGTGTTTATATCCGGATTTGCCATCTTGATACCAGTGGCAAACGGGATAGCTCTCCCATGAGTTGTATGAAAAGAATCGATATTTATATATCCCGCACCACGGCCGGAACAGCCTATGCCGGAAACCATTGCAAAATTTCTGTAGTCAATTCCAGTATTTTTGATCCCGGCCAGGCAGGATGCAAATACAGATCCTATGCCGCATCCAGGGCACCATATATGTGGAAGGCGATCGGTCCGTATCAGATCTTCCAAAGGATGACATTCCTGGCGCTTATATTTTGTCGGGCTTTTTGCCATGATTTAAAAAGCCTCCTTTAGCAAATTCAAAACATCCTCGGGAGGTATTATCGCTCCACCGGGATGACCGACGTGATAGGAAGGGGCTTTATCCCCGGCACATCGTTGCACTTCTCTACAAATTTGCCCCATATTGATTTCAACTGTAACAAATCCTTTAACCTTTTTTGCAAGTTCTTGTATCAGGGCCTCAGGGAAAGGCCAGACAGTGATCAGTCGTAACATTCCCACTTTAAAACCCATTTTTCGGGCTTCATCGACTGCAGTATAGCTAGTCCTTGCGGCAACACCGTATGATATAATTACAATATCAGCATCATCTAGAAAATAGCTTTCCGTCTTAATTATATCATCAAGATTATTTCTGATTTTTGAAAGCAGCCGGTCCATCATTTCACTTTGAGTGTCAACTGACATTACCGGATATCCTTTTTCATCATGAGTGAGACCAGTAACATGAACATTGTAACCTTCTCCTATGGAAGGCATCGGAGCGACACCGTTTGGACCGGGCTTAAATGGTTTGAATCCGCTTTTCTGTCTTCCTTTAGGTTTAGGCCGTGATACTGTTTTAATTTTTTTAGCATCAGGGATAATTACCTTTTCACTCATGTGTCCGACAATTTCATCAGACATGATAAAAACAGGTACACGGTATTTTTCGCTCAGATTAAAAGCCATAATTGTAAAATCGAACATCTCCTGCGGTGATGACGGCGCAATGGCAATAATTTCATAATCCCCATGTGATCCCCATTTAACCTGCATCATATCCGACTGAGCACCCTGAGTCGGCAAACCGGTGGAAGGACCGCCACGTTGAACATTAACAACAACACACGGTGTTTCTGTTACAACCGCAAGGCCAACGGTTTCCATCATAAGGCTGAATCCCGGGCCCGAAGTCGCTGTCATGCTTTTAACACCGGTCCAGGCGCTGCCGAGGATTGAAGTCATGGCGGCAATTTCATCTTCCATCTGAATGAATGTTCCGCCTACATCTGGCAGTCTTAAAGAAATATGCTCGGCCACTTCTGTTGCCGGCGTTATCGGATATCCTCCAAAAAACAAACATCCTGCTGCAATAGCTCCTTCTGCGCAAGCAACGTCACCGTTAATAAAATGTACACCTGTAAGGACCGCCGGTTTCATTCTTTTCCTCGTAACTATCTTTATTTAATTTAAAATTACTGTTTGCATACCAAATAAAATACTATTGATCAGCAATAACTGAAAATATGGCGAACTCGGGGCAAAGAAGCTCACAATAATGACAGTTAAGGCAGTTGTCCAACACAACAACAGGAGGATGGTATCCTCTTTTATTAAATGCCGCAGAAAATTCGAGAACTTTCTGTGGACAATATTCAATACAGTAACCACAACCCTTGCACCGCTCTTCCATTATATGAACGATCCCCCGTTCAGGCTGCATCTCATCTGAATCAAGAGGAACCCGCCAGAAATCCATAAGACCTTCCTCGACAGTTTATTGTTTTTGACTACTTCAACTAAAAAGCTAATTAATATACATAGATTTTTGAAAGAGCAACAAAAAATATCGCCGCCAAATTTTAATAAATGGAGACGCCCTTATATTTTTATTGAAGGAAAAGTAAAAAATGAATTTGATCAGGGAAAAGCGGTCAGTAATATTCAGAAGTGAAAGACTGAACTAAAATTGGAAGGGGTTTATTGATTAGTTTTATTGTTGTCGGGGCATTAGTCTTTTATATTTTATGCGGCTAATTCTCTGGCCATCTCAGACGGATTTTCTTTAAATGAAAGGTATTCGTCGTTCAATAATTTATTATTGCTGATCAGACTATTCATTTCATAAAAAAAATCAACGCCTTCACGTATCTGAATGTTCCAATATCGCATTGCAAGCACTTGTTTATCATCCTGTTTCAACACGAAATTTCGCTTCCAGCGACCTGCCTTTGACCAGTCTGAATTCATCCGGTCATTCAATACTATTTCATTATCATCATGCTGAAAAAAAAATTCGCCTGCATAGCGGTAGAGAATAAAATCGTGATTATTTTTCCTTGAATAGATTCCGTTGATAATAATGTCATCATCACCCTGAATCTTTTTTCCTGTCATCAAACCGCTAACAATATCAAATTCCAAAAGCTTTCCATCATCTTTATGATCTAAAGATCTGAGATGAATGACATTGCGATGTGTTTCTTGTCGCTTCTTGAGATTTTGAAATAAACCACCAAGTTCCGGCATGATATTGTACGCATATTTAAAGCATCCGGAGAACAGCAATAAAGTCGGTAAAACAGTTGCTAAATACGCGTATGTCCAAGGCGTTATCTGAAACAACATCTGTGCAAAAGTTGCTGCAACCGCCGTCAGAGTCAAACCAAAAAAAACTATCTTTCCCAGCAAACCGCGGGAAAAAAATAAAAGCCGGGTAATATGCAGAAAACGGCAGACTATAGCAATGGAGAAACATACGATCAAAGACAAGCCGGTCGTGCGGATAGACAGGATAAGAGGATCGCGGTTCAGAAGATTGGATATATTGCCGGCACGTTGATGGAAAGATTTAGCATATTGCATCCCGATTGGCGTTGATATGTAAACCGTCCACAATATTTTACAATAATATATGGTCATTGTGTAAACAAGCGCCACCGTAATCGCTAGCAGCATTACTTTCAGAATGGAATCTGAAAAAGTTTTTAGGTATTGTGAAATATTAGAAAATGTTTTCACTGGTTTTATCTTATCAGTAGCTGGTTAACCCAAAAACTGATGGCCAAAAAGATGATGGGGCGATATAATATACCATAATATCAATATGATGATTCTTTACTAAAGAAATAGCGGATACGCTGGAAACACTAAGTACTGTTTAGATTGTTTTCATCATGAGCTGCCGGAGATAGAATTAAGATTCCTATTTTTTCTTTTTTTGATGTTTCAACTTGAATATTCAATTTAATCTTTTTAGCAGATAAAGTAAACTGATTCTTTAAAAAGTGTTCTTTAATAAATAAGAACTGACACGACATTGATATCAGGAAAAAATGTAAAGAAAGCTTAGCTACGGCAGGCATATTATAAAAAAGAGGCATTTGGAATTTGTCCGGGATATGGCTCATCGGCAGTTGAGGCCATTCGTAATATGGGCATTACCGAACAGACATTTGGCCTATACCGTATAGCAGATTCGGCAACAGGACAGGCAGCGGCCTGCCTCTTTCATTGCATCATCCCTTTGAAGTACCAGATCCGCTTCTTCAAAAGTTTTAATGCGCTCTGCCACCGGCAGTTCCGGCATTTCGGCACGTTTTGTTTTTATGACACCGTCTACCGAATCAAAAATGGTCCCGGGAATGTGTTTCTGGAAAAGAGAGTTGGGTACCGGCTTGACCGGTTCCCCTGACACATATTGATGAATCGACCGTGCGGCCCTTCGCCCCCCGCCTATTCCTTCAACAACCAGCGAGGCGCCTGTTGCAGAATCACCGCCTGTGAAAATATATGGAATATTGGTCTGTAGGGTTTCAGGATCCGCTGAATCGATTGTATCCCATCTTGTTGTTTCTAGTTCTGCAAGGCGCTTGCCTTCTTCATTGTCCTTAAAGGATATATCTGGGCCCTGGCCGATTGCAAGAACGAGCATATCTATATCGATTATTGTCTCGGAACCTTCAATAGGAACAGGCCGCCGCCTTCCGCTTTCGTCTGGCTCTCCAAGCTCCATTTGCAGGTACTCGAGACCTGTAACTTTCCCATCCTCATCACCTACAACACGATTCGGTGAAGCGAGGAAATTAAATTTTATGCCTTCGTGTTCAGCAGCTTCTATTTCCACCATGTTTGCAGGCATCTCGTTCCGTGTTCTTCTATAAACGATTGATACTTCATCGGCACCCAGGCGGACCAGGGTCCTTACACAGTCGATAGCTGTATTTCCACCTCCGATAACCGCACATTTTTTGCCTATCACCACGGAGGACTTACTGTCTTTTTGCTGGTATGCGGCAAATTTAGTAAGAAAATCGATTCCGGTATAAACACCGTTGAGATCTGTTCCTTCTATCTTTAAGTTGTAATCTTTCCATGCTCCAATCCCCAGAAATATTGCATCAAAGCCTGCGCCTACCAGTGAAGCAAGATCAAAGTCCCGACCGAACCTCACATTCATATGAGCTTCAATTCCTATGTTTAGAATGCCGTCTATCTCCCACTGCAAAACCTCCTTGGGCAAACGGTATTCGGGAATTCCATAGCGTATCATACCGCCCAGTTTCGGCATCATATCAAAAATAGACACACTGTGCCCCAGGCGACGCAAAAAATAAGCGCAGGTGAGACCGGCAGGTCCACCACCGATAACCGCCACTTTTTTTCCGGTATTGGGAGCGCATGAGATCGGCAGCCTTTTACCTGAATTCATCTCATAGTCAGCCGCAAATCTTTTTAGCTGGTTTATGGAGACCGCTTCATCCTCAATACCGCGCCGACACTGATCTTCGCATGGGTGCGGGCAGACTCTTCCGCAGGAAAGAAGAAGTGGATTTCTCTCCCGGATTGTATTAACAGCGCCTTCATAGTCACCGTCTCTTATCTGTCCTATATATTTTGGTATATTTATCTGTGCAGGACATGTCTGCGTGCAGGGCGCATGTGCACCGTCATATGTGTTAAAATCTAGGAGCCGCTCAGACATGGTCTTAACGGTAAGAATCTTTTTAGGGCATGCATCTTGACAGGCCCCACACCCTACGCATTTGCTCTCATCAACCACCGGATAGCCATCGCTACCCAAATGGATTGCATTAAAAGCACAGGCCTTGACGCAATCCCCCAAGCCAAGACATCCGACACTGCAAACCCTTTTTCCGCCATACAGTGACGCCATGGCCTTGCAGGAAGCAATTCCCATATATGCATATTTATCAGAAGCCCTGTCACCACCGTCGCAATTATTAACGGATAAAAGGGTCTCTGCGGTTCCCGGATCAAGCCCAACAACTTCGGCTATGGCGATTGCTGCTTCGGATCCCGCCACGATACAAACACTCGGCGAGGCTTCACCGTTTACAACGGCTTCTGCTGCAGCTGCGCAGCCTGCATATCCGCATCCGCCGCAATTGGCACCGGCGGTCAGATTTTCAACTGCTGAAATGCGGGGATCTTCATATACATAAAATACTTTTGAAGCAATGCTGAGTATAGCGCCACAGGCAGCTCCCAGGGCGAGCATGAAAAAAACAGCTTCGGTCACAACTTCCTCCTATCTTTAAACCATTCCTTTGAAAGCAAAAAAGGCAAGTGCAATTATTCCGGCTGTTACAAGACCTATGGATGTGTCTTGTAAAGGTTTTGGAACACGTGCAAGGCTGATACGTTCCCGGACACCTGCAAACAGTATCAGCGCGAGTCCGAAACCCAAGGCATAACTGAATGAAGCCACTAGGGACTGCAAAAATGTATACTCCTCGTTAATATTGATAAGGCATACACCCATAACTGCGCAGTTCGTTGTAATAAGCGGCAGAAATATGCCAAGCCCAGCATAAAGGGCGGGAATACTTTTTTTGAGAAACATCTCCACAAACTGAACAAGGGCTGCGATAACAAGGATAAAGGAAAGTGTCCTTAGATATTCAAGGCCAAACTGTTTTAAAATATATGTATTGGTGAGCCATGTGATAACACCTGCCATGACAAGGACAAAGATAACCGCCATTGCCATGCCCACTGCTGTCTCCATTTTTTTTGAGGTGCCTAAAAACGGACAGTTTCCCAAAAACTGGGCCAAAAGAATATTGTTAACAAAGATGCAGCTTAAAGCCAGAAGGATATATTCACTCATTTATCTTTACTCCCTTTACTCCTATTTTTTCCCGAGATAATTCATGGCGCAAAGCATAAGTCCCAGACAAATAAAAGCGCCGGGAGCTTTTGCAGCAAACGAAAACGGATGAAATGCCGCGCCGAAAATATCTATGACTTCATAGGAAACAAGGTTTAATATATTTCCGGTTAAAGAACCTGTGCCAAGAACCTCCCTTAAAGCCCCGAGAGCGGCAAGTGATAAGGTAAAACCGATGCCTATCCCCGCACCATCAGCAAGGGAGCGGACCACATTATTTTTTGATGCAAACGCTTCAGCGCGACCGAGAACAACGCAGTTCACAACAATAAGTGGTATGAATATGCCAAGTTGCAGAAAGATATCATATACATAGGCCTGCATAAGAAGCTCAACAACCGTCACAAATGTGGCAATGATAATAATGAAACAGGCGATTCGGACCTTGGAAGGGATGATATTTCTTAACATGGAGACAAGAATATTTGAACAAATCAGCACAAATGTAGTGGCAAGTCCCATGCCGATACCAAACTCCATTTTTGTAGTTACGCCCAGAACCGGGCATAGTCCCAGTACAAGCTTGAACGGCGGAACTTCATCCCAGAGACCTTTTGTAAATTCCTGAACTATCGATTTGGCCATACTAAATTCTCCTGATAAAACTACTTTGAAACAGACTCTTTTATTTGATCTTTCAATTTTGTATAAAGCTTACCGGCATCAGTCGCCGCAGAACAGACCCCCACTGATGTGATCGTTGCGCCTGTAAGCGCATCAATCTGTCCACCATTTCCCTTGACCTTGAAAGTATCTGCCATGCCAAGATTTACAAACTGATCAACAATGTCGGGCGAATCTTTTGCCCTGGCACCCAGGCCGGGAGTTTCGCTGTGTGTGGTGACGCGAACGCCGATAATGGTATCATTTTTGAGGTTCACCCCGACCATGAGGCCGACATCTCCTCCATACCCTTTGCCGAATGTTTCAAAGCAGACCGCATTCTTTTTTCCGTCAAATACACCGGGGAAAAAGGTGATTTCTTTGTCGCCGTCTTTAATTTTGATTTTATCGGTAATCGGATCATTTTCCACGCCTTTAAAAATTTCTTTTACAGCCGGAGCCTTAAGAAACTTAAGCTGCTGATATTCGATGTCTTCCATGGTACTATTCCTGATGGCGGCAAGCAGACCTCCCGAAGCCGCACTTAGAACAGTCAGCACTATCACCATTTTTATCAGTTCACGCATATCTATTTAACCTTTCCTGAAGCTTTTGGTCTGATCTTGTCTAATAAAGGATTCATAAGATTCATAAGAAGAATCGCAAAAACAACACCATCAATATATGCACCGATATTCCTGATCAGAATCGTCAATATTCCGGCTCCGGCACCATAAATCAGCATCGGTATAAAATTAACCGGTGAGGATGAATCCTCTGTGGCAAGATAGAAAGCACCGATCAGTGTATAACCTGTGACCAGGTGAAAAACCGGTCCTGCATATTCGCCGGGGGAGCCGAAAAATTTAAAAAGAAGAGCAGTGAAAAAAATGCCTCCAATAAATGAGACCGGTATTTCCCATCTTATAATGCCTCTTAAAATAAGGTAGGCGCCCCCGATAACAAGCCCTATTCCGCAGGTTGCTCCGATGCCGCCGGCCTCTCTTCCAATGAACATATCACTTGCAGAAAATGTTTTTACGGCTTCATCAGCTCCGAAAAATTTTAAAGCGGAAAGCGGATATACCATAGAAAAATTAGGATCATATGCCACAAGGGCTTCGTTGAAATCGAAAAAATCACCCCACGAGACACGAAGTATGGCAAGCCCTATCAACGCCGGGTTGAATGGATTGCCGCCGAGTCCGCCGAAAATCTGTTTTCCAATTACCACAGAAACAAATGTTCCTGTGAGGACCACCCACCATGGTGTTGTAGCAGGTATCAACATGGCAAACATCAGCCCGATAACCGCCGCGTTTCCGTCCCCTATGGATGCCGGACGCTTTGTCATGCGATTGATCAAAAGTTCCCAGATCATTGCAGTGGCCATGGAAAATGAAACAACCGCAACAGCAGGTATACCGAACTGGAAAATTCCGGGAATTACTGCAAGCATGGCGGCAGCGATTATACTGAAATTTCTCTGTGAAACAGAGCTTCCATCATGCCAGAACGGGGCATGTGATACTATCAATCTTTTCTGGTTAAGCATTAAGCCTCCTCCGCTGCTTCGATTCGGGAGAGTTCATATTTTGCAAGTCTTATATAATGAAATACAGGTATTCCGGCAGTACATACATAGCTACAGAGACCACAGTCAATGCATGAATTAAGATCATGATTATCGGCGGCTTCTTCATACTCACCTGCTTCGAGAAGTCGGATAAGCGTGTTTACCGGAACTTTTGCCGGACAGATCCTTATACACTCACCGCAGTTTATACAGTAGTTGTCTGTCACAAACGGCAAATCGTTTTTATCCTGAACCATCACGGCATCCGTATCAGGACATATGGGATAATCTTCCGAATATACCGCGGCTCCGGTCATGGGGCCGCCGATGACGATTCGATCATTTTCGTTGATAGTGACATACAACTCTTTGAATATATCTTTTAATGGTGTTCCTATCCTCGCAGATACAAGTTTCTGACGGTTGTATTTGTCTGTCAGCGTAAATATTTTATTCACAGGTATTTGTTTGTTTTCAAATGCGTCTCCAATAGATGCTACGGCTTCAGCGCTGATGAAGCAGAAACCTTCATCTTCTATCTGTTTCCCTGCCGGTACAGGACTGCCGGTAATCTTTTCCACTATGAAGTTGGGATTTGCTGATGGATAACAGGAATCAACCACAAGAGCATCAGCACCTGCCGCGACCGCCTCCTGTCCGAGCCTTTCAGGTACGGTCATGTATACTTTTTCTATATTGGTTAGCTGCTTTAATTTTTTAATACCTTTTTTAACTGAATTAAAATTTTCCTTCAGAACAGACTGTCGGGTGGTTACAAGAAGATCATCATCCATACCTGAAATTACAAGACACTTAAATCTGCCGGAATTCGTAAAAAGAGAAACGCCAGGCTTGCCCGGCAGGTATGTCAGGTGTTCGGCAATTGCATCAGGCAATGGGTTATCAGCAATGTCAGCAAAAGCGGTGTCTTTCTCCTCAGTATCCGACACATCTATTGTAATCGCCGAGTACTTCTTTCCAAAATCTCCGGTATAGGTTGTAACGTTTTTAACAGTTCCCGTAACCGTTGAGACAATGCTATCAGTCCTGGTTATGGCGAGTTTCTGTCCGGTTTTCACGCTGTCCCCGGATTTCAGAATAACCGAAGTCAATGAATCATAGGCATTGTCCGAAAAAAGTTGAACGGTTTCGGGTAGAGGAATTGTCTTAACTTCCGAAACAGCGCTTCCAAGGATATTGTATTCTAGCACAGGCTTTTTAATTCCAAAAAATGATCTTTTTATCATAATTGTATAACCTTTTTACTTACCTTGTGTGGCAGGATGAACACTCCACCGGTCCTGATCCATACTCCTCATGGCAGCCGATACACTGTGTATGAAATGCATCAGACCGTTTCTGAAATTTCATTTCCTTGTCTTTACCTTCTATGTCTTCGAGTTCATGGCAGTCTGTACATGTCCGAGGGACAGACTCTCCTTCTTCCTTCTGATGACAGTCGCTGCATGAGTAAGATTTTTCACTCTCATCACGTTGGTCAGCAGAGGGATGGTGGTCCTCAAGCGGTTCATGGCATTCAAGGCACACCTTGGGTACGGTTTCGATTTTATTTGAGCCGTGACAATCCCCGCACGCCCTGAATTCAGTGCCATCCTCTTCATAATGGTGGTGACAGTCAAGGCATGAAAGAGCATAGCCGGAATCGTCGGCATGAATCTTGTGAGTAAAAAGCACTTTGCCCCCAGTGTTTTTGAACATCATTCGAACTGGATTCTCGGGTGCCTCCATTGGAAAGGCCGCATAACAAACAACACCTACGGCAAGAAGGATTATCGTCATAAAGTAAGCTCGCCGCAGTCCTTTATTTGAACTCATATGGTTCCGTTCCTTTCAATATATGTAGGTGAAGCATCAAGCTTATAGAATAAACAATTCGAATAACATAATGACATACATCATGCAAGTTCTTTTTTGGCCCGCAAATCAAGATTTGGCCCAGCGTTTGACCAATGACAAAAAATATCATATTAATTCGAACAACAAATTTAAAGGAGAAACAATGATCCGAAAAGTTCAGGTAAATGTACCGTTTCGAATGCTGTGGGAAACACTTCTCGACAAATTTATGGAATATAATCTTGATCCGGAATTAGGTATTGACGCCGATGCTCTGGACAATTTTTCTATTTCTGATTTTAAGAAAATAGCAAAAAAATTTAAAGATAAAGAACGACGCATAACGTTTCATGGCCCATTTATCGATCTTTCACCAGGTTCAAATGATTCGGAAATAAGAAGAGTTACTAAAAAACGAATGGAGCAAACATTAGAGCTTGTTCCTTTGTTTGAGCCTGTCACAATTGTCTGCCATGCAGGATATGATGAAAGCAGATACGGTTTTTTTCAGGAAGAATGGATGGAAAAAAGCCTGGAAATGTGGTCATGGTTTGGGATAAGACTAGGCAGGGAAGGAACAAGGCTGATGCTTGAAAATGTTTATGAAAACGGTCCTGATGAAATACTTACTCTCTTTGAAAACCTTGAAAAGGACAACGTATCATTCTGCCTTGATCCGGGCCATACGTTTGTCTTTGGAGAGACTCCACTCGAATCATGGATCAAAGTTCTTGGAAGATATATAGGCCAGATTCATCTCCATGACAACAACAGTAAAAAAGATGAACATCTTGCACTCGGTACCGGGAGCATAGATTTTCAGCCTGTTTTTGAATTCCTGAAATCCGACAAAGAAAACCGGACTATTATTACACTTGAACCGCATGATGAGGCGTCTCTCTGGCCAAGTCTTGAGTTTCTTGAGAAATCTATTCCGGAATACTAGGCCACTTTACTGATTCGCCCTTATAATTTTTAAGTGTGTACTCTTTGTCATCTTTTCCCATGATGTAATAATCCGGCATCAACGGGATTTTGCCTATGTTGGTTGCGATGACATACATCGGCTGTGCAAGGCCTGTTGTATGGCCTCTTATGGCGTCCCTGATCAACTCAGCCCCCTTTTCAACAGGTGTTCTGAAATGGTCGATTCCCGGTGCAGGCTCGCAGTAAAAAACATAATAGGGACGGATACGGACAGACAGTAACTTTTGGTGAAGCTCCCTGAAGGTTTCCGGATCATCATTTATGCCTTTAAGGAGCACTGCCTGATTACCGACATTCACCCCACAGGAAAGAAGATCGAATACAGCCCTTGCAGTCTTCTCTGTAATCTCTTTGGGATGATTACACTGGGTATTAATCCATATTGGTATTTTGTGATACGTGCTTAGAATTTTCTTAAGGCCTTCGGTAACTCTATGGGGAAGGACAATCGGGGTTCTTGTTCCAAACCGAATCATCTGAACATGAGAAATCTCGCGCAGGTTCCGAATTAAATATTCAATTTTTTCATCGGACAGAAGAAAAGGGTCACCCCCTGTAATCAAAACATCCCTGATCTCTTCATGGTCTGATATCCATTTTAAACCCTCGTCCACGTCCATACGAAGACTGAGTTCCTGATCAACAACTATTTCCTTTCTAAAACAGTGCCTGCAGTAATTAGCGCATATTTCCGTTACGATAAATGCTATACGGTCATGATACTGTCTTGCGATACTGTCGGGCCGGACCTCTTCGGTTGCACGATTTTCCTTCCAGATAAGGTAATTGTCAATTCCGTACTTATTGACCTTTTCCTTTAAAGACGGCACCACCTGCCTTCTGACAGGGCACTTCGGGTCATCTTTATCCATGAGCGATGCAAAATATGGTGTTGTTCCCCACCTGGTCTTAAGAGTGGTTATTGCCTCTTCTTCTTCTTTGGTCACATTGACCAATGCTTTAAGACGTTCAAGCGTATTGACGCTGTTTTTTATCTGCTCGGTCCACTCTTCCATTATTATCCCCTCTTCTGTTACTTCTTTTCCTGGCTATATGTCCAAATACTTTGCATATTCCCTGTGAGTAATATTCGCCCTGTGCTCTTCCCAGTCCTTTATCTTCAGATTCATATATTCATCATAAAGCTTTTCCCCCAGCGTCTCTTTGAGGAAACTGCTCCTTTCCGCCTCAACAAGTGCCTCATACATACTCTTTGGAAGAAACCGCTTATCCCATACTTTTATCCTGTATTGTTTCTCATACGTACTCCCTACGATGGGTTTGGCACATTCGAGCTTGTTCCTAAGCCCATCAAGCCCCATTGCAATGAGAACCGCCACCTGGAGATATACATTGCCTGCCGGGTCCGGATTTCTTAATTCAAGCCTGGTGCTGTCCGGATTATCGGAATACGGTATTCTCACCATGGAGCTTCTGTTGTTAAATCCCCAGTTTCTAACAATCGGGGCCTCCTTTTCAAGAACATAAGCCTTGTAGGAATTAAAAGTTGAGGCCATTATAATGGATGTTTCTCTTGCATATTTGAGTATTCCGGCAATGAAGTGCTTTGCGTTTTTTCCAATATTGTTTTCAGCACCTTCCTCATAAAAAACGTTGTTTCCGTTTTTGTCCTGCATGGAAAGGTGAAGGTGAAGAGCATTCCTGTTAAAACCGTCAAAAGGCTTTGGCATGAATGTCGCCCGGTAACCGAGATTCTGCACTGCAGTATGAGTGATATGCGTAAAAAGGAGGGTACGGTCAGCGCCCTCTAAAGGACCTATGCATTCAAGGTTGATCTCATGCTGGGACGGCGATACTTCGTGGTGGGCCTTCTCAAATTTTATTCCGCATTCCTCCAGTATAGTTATAATTCTTTTCCTTACCAGCTCTCCCTTGTCATGGGGTGTGGCCTGAAAATATCCTGCATTATCTGAATGAACATCTTCTCCGAACTGACCGCTTTTCAGGACAAAAAATTCATGCTCAGGACCGATAAGAAACCGGAAACCGAATTCTGTTTCCGCCTTTTCAATGACTTTTTCAAGAACCCCCCTCGGGTCTGCCTTTGCCCTTTCTTTCTTTTCATTATATATCCGGCCCACAAAAAAACCGAGAGTTTCATCTTCAAACCTTACCAGCCTGAAACTGTCAGGATCAGGAAAAATAAGTCTGTCGCTGTTTTCGACTGTTGCGTATCCAGCAATCGAACTGCCGTCAAACCCGATACCGTTTTTAAGCGTTTTCTCAATGTCTTTCGGATTAATCGAAAGACTCATGGGTCGTCCGTTAAGATCTGTAAAAAATATTTTTGTGGAATCAGCTTGTCTTAGCATCTCTTGAATCTGTTCGATATCGGCCATTATTTCTCCTTTTCGGATATAATATTAAATGTTTTTCAAACCATTTTCACGCGGGATAACAGCATAAATACTAAAATTCAATAGCAAACTTGGTTTATATTTGAAATTTATTGTCGCTAATTATCTAAACGTTTATATTGCCGCCCTTTTTTGTTGACATAAAATTGACCGATACTGTAACTTTCCGTTTAAATTTAATTGGAATTAAAGGAAAACCAAAGGAAAAACAGATGAACGATACCGGCAACGGACAGAACAACAACGCAGATAAAAGAGAGACATCAAAAGACTTTATCAGGAGCAAAATTACCGAAGACATAAAAAGCAATAAAAACAACGGCAAAGTGATCACCCGGTTTCCACCTGAACCGAATGGATATCTTCATATCGGCCATGCAAAATCGATCTGCCTGAACTTCGGGATTGCCGAGGAATATGAAGGGGGTCTCTGCAGCCTTCGCTTTGACGACACAAACCCTTTGAAAGAAAGCACCGAATATGTCGAGTCCATCAAGTCTGATGTAAAGTGGCTTGGTTTTGACTGGAAAGACAGGCTTTTCTTTGCATCAAATTATTTTGACAAACTGTATGAATTTGCCGAAAAACTGATTACGGACGGCAAAGCCTATATATGCAGCCTGAGTGCCGATGAAATAAGACAATTTCGCGGAACACTCAAAGAGCCGGGAAAAGAAAGCCCTTACCGCAACCGTACAATTGAAGAAAACCTTAATCTTTTCAGGAGTATGAAGTCTAGAGACTTTGAAGACGGTACGCATGTGCTCCGTGCAAAAATAGACATGTCATCCCCCAACTTAAGCATGCGTGATCCAGCTCTATTTCGAATCAGACGGGCAGCACATCACAGAACAGGGGATAAATGGTGCATTTATCCGATGTACGATTTTGCACACTGCCTTTCCGATGCCATCGAAGGCGTGACACATTCTTTATGTACACTTGAGTTTGAAAACAACAGGCCCCTTTACAACTGGGTGATTGAAAATGTTGAGCCGGAATGCCGGCCGCAGCAAATAGAATTTGCGAGACTCAACCTCACCTATACGGTACTGAGCAAACGAAGGCTTTCGGAACTCGTGGAAGGTAAATTTGTTTCAGGATGGGATGATCCCCGGATGCCGACCCTGTCCGGACTTAAAAGAAGAGGATACACTCCCCGCGCAATCAGGAATTTCTGCGACCTCATCGGTATTGCAAAAAGAGACAGCATGGTTGATCTCGCTCTTCTTGAGCATACGATAAGGGAAGACCTTAATGATACAGCTCCCCGGGCAATGGCCGTCCTTAATCCCCTTAAAGTCGTGATCACCAACTACTCCGAAGATATTACAGAAGAGTTTGATTTTCCATGGCACCCACAGGATTCAAATATGGGCTCGCGTAAAGTACCGTTTTCAAATATACTATATATTGAACAGGACGATTTTATGGAGGATCCGCCTAAAAAGTTTTTCCGTCTTTCGCCAGGCAAAGAAGTCCGGTTAAGGTACGCATATTTTATTAAATGTAATGAGGTCATAAAAGATGAAAAAACAGGTGAAGTAAAGGAGCTTCTTTGCACTTATGACCCGAAAACAAAAGGCGGGTCAGCACCTGACGGACGGAAAGTCAAGGCCACGCTTCACTGGGTTTCAGCGTCTCATGCAATAAAAATAAAAGTCAGGCTCTATGACACACTCTTTACAAAAGAAAACCCTATGGAAGAAAAGGAAGATGACTTTAAATCAACCATTAATCCCGAGTCTCTTAAAATTTTAACTGAAAGTATGGTGGAACCGGTTTTAGCTGCTGCCGAACCAGGAACACGATACCAGTTTGAAAGACTCGGTTATTTTTGTGTCGATTCAGTCGATTCTACAAAAGAAAAGCCGGTATTCAACCGGACAGTTACTTTGCGTGATCAATGGGCCAAGATACTGAAACAGAAAGGACAAAAGAAAGGGGGCTAAATGGCATTCAACTTTTCCGGAGAGAAAACAGGTATGGGGCTGCTGTTCATGAGAATTGGGGTTGCGATTTTCCTTATTTTTCATTCAGTGACAAGGCTTGCGGGCAGCGCCTCAACGTGGAAAAGTGTCGGAAAAATGATGAATTTCATTGACACCGGCATGGAGGTAAAAACTATCGGGCTGATAATTCTGATTTTTGAGCTGATAGGAGGAGTCAGTATTGCTTCAGGATATGTTTTCAGGATCGGGTCAGCCTGCATGATGGCTGTTTTTGGTTTATATACCTATCACTACTATTTTGTTGCCGGCCACACAATCCTTCCGCTCTATTCATTCGGGTTTCTTATGCTATGCCTGGGTCTATCGCTTACAGGTCCCGGTGCATATATTATTTCCTTAAAATCGACTGGCAAATAATAAGGATTGGATGGAACGCATGGGTCTATCGTGACTGTCAGAGATACATTCCGTCTATAAGTTCTCCTGCTCAACTTCTTGGTCAAAATCTGCTTCTTTAAAAGAATCATCCACTGGATATTCTTTCTGGAATGTTTCAGTCATTTGGTCAATGGGGACATCTACAAATTCTCCACGGTATTTCAAATATTCCATGTGTTTATTCCCCTTAAGGTCAAACGGATGATAAATCGAGTCTTCTTGGCCATCAAATTCAAGCGGTTTTATCTGAAATTTTTCGCAAAGCTCGATATTAAAAGCAGGTGTGGCTTTGATCCACACCCCGTCCAGAAAAATTGATGTGTATCCGTGCCAAAAAAAAACATCGGTCTTCATCATCTTACGCATGTTTGCAGTGGTCAGATGGTTTCGGATATCTGCGAAACCAAGCCTTGCGGGAATTTTAAACACCCGGCAACATGCTGCCAGAAGAATCGCCTTTGCCACGCACCATCCTCTCCCGGTGCTTAACGTGTAGCTTGCCTTAAGTCCTTCAACTGATAAATTTATAGAATAAGGATCATACCGAATTTTATCCCGAACCGCATAATACAAGCGAACCGCCCGTTCTCTTGGATCAGCGGAGCTGCCCGCATTATTTTCGGCGAATTCAATAACTTTTTTGTTTTGACTATCAACGGTCAGTGACGGTTGAATATATTGTTCTGTTTCTGAGTTCATAATAAAATGATTGCCTTTCTTATCCCCTTATTACTGCTATAAAGCCGCCTGACACTCTTTCAAGCTGCATTCTTTCATTGAAGATTCGACATCCAAAAACCCGATGGCCTCCCATTTATCTCTTGATAGAGCTTTTCCCTCAAACAAAACTGTCTGACCATCAACCACTGAGAAAGTATAACATTCACCTTCTTTCTGCAGCAGTGCCCGGGCATTTAACATTCCTCGATGTGCATACTCTACAAACAGATTGTGAACTCCCGGCGAGAGTTTGACAAGTCTGTCATAATTTTGTTTTATCTCGTGAGCCTGAATCAACTTTCCATCAATGGAATACTGCACAAAATATAAAATAAGATGCTTATCTTTTTCGTCTTTTTTTTCAATTCCTGTGGATTTGATATGTATGGCAACTGTTTTATCATCCGGTGATACAATATTGTTGTTGGTTCCGGCACAAGATGTGAACAGAATAACAGCCCAGAGGCTGAACAGGTACAAAAATTCTATATTCCTTGAGATAAACATACTGGAATATCCTTATTATTTTCTCTGACATGGTTAACTTTCAGCTTTTTTCACAGATATGCATAAATGATTAATTAGAATATTAAGTTAGATTATAATGCAAAAAAAGTCAAATTTAATTAATCTTATAAGGAGGGATGACAACGTAGCATCACTGCTACTGAGTTGGTTTTTCAGTTTGTTGTCTAAACTCTGCTGCAAGGCGGAATCCGAGTTCGCGGTATCTTTTGTCAGGAAAGTACACGTAACGACTCGCAGACCTGCAGCTCTTGGCGTCGCTGTTCCAACTGCCGCCTCGGCTTACCCTGTAAACGCCCGACAAAGGTCCAAAAGCATCAATCACTGAACCTGATGGATAATCACCATACCAGTCCTGGCACCACTCCCAGACATTACCGTGCATGTCATATAAACCCCATGCATTAGGGCTTTTTTGTGCCACAAGGTGCGTTTTGTTGCCTGAGTTGCTTTCATACCAAGCATATTCCTCAAGACTACTGTCGCCGCTGCTGAAACAGAAACGACCTTTGCTGTCTGCGCGGCACGAATACTCCCATTCCGTTTCTGTCGGTAGCCTGTATGTTACCTTATCGCCTTTGCTGTTCAACTTTCTAATAAATTTTTGAATGTCTTTCCAGTTTATTTTTTCCACAGGACATTCATCGCTACAGCTTATAAAATATGATGGATTGGTCTCTATTACAGCCTTCCACTGCCTCTGAGTTACCTCGGTGGTTTGCATATAAAATCCTTTGGTCAGGGCTGCCTGATGCTTTTTTTCATCACTATACCGGCCTGACTCATTTAACGGGCTACCCATTGTGAAGGTGCCGGGTGGGATGTAGACAAACTCCATCCCTAAACTGTTTGTAAATTTTTCCCCTCTGCACGGAGATGCAAGATCTTTATCTTCCAAAAGATCTTTATCTTCCAAAGAACCACTGCGCACTGGCAAAGCCCGTCCCCCTCCGCCGGAGCCGGACTGATGGCGCCAGCCTTTGAAGCCATGGCTGAAAACAAAGATGGCAGCCTCGGAACGATTTTTTTCTAATGCCCATTGGTCAGAACCATTCAATCGAATTAATTCAGTTAAATGAACACGGATTTTCTGTGTTACTCGATAACTTTTTTCCTGATTATATAACCCTGATAGTTCATCCTGTGTCGGCATTCTCCAGTCTGTGTATCCCCCAACTTGATAGTTTTCACAATATTGCCTTGCATCAAACCAGTTAATGTCTTCCCCGTTGTCTTTTGCAGCCCACATCAGATCAGTGCTTGTATCCATAACCGTACCGTTTTTATAGGCTATGAAGCGTCCGTCTCTTCCGGTCTCTCTTTTGTGAGCATCAGAAGAATAAGCTGAGTTGGGAAATAGCAGTGCTGCAA
>CAZTYY010000046.1:0-18990 GCA_964617785.1 uncultured Desulfobacterales bacterium | reverse complement strand
GGGACGCAGGGTGGAGTATCGCATTCTCTTTTGATGCGATTCCAGCTAAAAAATAGAGAACACAAAAAAGAAACAACAAAAAACTTTTTTTTTTATCTGCATCTATTCTAGCCTTGATATAAAAAAACATGGCGAGAATATAAAACATGGCCGCCATAGAGGCCATGCGTTGGACAATATAGGTTACAGACTGGGTCTGGATAGGATTTACAGCCCAGAGTACTGCTGAAAGAAAAGCGATAAAAAATTCGCTTCCTTTGTATTTGTCTTTGAGTTTTGGGGAATGAAAAATGGTAATGACTGCAAGATAAAGAAAAAAAGTGGTTATTATATGTATTAGAATATTAATCGCATGAAATCCTTTGACGTTCAGACCGTCGAAATAATAATTTAACGCAAAGGTCAGGCAGGGGATCGGACGATAAATCTTGTCTTTTATATATTTTGCTTGGTCATAAATAGAATGGAATACGGGATATATGGACTCATATGATAAGTCGTTTATTTTTATTCGGGGGTTGTTTACGATACATTGAAAGTCGTCAAGATGCCATGATGCATGAAACGTATTGCTGTAAATAATAAGAATTAAAAAGAAAATGAAGAAAAAAACACTTTTATTCTTATTATTAAATGAGGCAGTTAAAGAAGTAGTCATTTTAGTTCTAACGGGTTCGATTAAGAAAAAGGGAGACGCTAACGATAATGTCTCCCTTTTAATAACAATAACGCATTAATGGTTTATGACCAGCTACCCTGAGCACCGCCTAGTGTTACAGCGAAATTGGCGTTTCTCGGACATCTGAGTGACCCGTCGAAAACGGTTACAGTGATGACCTGTGTCGCATTACCTGTAATGACAACTGTTGCATTGTTGGTTGAAAGACTTTCACCAGCTGTTAAGTTGGCATATGTCGGCATGGTCATATGTTCCGGTTCGGCGAAATAAGACGCAATGGCAGCAAGGGTGTTTCCTGCATCATTTTCCGCATCCTGGCAGTAAGCTTTATCACGATAAGAGATAAAGTTCGGAATCGCGATGGCGGCCAGGATTCCGATAATAGCGATAACGATCATAAGTTCGATAAGTGTAAAACCTTTTTGATTTGTTCCTCTAAGTTTTTGCAACATTTTGTAATCTCCTTTTAATGGTTGTTAATTAACTTTTAATATAAATTAATTTCATATAAATGTTCTAAAATTTTACCAACCTCCTTTTAATTAAGCGTTATTAGCATTAATTATAATTACAAGTCAAGCAAAATAAAACGGTTTCTTAAAAAATTATAATTGCGACGTTTGCGACTTTGACGTTAGTAGTGAGCAATAAAGATGCCAAATTCTTAATTGATTTAAAAACAAAATAACTATAAGAAAATATTAAAGAAAAAAAGAACTTAGAAAGAATACCAGAAAAATGTCAGATAATTCGAATTATTTATGTAACGAAAATTGTCATTAATATATCTATTTTAACAAAAAATGTCAACTTACTTTTCAATACCTATTTTTCAATTCCGAGCTTGTCGATCCGGTAGCGGACAGATCGGAGGCTAAGATCAAGCAATTCAGCAGCCCTGTTCTTGTTGCCTTTGCCTAATTCCAGAGCTTTTTTAATATATGCCGCTTCAATTTCTTCGAGGACGCTTTCAAGGGATACACCGCTTGCTACTTCATCAAGATCAAACCTTCTGTTTGCGATGCCTTCGATCCAGCGTCTTTTATGGATTGATATCGCAAGGCTTTCAGGGAGAATGATATTTGTTGTTGAAAGAGCCACGCTTCGTTCGATTAAATTTTCAAGCTCTCTTACATTGCCCGGGAAATTGTATTTCATTAAAAGCTCAACAGCATACGATGAAATTTTTGTTATTTCTCTATCCATTTCAGTTGCATACTTTTCGAGAAAATACCGGCATAATGACTTAAGATCGGTTTTTCTTTCCCTTAAAGGCGGTACTTTGATTTCAATGACGTTAAGGCGATAGAACAGGTCTTCCCTGAAATTTCCTGCAATGATCTCTTCTTCAAGGTTTTTATTGGTTGCTGAAATGATTCTTATGTCTACCTCGATATCTCTTGTGCCGCCGACCTGTTTGAAAGTCCGTTCCTGTACTGCTCTGAGAAGCTTAACCTGAAGGGGAATTGAAAGCTCTCCGATTTCGTCGAGGAAGATTGTGCCTTTGTGCGCTATTTCAAAAAGTCCCTTTTTCTCATGGGTCGCTCCTGTAAAAGCACCTTTTTCATGGCCGAACAGTTCGCTTTCCATGAGATTTTCAGGGATGCCTCCGCAGTTGACTACAACAAAGGAATTATCCTTTCGATTGCTCTGTTCATGAATGGCACTTGCAATAAATTCTTTGCCGGTGCCGCTCTCACCGGTGACAAGAATGTTAGTCTTTGTTTTTGCAACTTGTTTGATCAATTTATAAATCTTCATCATCTGGGGACTGTTTCCGATCAGTTTTCCGAAGTGAAGATTTTTTTTCAGTTCGTCATCAAGGAGTTCTTTTTCATGTTCTATGGTTTTTAAATCAAGTGCATTGGAAATCGTCATTTTGAGCTCATTGTTGTCAAATGGTTTTGGTACATAATCGTAGGCGCCCTGGTTCATGGCTTCCACAGCATCTTCTGTTGTAGAATAAGCTGAGATCATGATTGCAACAATTTCATGGTGAAGACTTTTGGCTTTTTTGAGCACATCAATACCGCTGGTATCTCCAAGGCGTATATCGCAAAGCAGAAGATCATAGGGATTCTCTTCAAGCATTGACATAGCCTTGGCTCCGGTTTCGGCGGTTTTCACATGGTAACCTGCTTTTGAAAGCAAGACATCTAAAAATTCGCGCATACTTAGTTCATCATCAACCACCAGAATGCTGTGTTTGTTATCAGGTTTTTGCATAATACAGTTCAAAAAATTATGATGTTAAAATGCTGTGCACGATACGTCCATCGACAATCGTAGCTGCTGCTCTTCCTTTCATTTTCATACCGCTAAACGGGGTGTTGCGGGAGAGGGAATAAAAGGCATCAGGATCAGCATTATATTCGGTTTCAGTGTCTATTATCGTGAGGTCGGCTGGTTGTCCTTTTTCTATTTTATTATTAAGCCCGAGAATACGGCTCGGGTTTTTTGACATTTTTTCGATTAGGGTTTCCATTTGCACTACACCATCCCTGACAAGCGCAAGGCTGAGCGGCAATGAAGTTTCAAGACCGATAATGCCGTTTGCAGCCTTGTCGAATTCAACATTTTTTTCAAGGGTTGAATGGGGTGCATGGTCCGTTGCAATAACATCTATTGTCCCGTCTGCAAGCCCTTCTTTAATTGCTTCCACATCTTTTTGAGATCGTAATGGCGGATTCATCTTGGCATTAGTCCTGTAACCTGAAACCGTTTCATCAGTAAGCGTAAAATAATGAGGGGCGGTTTCCGCAGTAACGGGGACAGATCTGTTTTTTGCATCACGGATTGCATGAACCGACTCAAGGGTACTCACATGGGCGATATGAAGACGAGCTCCCGTTAGTTCGCAAAGGGCGATATCCCGCATGACCATAACAGATTCAGCGGCATTCGGAATTCCGGCGAGACCCATGCGGGTTGAAACCGGTCCTTCATTCATTGAGCCGCCTGCAGTCAGCTCGAGGTTTTCAGAGTGTGAAATAACCAAAAGATTCAAACCCTTTGCATATTCCATGGCCCTTCGCATCAGTTGGTCATTTGTTACCGGTCGGCCGTCATCCGACACAGCAATAGCACCCGCATCTTTTAAATCGGAAAATTCCGTCAAATTTTTGCCTGAAAGTCCGGGACTAATTGCCGCAACAGGGTAGACACGTGAAAAACCCGCTTCTTTTGCTTTCTTTATGATAAAGTTGGTTATTTCACTGTTGTCGTTTGTCGGGTTGGTGTTTGGCATTGAACAGACAGCCGTAAAGCCTCCGGCAACTGCTGCACGGCAGCCGGATTCGATTGTTTCTTTGTATTCATGCCCCGGCTCTCTTAAATGAACATGCATGTCGATAAGGCCCGGCGTAACTATTTTTCCTGAAGCGTCTATAATATTGGTTGGAATATTTGCCGGAGTATTCGCCGGTGTTTGTGTTTTGTCTGAATCAGAAGAGGGTACAACCGATTCGATTACTCCGTTTTTGATATAGATATCAAAAATTCCGTTCAGGTTGCCCGGGTCGATTACATGCCCGCCTTTAATCATTATCATTTCGAATCCCTCCTGCAAGGAGTAAAAAGAGAGCCATCCTGACAGCTACTCCGTTTGTTACCTGGTCAAGAATAATCGAATACGGTCCATCTGCGACTTCGGGTGATATTTCAACGCCCCTGTTCATTGGGCCGGGGTGCATTATCAGAACTTCGGGATTGGCATTGGAAAGTCTCTTTTTGTTAAGGCCAAAAACACGTGCATATTCTCTTTCTGTCGGGAAAAGAAACGACTCCTGTCGTTCTTTCTGTATTCTGAGCATCATAATGACATCAGCACCGGATATGGCATCATCAACATCAAATGTTACACGCGCGCCAAGGTTTTCGATTCCAGGCGGAATCATTGTTGGCGGCCCTGAAACCATCACTTCCGCTCCCATTTTTATAAAACCGTTAATGTTTGAGAGTGCTACTCTGCTGTGGGAGATATCGCCTATGATGGAGATTTTCAGGCCTTCAAGCCTCCCTTTGGCCTCCCTGACGGTCATCATATCGAGAAGCGACTGGGTCGGGTGGGCGTGCATTCCGTCACCTGCATTGATGATCGATGTTTTTACGATTTCAGACAGCATGTGAGGAGCACCTGCAGATGAATGCCTCATCACTATTACATCAGGCTTCATGGCTTCAAGGTTTTTTGCTGTATCGAAAAGCGTTTCACCTTTAACAATGCTGCTTGTGCCTGCGGAAAAAGAAATGCTGTCTGCGCTGAGACGTTTGGCGGCGATATCAAAAGACAACCTTGTTCTTGTGCTCGGCTCATAGAAGAAAAGAATTATGGTTTTACCTCTTAATGTAGGCACTTTCTTGATAGGTCTTTCCGATATTTCTTTCATATTTTCGGCAGTATCAAGTATTACCGTAATCTCTTCGGGAGTAAGTGATTCCATGTCGAGAATATGTTTTTTGGTAAACAACATTTTGCACACCTGTCTATTCAAGAAGGCTTCCCAGCCTGTTCCACCTGACATAATCAATAATGGAACCGTTGTTTTCGCTGTTCCATGACCAGTAAATAATAAATGCTTCTCCTTTTACATTTTTAAAATCAACAAACCCCCAGAATCTGCTGTCATGACTGTTATCGCGATTGTCGCCCATGACAAACAATGAGTTTTCAGGAACTTTTACAGGCACCATATTATCGCGAATGTTATTAGCACGAGAAATGTTTTTTTTGTTGTCTGTATAAATGGCATAGCTTTTATCATCAATCCGGCTGCCGTTCACATAGACTTCCTTGTTGCGGATTTCGACAATGTCACCTGCAATACCTACAACCCGTTTAATAAAATCTTTTGATGGATCTCTCGGGTATGTGAAAACAACGACAGCTCCTCTTTCAGGTTCACCAATGTTGATCAGGGTTTTCTCGACAAAGGGAATTTTTATGCCGTATTTAAACTTATTAACCAGGATATGATCTCCGATTAGAAGGGTGTTTTTCATTGAGCCTGATGGGATTTTGAATGCCTGTACAATGAAAGTCCTGATGAATAGGGCGAGCATAACTGCTACAAGTATGGCTTCAATATTTTCACGAAGCTTGCTTTTTGTTTTGGGCGCTACATTTGGTTTGTTGTTTGTAGAATTCAAAATTTGTTATCAACCTTTTTAATACGATTAAAAATTATACCGGCAGAGTGGACTGCGGTTCTCCCAGAAAAAAAGTTCTTTTTAATATTGATTTTTTTAAAATAGACGCAATTTCACGGGCTCTTACCATACTGGATAGCGGTACGGTGGGCACGTCCTTTCCATTCAGGGTTATTTTGCCGCTTTTCAGGTCAGCGTAGCTCACCTGGCCGAGGCTTTTGTCTACACCGTTCGGATAAGCATTACCATAATCAACAATCTGTGTAAAAATATCTGAATCTGATATGGCGGTAAACCCAGCCATTTCTTCATTTAAAAGGGGGATGGGGATTCCAAGGCCAATCGCAAGGGATGTGCCGTACCCCTGAAGACTTATACCCTTCAGCCATTTTGAGCTCATCTCCTTGAGGTCGCCTGTCACACAAAGCGTTCCTGCCGGTCTAATCGGGATGCCTTTTACCGTTCTTTCCACGGAAGGGTTGTGCTGTGTCCCGTGCCATGTAACAAAGCCCTGTCCCCCGCCTAAAAAAATCCTGGTGCCGATACCGATGGTTTTATAATAGGGATCATTAAACAGGGGGCTTAATTCTCCGGCGGAACAATAATTTGCATTCCCCGCTTTTGGTTTAAGTGTTCCCATATATGTGTACGTGGTTTTTTTGGTGAGATTGACCGCACAATTGTAATTCTGGTAGCCGTTTCTGGGGTTGCACAGTATGGCTGAACGAAGCGAATCAATGGTGATCTTCTTTTCATATTTTCTTGATGGATAACAAGATGTGCCATAAGCAGTCGCTTTCAGGTGGATTTTTTTTCCGGAAATTAGATCTTCGAGGACATGGCCGCCACCATAGTTAAATTCACCGGGCCACACCTTGTTTAACGGATCATCTTCGCATGGTTCCGTCGCCCCGATGTAACAGTCGACAGCAGCCAGGCCGGCGTATGCCGGTACATTGTTCAACCAGACTTTTGATGCCTTGATACCGGGAGTTACAGGTCCGAAATTGAGAAACGCTCCGGATGAGCACATGGGGGCGAATGTTCCGGTTGTGACGATATCTATTGTTTTGGCAGCCTCGACCGGTCCTTTTTTATCAACAATATCGATGATCTCTTCAGCAGTAACTACCACAACTTTTCCGGAACGTATTTTATCGTTAATTTCTTTATATGTCTTATTGACCTTGTATTTACTCATCGCTAATACATCCTTTTAATATCATCGATTTTGGATGTTATATTGTTTTTTATCCATGAACCGTCCCACCATTCAATGGGGTTTACAAAAGTGTTATAGATAAACATACCATAATGTAAATGATCACCTCCGGCAAGCCCTGTTGTTCCTGTTCGTCCTATTGGATTTCCCTTTGAAAGCTCCTGCCCGTTTTTAACGTCGATACTGCTTAGATGTGAGTACATGCTGAAAAGACCAAATCCATGGTCTATGACAACTGTTTTACCGAAAATCCCTTCCACATCGCTGAATACGACTTTTCCGCTGTTTGCGGCAGGAACCAATGAATGCGCAATTGATGCCAGGTCAATTCCCATGTGATATTGTTTGTCGATGATTTTACCTTTATAGCTATAGCTTCTGAAGTCAGCAAATCCTGCTTTTTTGGCTGCCCCTTTAAGTCGAATAAAAGTATCTTTCCAGTATAGATTGGAAGCACTGTTTTTTCTGAGGTCGAGTATGGTTTCACAGTTTTTCTTTCTAAGCTTTTGGTTAATTTCGATAAACTTTTGATTTTTTTCTCCTGAAAAATCTATGTTAAACTCAGGCATTTTCCAGTTAAGAAATTTATCTGAGATCGGGATCGTGTCTTTGGCAAACCTTTTCTTTCTAAGGTGATAATAAAATCCGGCTCGGCCATGGTTGCCTGCCCGATCTGTTGTCTGTACAAAAAGTTCAGTATTTGTATCCTGATTGTGGGCCAGGGCGAAGAAAGCCATGAATATGTTCGGATCTTTGAAGTGTCCGGATCGGCCTGGAAAAAAATTGTCTCCGACATTGACTCCGCTTTTTGTATCCGGCTCGGACACACGGAATATAATAAGGCCTGAACCGCCCTGACTGACATTGTGATGTCTGGTCAGGATGTCGGCACGTGGTGGTTTGGTGTCGATTATAACCTCTTTTTCAATATAGGCCAGATTGCCTTTATTCCAGTCTCTCCATGAAAAATCCCTGGCAGCAATTCTTAAAATCGCTTTGCCGTCTGTCAGTTCCAAAGATTTTGGTTCGACAGGTATTGAAAAAGGTGTGGAAAAAAGTGTGTCATCATAAGAAAACTGCTTGTTTATGAGGACTTTTTCTTTGCCGTCTTTAAGAATACCTGCCCAGATGCTTCGAATGCCACTTTTGGGGTCAGAGACGGTGCCGGAAAAAATAAAAGATTTTCCTATATAACTTGAATCAGATGTTATGGTGATAGACGGCTTATTACCTTCCAGTCTTATGATTAAGAGATATATCAAAGAAATTACAATGAAAAGGGACAGCAGGATTAATAATGGAATTTTGAAGCTTTTCTTTTTATTTTTCAATTGGTTGCCATATTAGTTAATCATTATTTTATTTTCCGCGGATAATAGCAGCTTGGATATGTGTAATCAAGCCAAACTTTTAATTAAAGTTAGTCCCTTGACTTTTAAAAGCCTAGACATTAGAAAACACCTAACAAATGCGATCGCGATGCATTCAGCCATCATGAATATTTGCTAAACAATTTACATACAGTTGCCGAATACAAAAAATGAATAAAAAAATATCATCAGGAAATATAGAAATAGGAAAGGGCTGCCAGCTTGTTTTAATCGCAGGCCCTTGTGTAATCGAAGATTTTGAAACAACATTTGAAATAGCAAAAAGCTTAAAAAGTATCACGGAAAAAGCCGATTGTCCTTTTATATTCAAAGCATCTTATGACAAGGCTAATCGCACATCGATTAAATCATTCAGAGGGCCGGGGTTAAAAGAAGGTCTTGAAATTCTTAACAAGGTCAAGTCGAAACTGAATATTCAAATTCTGTCCGATGTTCATGACATAAGCGAAGTGTCCAAAGCCTCTAAAGTGCTTGATATTATTCAGGTACCTGCATTTTTATGCCGACAGACGGACTTTGTTTTAGAAGTGGCAAGATCAGGCAAACCGGTGAATGTTAAAAAAGGGCAATTCCTTGCTCCATGGGATGTCTTAAATATTGTAGAAAAAATCGTCTCAACAGGTAACAGGGAAATCATGATTACGGAACGGGGCTCAATGTTTGGTTACAACAACCTTGTTGTTGACTTTCGTGGGATAAAAATCATGCAGGAAACCACTGCCTGTCCGGTAATTTTTGATGCTACTCACAGTGTTCAGCTTCCGGGCGGTAGCGGGACCAGTTCATCAGGTCAAAGAGAGTTCGCACCGGTACTTGCTAGAGCTGCAGTGGCGGCAGGCGCTGACGGTATTTTTCTGGAAGTGCATACGAACCCTGAGAAAGCCCTTTGTGACGGTCCCAATTCTTTGAGATTAGATTCGCTTCAAGAGCTGCTTTCAGATTTGATGTACATTAAGAAAATAATCCATTAAAAAGGTAACTAAATGCGGTCAAGACTTAAAGATATAAGGCTATTGCTGCTTGATGTTGATGGTGTATTAACGAATGGCAGCATTATTTATGATGATCAAAATATCGAGACAAAAGTATTTAATGTAAAGGACGGGTTAGGAATAAGATTGCTTCTTAATGCCGGTATTCAGGTGGGCGTTATTACCGGTAGGGCTTCCAATGCCCTCAAAAACCGTTGCGCCAATCTTGGAATTGAAAATCTTTATGACGGAATACACGACAAGGTTTTGGCACTGGATACCGTTTTAAAAAAAACCGGTGTAAAAATAGGGGAAACCGCTTTTATCGGTGATGACCTGCCGGATCTTCCGGTTTTAAAAAAAGTCGGGGTGTCTATAGCAGTAAGAGATGCAGAAGAAACTGTCAGGAAGCATGCGGACATCGTTACCAATGCAAAAGGGGGCGAGGGGGCGGTCAGAGAAATTTGTGAAGCGATATTAAAAGCAAAAGGCCTTTGGGAAGCCATCATTATTGATTCATTTCTATAATCATATATGAAAAAATTTTCAAGAAAACTGAAGACCGGACTGTTTTTTGGTACAATTGTCGCTGGCTGCGTTATTTTTTTTGTGTTTGTCGGCTTGCGGATGGTTAGAAATGGCCATGAAAAGATTGTTACCTCGATCAATTCCAATACAGCCATGTCCATTGATAATGTTCATCAAACCGCAACAAGGGATGGGATTAAGGAATGGAGCCTTGACGCAAGTTCGGCAGAGCTGGTTGAATCGGGTAAAAAAGCGTTGTTTGAAAACGTATCGGTTGTATTTTTTTTAAAAGATGACTCACGGGTGTTGATGACGGCAAAGAAGGGCATTCTCTGGACAGATACCAATAATCTGACGATCAACGGAAACGTAGTGGTTAATAACAACAAGTATAAGATTGAAACCGAAAAGTTGCATTATAAACATAATAGTCGTATGGTCAGTACCGATGAATCCGTAAAGATTTCAGGGGAATTGATGGCATTTAAGGCAGATGCAATGACATTCGACATGAAAACCAGTAAGATGCTTTTGACGGGAAATGTTAAAGGGACGATAAGTGGAAGTTTCTATAAATAATTATTCGAAACAGATTCAATATATTATATCACTCGCAGCTTTTGTTGCAATTTTGTTGATACCTTTATGTATTCATTCTCAACCAGGTGATAAAGACAAGGCAGATAAAAAAGATCCGGTTCATATTGTTTCCGACCAAATGGTTGCCGATACAATTGAAAGGGTTGTGGACTTTAGTGGAAACGTTCATATGACCAGCAGCGATTCGGTTATCACTTCCGATCAGCTCAAAATTTATTACAAAGAAGGAAGTTTTGCAGGAAATTCTGCAGGCTCAAGTGAAGAGTCCATCAATAAAATTGTCGCGATTGGAAATGTGGTGATTAATTTTGATAATAGGGTTGCAGTTGCTGAACATGCAGTATATACTACTGATAATGGAATTATTATTCTTACCGGTAAAAAAGCACAGATTACCAGCGGCAAAGATTCGATTTCCGGTGAAAAAATTACACTTCACAGGCATGACGGACGCGTTTTTGTAGAAAGCAGTAGCGAAGAACGTGTTAGAGTTGTACTGGAGAACAAAGAGAAAGATTCTGTTTCAACTGATTAATGGCTACCCTTTTTCTTGAAAATCTTGTTAAAAAATATCACGGCAGAAAAGTCGTCGACCAGGTTGAATTGAAGGTTGAAACAGGTTGCGTTGTTGGTCTTTTAGGCCCGAATGGTGCCGGTAAAACAACCACTTTCTTTATGGCTGTGGGGATGATAAAAGCCGATGGCGGCCGGGTACTTCTGGATGATGAGGACATTACCGGGTTGCCGATGCATCTGAGGTCGCGAAAAGGCATTGGGTATCTACCACAGGAGGTGTCCATATTTAAAAAGCTGTCGGTAATCGATAATATAATGGTCATTCTTGAGATCCTTAATGTTCCGGGAGCGGAGAGAAAAAAACGGGCTGAAACCCTTTTGGACGAACTTGGCATCAGGCATCTTTCAGATCAGAAAGCCGGTGTATTATCAGGAGGTGAAAGGAGGAGGCTTGAAATAACACGCGTTCTTGCCACCAAACCGTTATTTATTCTTCTGGACGAACCTTTTGCCGGCATTGATCCTTTGGCTATTATCGATATACAAAAAATTATAAAGCATTTGACGGGTCGTGGTATAGGTGTTTTAATTTCAGACCATAATGTTAGGGAGACACTTGGTGTGTGTGATCTTGCTTATATTTTGAACAATGGAAAGGTGATTGCGTCGGGTACAGCGGAAGATATTGCATCAAGTAAAACCGCAAAACAAATTTATTTAGGGGAAGAATTTACTTTATAACATGGCACTTGAATTACGACAGCAACTCAAATTAAGTCAGCAGCTTATTATGACGCCGCAGCTTCAAATGGCAATTAAATTGCTGCAGTTGTCAAAACTTGAACTCGTGGATGTGATTCAGCAGGAGATGGAGAAGAATCCGGCACTGGAAGAGGTGCAGGATTTTGAACCGGATGAAGTTCTTGAAAAAAAGCAGGATTTAACCATTGATAGCGCATCCGAAGTTCAGGACGTAAAAATCGAGGAAACTATTAAAGAGGATATTGACTGGAGCAATTATATTGATGAATACAATTCTACGGGGCGAACTTCCTATGAAACGGAAAGGAGAGAAGCACCTGCTTACGAAACGTTTATTGCAGAAAGGAAAGCCTTAAAAGATCACCTGCTCTGGCAGTTTTTAATGACGCTGCCCAATGAAGAGGACGAACTGATAGCAAGTCAGATAATCGGTAATATAGACAAGGATGGTTATCTGGTAGTCAGCCTGGAAGATATCGTGCAGCAAAGCAACAGCGCTCCGGAAAAAGTAGAAGAAGTAATAACGCTTATACAGACATTCGATCCTCCCGGCGTGTGTGCAAGGGATCTAAGTGAAACCCTCATTATTCAGGCAAACCAGCTTGGCATCACAGACTCGAATGTAATCAATATCATTAAGCACCATATTAAAAATCTTGAAAATAAAAATTACAAGGCCATTGCAAAGGATCTGAAAATCAATATCAACAAGGTTGTTGCCGCCGTTAATGTTATAACGATGCTGGATCCCAAACCGGGCCGACAATATTCAGACGAAGAACCACAGTATATTACACCTGACATATATGTTCATGAATACGAAGATGAATTTGTCATCCTTTTAAATGATGATGGCATGCCTAAACTTCGAATTAATCCTTACTATAAAAAAGCTATTAGAAATAATGAAAAAATTAAAAGCGAAACCCGTGAGTATCTGCAAGATAAAATGAGATCTGCGGCATGGCTTATTAGAAGCATTCATCAGCGCCAGAAAACTATTTACATGGTGATGGAAAGTATTTTGAAATTTCAACATGATTTTTTTGAAAAGGGAATCGCTTATTTGAAACCAATGGTTCTTCGGGATGTTGCTGAAGATATTGAGATGCATGAATCAACGGTTAGCCGCGTCACCACCAATAAATACGCCTACACACCTCAAGGTATTTTTGAGTTAAAGTATTTCTTTAACAGTTCCATTAAAAGGGTTCATGGAGACGCCATTGCATCTACCAGCGTACAGGATAAAATCAAAAAAATAATTGCTATCGAAAATACAAAAAAACCGTATAGTGATGAGAAGATCGCTGAGCTTTTAAAGGAGGTAAATATTAGCATAGCAAGAAGAACTGTTGCAAAATATCGTGAAATGTTAGGCGTGTTGTCATCTAATAAACGAAAACAATTTTAGGGAGGTCAAAAAACTATGCAGACATCTGTAACTTTTAAGAACTTAGACTCCTCCGAAAACTTGAAAACATTTGTTAGTGAAAAACTTAACCGGCTGGACAAGTTTCTCGACAATCCTGCCGAAGCCAATGTTGTGCTTTCTGTAGAGAAGTTTCGACATACTGCTGAGATAAATCTGAATGGAGACAGGCTGACCATTAACGGTAAGGAAGAAACCGGAGATATGTATTCGGCTATTGACATGGTGTTGGACAAGCTTGAAAAACAGCTTAAGAAAAACAAACAAAAAACAAGAAAAAGGAGAACCTCTGCCAAGGCTAAAGGAAAAGATAAAGGACTTGCATTTGACAGCATGGTATATCCCGAGGAGCAAGAAAGACAGGTGAGGACACATAATATCGAATATAAACCAATGGATGTTGAAGAGGCTGTCATGCAGATGGATCTGATCGACAACCATTTTTTTGTGTTTACTAATTCGCGAACTGAAAGAGTGAATGTGCTATATCGTCGTAAAGACGGCGATTTTGGATTGATTCAGCCGACAAGAAGCTGATTCAATAATATTCTGGTAAAGTTAAATGAAAATTCTAGATGTATTACATGAAGAGACAATTCTGGTTGATCTTGAGTCAAAAGACAAGAAAGGGATACTTGAAGAGCTTGTGGCGCCGGTTTCCGGGATTACAGGAATAAGCCATGAAGAACTTGTGAAGGTACTGATAGAGAGAGAAAGGTTGGGAAGTACCGGTATAGATGGTGGGATCGGTATACCCCATGGAAAAATTAAGAACCTTGAATCACTTATCATGGGTTTTGGTCTTAGTCGGATAGGTGTTGATTTTGACTCAATAGACAGACAACCGACTTATCTTTTTTTCCTTCTCTTTACTCCTGAGAATTCTACCGGGCTCCATCTAAAACTCCTTGCACGTATTTCCAAATTGTTAAAAAAGGATGAGTTCAGGAAAAAGCTATTAAATGCAAGCAGTAAAGATGAGATCATTACCATCATAAAAGAAGAAGATGAAGACTTTTAGACGGTTTTTGACTTATTGTGGATAATATAAAAATTACGATCGTTAGCGGACTTTCCGGCTCGGGGAAAAGCACGGCTATTGACATGTTTGAAGACGCGGGATTTTATTGTGTCGATAATATGCCGGTAGCTCTTTTACCAAAGTTTTTGGAACTGCCATTCGATATCTCAAGGGGTTTTGCAGGCTTTGCCTTTGGCATGGACCTGCGAGAGAAAGATTTCAGCTCAAAATATTCCTCTGTCTTTGATAGTCTGAAAGACAAAGGGTATTATCTATATATCCTGTTTTTTGAAGCAGATGAAGAAATATTGATACGACGTTTCAGCCAGACCCGGCGATACCATCCCTTGTCGGATGGTAAAGGGATACTGGAAGGTATAAGGTCGGAAAAGAACCAATTGGAAAGCTTAAGACAAATTTCAAATAAAGTTATTGATACTTCAACGACAAATGTTCATGAACTGAAATCAATACTTGCCGGTTATATTCAAGAGACTGTGAATTGTGAAAGTATGCACATCAATATTATTTCGTTTGGCTTCAAGAATGGTTTGCCGCGTGATGCAGACCTGATCGCAGATGTGCGGTTATTAGAAAATCCATATTTTGTTCCGGAATTGGCGCTCCTTGACGGTGAAACAGAAAAAGTAAAAGATTATGTGCTCAACAATGAAGTGTCACAGGTTTTTATTAAAAAATACATTGATTTACTTGACTATTTAATCCCGTTATATAAGAAAGAAGGGAAATCCCATTTGACCATTGCATTCGGATGTACCGGAGGTCGTCATAGAAGTGTTGTGGTCGCCTGTACAATGTTTGAACATATCGCAAAACAATATAAACAGATTGAGATTATTCACAGAGATAAAGACGAATAGAAAAAATACTATTGAAGAGGTTTTATGACAGGAATCGTAATCGTAACACACTGTCGTCTTGGTGATGCTTTAATTGAGGCAGCTGAATTTATTTTGGATTCAAAACTTGAGGCCGTCACGTCTGTTTCAGTAAACCTTAACGAAAATGCTGAAAAACTTCATAAGGATATTCTCGGCGGCATTAAAAAGGTAAATCATAATAGAGGCGTGCTTATACTGACAGACATGTTTGGAGGAACTCCATCCAATTTAAGTTACTCTTTTCTTGAGGAAGGAAGAATTGAAGTTTTGACGGGAATTAACCTTCCGATATTGATCAAAGCCCTTAATATCAGGGATAAAAAAGGCCTTGCCGATATCGCAAAGGAGCTTGAAGACTACGGCAAAAAGAGTATTTCACTTGCCAGCGGCATATTAAAAGGAAATAAAAGGAGTTGAAACGTTTAATAAAATTAATCAGACACATATTTTAAAAATGGGGGAACGCAAAATGACTACAAAAATTGGTATCAACGGTTTCGGTAGAATTGGAAGGCTTGTTTTTAGAGTTGCGCTTGATAATCCGGAAGTTGAAGTCGTAGCGATAAATGATCTTTCCGATCCGGCAACAATTGCTTATTTGTTGAAATATGATTCTGTGCACGGCGTTCTTGATAAGAAAATTACTTCAGGAGATGACTACATTGAAGTGGATGGAAAAAAAATTGTTGTTACAACTATCAAAGATCCCGCTAGCCTTCGCTGGGGCGAGTTTGGGGTTGATATTGCAGCCGAATGTACAGGCCTTTTCAGGGATAAGGAATCTGCATCAAAACATCTGGAGGCTGGCGCGCGCAAGGTAATCATTTCGGCTCCGGCCGGTGATCCTGATATTACTATTGTTATGGGAGTCAACTCAAATCAGTACGATCCCGGAAAACATAACATTATTTCAAATGCCTCATGTACCACTAACTGCCTGGCCCCTGTTGCTAAAGTACTTCTGGAAAATTTTGGAGTGAAACATGGATTGATGACAACGATTCATTCCTATACCGGAGATCAGCGTCTGCTCGATTTTCCGCATAAAGACCTTCGGAGGGCAAGGGCAGCTGCTTTGTCAATGATTCCCACAACCACGGGAGCGGCAAAAGCGGTTTCACTTGTTTTACCTGAATTGTCCGGGAAACTTAACGGTCTTGCAATTCGAGTTCCAACACCCAATGTGTCGATAGTCGATTTAGTTGTTAAAATTGAAAAATCAGGGGCAACTGTTTCTGATATAAATAACGCTCTTAAAGAAGCTTCAGAAAGTTCACTTTCAGGCATACTCGGCTATAGTGATCTTCCGCTTGTTTCAATAGACTTTAACGGATCTTCCCTGTCGTCGATTGTTGACGCCCAGACAACTTATGTGATGGATGATATGGTTAAAGTGTTGTCCTGGTATGATAATGAAGTAGGATATTCAACACGAATGGTTGATCTGGCGGCAATGATCGGGGCCCAACTGTAACATCTCTTTTCCTTAAAATTAGGGAGATATTCAAATGGAAAACAGAAAACCTTTTATCGCCGGCAACTGGAAAATGTTTAAGACATGTCCTGAGGCAGTTGAAGCGGCAGAGCGTCTCAGCAGGATTGTTGATGGTGTGTCAGATGTTGATATAATGATTGCTCCACCGTTTACAGCCTTGTCGCCTGTTTCAGAGGCAATTCAAGGAGGAGCTGTCAAGCTGGGTGCCCAGAACATTTTTTGGGAAGATGAGGGCGCTTATACTGGTGAAATTTCAGCTAAAATGCTTTTGTCTGCCGGATGTTCCCATGTCATTATAGGGCATTCTGAACGTAGGCAGTACTTTGGCGAAACAGATGAAACCGTTAATAAAAAAATCAGAGCTGCTATAAAAAGCGAACTGATACCCGTAATGTGTGTTGGGGAGACAGAAAACGAAAGAGATGAAGAAAAAACATTTTCTGTACTTGACAAACAGGTAAAAAAGGGGTTAGAAAGTTTCCTTTTAGATGATTTGAAATCTCTGATAATTGCGTATGAGCCGGTGTGGGCGATAGGCACTGGAAAAACAGCGACAACAGATCAGGCTCAGGAGGTTCACAGTTATATACGATCTATGATCGCGGATAGCTTTGGATCGACTCTTGCCGAAGGAATTAGAATTCTTTATGGGGGGAGTGTAAAGCCTGGTAACATTGAGGAGTTAATGGCAATGTCGGATATTGATGGTGCGCTTGTGGGTGGAGCGAGTCTTGATCCTGAAACATTCGGCAAGATTGCGATGTATTAATAAAATTCATCCGGAAATTTAATTTTGGTCATTTTCGGCCGTTTCCAGATGGATAAACAATGGTAACATACGGAAAAAATAATTTATGTCAATTTTTATCATACTGATACATGTCATTGTGTGCCTGGCGTTAATCATGATAGTGCTGCTTCAGACAGGGAAGGGCGCTGATATGGGTGCAGCCTTTGGCGGCGGTGCCAGCCAAACGCTGTTCGGCAGTACAGGAGCATCGACATTTTTGAGCAAGGCAACAACAGCTGTAGCAATCATTTTTATGTGTACCTGTTTTGTTCTTGCCTATCTGTCTTCACATAAAAGTGCGCCATCCATTATGCAGGATGTGAAAGCACCGGTTGAACAATCGGCATCTGCGACCGCCGGTTCCGGGGACCCGGAAAGCACTCCGGTTGATACGGAATAGATGTTAAACGCGTTCAATGTGCCGAAGTGGTGGAATTGGTAGACACGCAGTGTTGAGGGCGCTGTGGGGAGACCCGTGCCGGTTCGATTCCGGCCTTCGGCACCACCTACATCATATAGCCTGCTGTTAATACAGCAGGTTTTTTGTTTATAAAACCTGTAAAATTCCTTAATTCCATCTCTTGTCCATATGACTTGTCCATTCTGGACAGATGGAGTTGAGTGAACCTTCCCCAAAAAAGTGGACACTGGGTTGTAATTTATCTGTCCGAGATGCTATGGTTTGAAAAATATATTATGTTGTCTGTTGTCAAAATTTAATGCAGCATGAGTTTCTATATAAGCAGGTGCACTGAAAGGTTCAGGTAATGGCAAAAAGAATAACGAGACCTAAACAATCTGTAAGGCTGAAAGAACGAGTGGAATCATTTTTGAGTAGTAATATTACAACCATTAAGAAAATACCCGTCACTGATGTGCGCAATCTGTTTGAGGATTTGCAAATTTATCAAACAGAGATAGAGAATCATAGCAAAGAAATGGAGGAGAGCGAGAGGAAGTATCGGCAGCTTTTTGAAGGCGCTGCTAATCCTATAACTATATTGAGCAGAGACGGTATTGTTCTAATGGTCAATACTGCCGGAGCTAAAAATCTTGGTTTGCCTGCACAAGCATGTATCGGAAAATCGGTAACGGAACTTTTGCCTGACTTAGATGAAGCCTACCCGAATCTATATAAACAGGTAATGGATAAGGGGGTAAAAATAACCGGAGAGGACTTGATTGAACTTCCAGAAGGTCCCCGCTTTTTTTGGTCAAGCTTTGAACCGATTTCCGACATACATGGAAAGCGATATGGCGTTCAAGTCATATCTTATGATATCACCGAACGCAAGCTGGCTGGGGAGGCGCTGCGGGAGAGTGAAGAGAGGTTAAAGGATTTTTTCAATTCAGCTACGGATTCTTTTGTGTTTTTCGATGCAGAACTGAACATAATCCAGGTTAGTAAAGCACATATGGAAATGTTTCATCCAGGAATGGATGAAGATGATCTCATTGGCAGGAATCTTTTAGAGATCGTTCCTAATCTAAAGGAAACAGGAAGATATGAGGATTTTATGAAGGTAATTCAGA
>CAZTYY010000045.1:0-19101 GCA_964617785.1 uncultured Desulfobacterales bacterium | reverse complement strand
CCAAGTGTATAGTCGGCCAGAAGACTTCCTTTCCAGTATGTATTGGCAGGATTGCTGAAAAATGATTTAAAAAGAGCAAGGCTTTTTTCACGCAGCACGCTATGCACAACTGTAACAGATGCTTTTTTATATAATGGTGTCAGTTTTTCCAGGTCGCAGCCGGTTCCTCCTCCCATTACATCTTCAAAAGCAAAAACAATATTGGAAATATTGCTGAGAATAATGGCACCAAAGCACATAAGGCATGGTTCAAGAGTACAGTAGATGGTAAGTTCACTGTTGTCCGGGGGTTCCTGCCTGTCTGCAAGGCGTCTTAAGGCGATAATTTCAGCGTGGTCGACTTCGTTTACTCCAATACTCGAAGAATGGATCCTGGAACCGGTTGCGAGCACATTACTGCTGTCTGCAATAACACATCCTACCGGGAACGCTCCTGCTTTCAACGTATCTTCTGCAAGGCTAAGGGCGATTTCCATGAAATGTTTGTTGTCCATCATATTTGTGCCTATGGCCATGTGGTTACCGGAAAGTATGCCACTTGTATAAGGTTCTCAATCTTGTTAACCCCCGGTATTGATTCTGCATGTTTTGACGCATCGTTTTTTTCAACATCTGTTGCAATGTATCCTGACATGGTGACGGTACCGTCAATATCCGCTTTCACCTTGATATGGTTTGAGTCAGGCATTTCCTTTTGAAGCGTGGCCTCCACACGCTTTTGCAAAGCGAGGGTTTTAAATGAGTTGATTGTATCTTCATCGGAAAGGTCTATCATACGGGCTTTATTCACAAGAACATCTACGGTAGATTCCACATCAAACTTTCCGGTGTTAATGATCATATCATACCATTCAGGGTTGGAAACATCGGCCTGAAACAGATAGCGGATGAATTCCGCTCTTTGGAGGTCAATTTTCTTAACCATATCTTCAGCAAGCTCATGCTTAAGTTTTTGCCTGTCTTTAACCCTTGACACCCTCAGATCAAAGGGTGCGATTATCCTTATATGGATAACGGACGGCTGATTTCTCAGAAGAAACTGTCCTCCTCTTCCGACAACAACAATATTGTCTTTACTGGCAGCCTCATAGATCAGGGCGCTGATAAGGTTAGAGTAAACAGACTGCTGATAAAAAAAGCGGTCAAAAAAACCGGGCCGGCTTTCATCGGCCAGCGCGATCATTTCTTTAGAGAAATCGCTTGAATAGTTTGATACCATTTCATTGATACTGTTGATGTCTATCAGAGAATAGTTGAGCCGGTTGGTTGATTTTTGGGCGATTTCATTTCCAAAGCTTCCAATCTGTCGGGATATGGTAATGATAGCCATAATAACCTCCTTCCATGAAAAAAAATAATTTATGTGTAAACCCGGAAAAACTAAACACACCATACTTCAAAAGGTCAAATCTTCGAACCGGTTCCGTGGCTGAAGGATGCAACATCAGCGGGAAGGCCTGTAATATGTTGACCGCAAAACGGCAGACACTCTCCTACCTGGAATGTGTCTGTAAGTCTTTTTTTAATCCTGTCAAACGTTTCCGGGGCACAGGCAAACAGCAGTTCATAGTCTTCACCTCCGGAAAGAAGCATGTTTTCCGGTATAAGCCCGTATCTTTCACAATAGGCTGACATGTCAGGGTCAATGTGCTCTGGGGGTACATAGAGTTTGATGGAGACCCCGGAAGCTTTTGCAATATGGCCCGCATCTCCTGCAAGGCCGTCGCTGATATCGATTACACACATGACACGGTTTTCAGCCAGGATTTCTGCGGCATCAAACCTTGCAGACGGATTTTTAAAACACGAAACAAGTCTTGCAAATGATGCGTCTCCGCGCTTTAAGGCATCAAGGCCTGATGCGGCAAGTCCAAGAGGGCCTGTAGAATAAACACCATATCCTGCAGCTGCGCCTGACCGCACAGGAAAAATATCGTCGCGCCCTTCCCCTATGGCAAAAAGGTCGAGGGACAGATCTCTGCCGTCCGACACATTGCCGCCGCCCAGTGTGCAACTGTAACGAATAAGCGCTTTTTTCATTCCTTTGTAAATTTTTTCCAGGGTGCTGTCTTCAATGGATGGCGGTATCGAAAGGTTGACAAATAGACTGACAGGCATTGCATACGAAGCCGCGAGATCGCTAAGGGTTGAGGTCACTGCTTTTTGGCCGATCTCTTCCGGTGTCTGCCAGTCGAGCTTGAAATGAACCCCGTGTCTTTGGGTGTCTGTGGTGACCACCGGGTTTTTTATTTGGTTTAGAAGACAGGCGTCGTCACCTGCAGGAACGCGCAGCGGCGAATCATTTCCCCCTGTTTTTTCCGGGGCATAAGCAAGGAGTTTTTCAATAAGTTCGAATTCGTTTATCATAATCAATATCCGGTATAATCAGTATCCAAGCTGGTTAAGCCATTTCATGAACCTTTCCAGGTTTTTGTTTCCATAGCCCTTGATGATCGAAATCACTTTGTCGAGCGATCTTTCCACATGCGTCGAATTTTTACTCTTTGAAAAAAACTTGTCTGCAACGCAGATGATTTTTTCCTCTAAAGACAATGGCAGCATATCGCGAACCGGTAAAGGTAAGTTATACGCCTTGATAGCATTTGCTGTTATACCGGCCCCAACATGCCTTTCACAAACAAGGGCATGGCGCAGCAGTTTCTTTTTTTCAAGCAAAATCCTTCCAAGATATCCATGGGAAACATAAGGATGCGTTCCATGGCATCCAAGTGACTGGGCGTTTGTCATAAAAATACCGATATCATGGAGCATGGCTGCCTGCCTTATAAAATCCATGTCCGGCTCCAGGTGCCTGACGTTCTCGGCGATAACGAGAGCTTTTTCCGCAACCTGTTTGCTGTGCCGGATAAGAATGTCATAGGTTTTTGACCCCTGGTCATAGAACTCTGATATTATGTTTTCCGGATCCACTATACAGTACCTGAACGTAGCGCCTCTTCGATGAAAGAATCGAGATCACCGTCAAGAACCTGGTTGATATTTCCAGTTTCAAGGTTGGTCCGGTGGTCCTTTACCATCTGGTATGGATGAAGGACATATGATCTGATTTGATTTCCCCAGGCAATGTTTTCCTTTCCATCGTGCATTTCCTGTAGTTTCTTATCCTGCTTCTGCTTTTCATATTGGTAAAGCCTTGCTTTCAGAACCTTCATTGCCAGCTCCTTGTTTCGGTGCTGGGATTTTTCCTGCTGGCACTGGGCAACAATACCTGTTGGAAGATGCGTAATCCTGACAGCACTGTTGGTTTTATTAACATGCTGCCCGCCGGCGCCGCTTGCCCTGTAAACATCTACACGCAGTTCTCCGTCATCCACATCCACGACAATTTCTTTTTTGATTTCAGGATAAATAAATACAGAAGCAAAAGACGTATGCCGTTTGCCGCTGGCATTATACGGAGAAATTCTTACAAGGCGATGCACGCCGGTTTCAAATTTCATATATCCATAGGCATAATCACCTTTAACATTAAAGGTCACATTCTTAATCCCGGCTTCGTCGCCTGGCTGGAAATCGATCAACTCACGGGAGAACCCTTTTCTGTCTACCCAGCGTGAATACATTCTAAAAAGCATTTCCGCCCAGTCCTGGGAATCCGTCCCTCCGGCACCTGCGTTGATGGAAATAATAGCATTACACGGATCATCTTCTGCACCAAGCATGAGGTCAAGCGAAAACCGGTGCAGGCTCTTTTTTATCGATTCGAGTTTTTGGGCCACTTCGGCCATGGTGTCTTCGTCTGATTCCTCTATGGAAAGACTGTATAAAACATCGATATCTTCAAGATTTGCGTTCAGTTGTTTCCAGGAATCGATTCGGCCGGTAATAGCTGTTCGTTCTTTTAGTATGTCTGTGGTCTGTTCAGGATTATCCCAAAAGCCTTCCTGGGCGATTATACTTTCAATCTCTTTCAGCCTGATTTCTTTGTTGGCAAGGTCAAAGACAGTCTTTCATCTGTTCAAGTTTTTGGTAAGAATCATTTATATCGGTTTTAAGTTCTGATGACATGTTTACCTCCTGAATCTGAATAAATATACTATAGATATAAACAATATAATAATCCCAGGCAACAAAGAAATTCAACCATAGTTTTAACTAAAATCGGAAAATTCGGTTTTAAAAGTTGTTTTATGTCTGTTTCTTTCAGATTCTGTCCCAAAAGACGCTTTTGCCCTCATTGATAATACTTTTATAAAGAGGTATATACTAATCGAGAGGCCACTACATTGCTGATCTTTTTATTCCGTATTGTAAAGGGGGCAACGTGACATATCTATACCTTGCGATAGCGATAATTGCAGAAGTCACCGCCACAAGCGCACTGAAAGCATCTGCAGAATTTACGAAAGTGATACCAAGCGCCATGGTTGTTATAGGTTATGGCATTGCGTTTTATTTTTTAACGCTTGTGTTGAAGACCATACCAGTGGGTATTACATATGCTGTGTGGGCTGGACTCGGCATTGTATTGGTGGTGATTATTGGTGCTGTTGTTTATAAAGAAATTCCGGACATGCCGGCTGTTGTTGGTATGAGTTTCATTATTGCCGGAGTGGTCATCATCAATGTTTTTTCTAAAACCATTAACCACTAAATTTAAACGGGACAAACAAAAAATGTTAAAGGGGAACAGCCCATGAAAAAATTTTTAATCAACCCACCCGGCACAGAAGGTATTT
This sequence comes from uncultured Desulfobacterales bacterium, assembly GCA_964617785.1. Lineage (GTDB taxonomy): Bacteria > Desulfobacterota > Desulfobacteria > Desulfobacterales > SURF-7 > JAFDJC01. The sequence goes on along the minus strand of CAZTYY010000045.1, from coordinate 14,401 downwards.
ATCAGTCCATGCAGTTTTCTCAGGCAATTCGCAAGGATGATACGATATGGATATCCGGACAGGTGGGAGTGGATGAAAAATTACAGATAGCCGAGGGCATAGAGGCTCAATCACGCCAGGCATTTCAGAACTTGGAGAAAGTGCTTGAGGCAGCCGATGCATCTTTTGAAGATGTTGTTGAATTGGTGACTTATCATGTCTCCATGAGCGATATGGGTTCTTTTGCAAAAGTAAAGGCGGAGTTTTTTAAAAAAGATTATCCAGCCTGGACCGCAGTAGGTGTAAACGAGTTGGTGATTCCGGGGTTACTGGTGGAAATACGTGCTACGGTTGTTGTGGAAAGCGCTTAAAATATTTTAAAGCCATTAAAATGAAAGCAGCGGCCGTGCAGAAGATGGCAAAAATATCCCCAAAGCGTGTGTAGAGAGTTGGCTCTGTTTTCATGACAGGAACATTGCGAGTTATAAACTCATCACTGTAAAGTGATGTAGTAGACGAGATGCGGCCTGAAGGGCCCACAAAACAGCTAATGCCGGTATTCGCACACCTGACAAGGGCCTTTCTGTTTTCCACGGCCCTGAATACCGTCATGGACAAATGCTGGTATGGGGCGGATGTCCTGCCAAACCATGCATCATTTGTGATATTGATCAATATATCCGCACCATTTTTTACAGCTGCACGTGCAAGGTCAGGGAAAATAATTTCAAAACAGATTTGAACGCCAAGTTTCAAATTGTTCCATGAAATCGTACCCCCCTTTGTTCCGGAATTGAAATCACCGATTCCGACCACCAGTTTGTCCACAAACGGAAACAGTTTTTTCAAAGGAACATACTCTCCGTAAGGTACAAGATGAACCTTGTCGTACCTTCCTGCATTATTGCCTTCCGGGTCCAACAGGTACGCAGAATTGAAGTATTTTTTACTGCCGCCGTCGACAACACTGGCCGGGCTGCCGATTAAAAACCATGAACCGGTTTTTTTTATTCCTTTTTGAACTGTTGTGGACAACTTATTTTCATATTTATGCAAAAAATAGAATGGCGTGGCAGTTTCAGGCCACACAATAAGTTCAGGATTGTCTTTTAGAGCTGAAAAAGAGAGCCCCATGTATTTGTTTATTGTTTCAAGCTGGTAGGAAGGTTTCCATTTTAATGACTGGTCCACATTCCCCTGTACAACCGCTATTTTTTTTGTTTTTGCTACAGATTCGAGATAGTCGATTTTATTGATGCGAATATAGCCGTAAGAGATGACAAGGCAAAGGCATAAAGCAGTGACGCCTACCGATACAATAGCTGTTTTTTTTGAGACCAAAAGGTTGCCGTGCCTGTCTTTTTCTGAAAGACAGAGGCCGATCAGAAAAACATCTGCATTGACAAGAGCTATAAGGAACGAAATGCCATAAACACCTGTTATGTCAGACATTTGAATAACCGGTAAAATGTTGAACTGGGAATGCCCTAAAAGTTCCCAGGGAAAACCGGTAAAAAGGAAAGAGCGTAAATATTCGGCTGCCACCCATAAAACCGGGATTAATAAAAGGTATGAGGCGTTCACAGGGCGGAAGCGGCTTAATGCGGTTGTGAAGAGAGCAATATAGAGTGAAAGATAGCCTGACAAAAGAAAAAGCAGGATAACGCATATCGGAATCGGAAGGTGCCCGTAATCACTCATTGTGTGTATAAGCCAGTAGATAAGTGTCGTATAGTGGGAGAACCCTGCTATGAATCCGACAATGAATGAATGGCGAGGTGAAAGATTTCGGGTTACGAAAAGTAGTGGGAAAAGGGCGAACCATGCAATCCCTGAATACCCAAAATCGGGAAAAGATGTGGTTAAAAGAAGGCCGCTGAAAATAGCCGAGCATATGACTTTACTGTTTATTTTGTGTTCAGACACGTTAAGTTAAGATGGCTTTACGATACTGTCATTGTTTGTTTAAAAAAGATTATGGACTTTTAACACCTGTATCTTTTCTGTCAACTGAATTTTAATGGCTTCTTTTTTCTTTGCCATCACAATTTTGCACAATTACACCTGGAGGCAATTCCGAGTTGAAATTTAAGAACAGGTGTGGTATGAATCTTTTAATTGTATCGATTCGTTTCTACAGGATCTGTTATATACCCTTTCTGAAAATACTATTTAGATATCCGTAAGCAGTTGCGAGGGACACAGCGCAACGCAAATATTGGACTTTTTACGAAGCCATCATAATTAATTGATAATATCGGAGTCTGCTTATGAGTAAAATCACTAAAGACGAAGACCGGGTGGTGGTAAAACCGGAACAGGATGTGGTTGCATCCATGGTAAATGAATTCAGGGATGAGCTTCAGTCGCTGGTTAAGGAGCAACCAGCTGAATTGGTTATTGATATGGGCGGGGTCGAAATGGTCGATTCGGTTGGGATCGGTGTTATAATTGCCACATACAACTCGCTTAATAAAACAGGTGGAAAGCTTAAAGTTGCCAATGTGTCAAAGGAAATTTTCAGCCTGTTTTCAACCATGCGTCTTGACAAGCATTTTAATGTTGAAAAAGCCAACTAACTCTCCGGCGAATTTTTAATTCATACGCAAACCATCAAAAATGATGAAGGCCACATGGGGGGGTGAATATAGATGGTCGGGGCGAGAGGATTTGAACCTCCGGCCCCCTGCTCCCAAAGCAGGTGCGCTACCAGGCTGCGCCACGCCCCGACTTTTTAAGTTAAAACTTGACAGTCTTGTCAGAAGAATCAGATTGATAACACTTTTTTGATTTAGGAGCAAGTCTATTCATCAGCGTTCTTTTTTTTGAAAAAAATCTTCAATACCCCGGCAGGTTTTATTAGCAATTTCGGATAGATAGTTTTCGCTGGACATGTTTTTTTCTTCTGACGGGTTGGTTAAATATCCAATCTCCATGAGCAGAGCCGGCATATCCGCTCCGGATAACACAGCCAGGGGAGAACCCTGAATGTTGATCTTTAAAGGTAACTCAGCGGAAAGAAAAGGTTCTGACAGACGCTTAAAAATTGTTTCTGCAGCGAATTTACTGGACGGCACGTGTATCATCTGACAATCGTCCCAGGGTGTCATTGCAGCCGGAAAAGACTCCGGATCCGGCAAGTCTTTTGAGGTATAACTTCCGTTGATTGATGTTTTTTTATAATAATAGATATGAAACCCTTTTGTCTGCCGCGGGAAGCTTCCGCCGGCATGGATGCTAATAAAAAGATCGGCATTGTGGTTGTTGGCTATGGCAGTCCTTTCGTAAAGACTGAGACCATAATCACCGGTTCTGGTCAGCACTACCCGATATTTGCCTTTAAGCTCTTTTAAAATCAGTTCGGCCACGATCAATGAAACATTTTTTTCCATTATTTTCGTTGGACCGGTAATACCGTGATCGCCGCCTCCGTGACCCGGATCGATTACGATGGTCCGTAATTTTTCACGGGCAGCCCCGGTCATTGTCGTTGAGCCGAAAATCATGGCTAAAATCATGACAAAAATGATGGCCCGAATGTAGTGTTTTGAAGCCCGGGAGAATATTGGAATAATAAATGTTTTATTCAATTTACCTTGACACATTTTTACCTTGATATTATTTGTTTAGAGTTTATATTTAATCTGCCTGAGAAAAATGTCAAGTTGAATAGGGCGAGGTTAAGTTGATATTCAGTAAATGTTATCGTATTGCGAGAGTGGCGGAATTGGTAGACGCACTGGACTTAGGATCCAGCTCTGCTGAAGAGTGGGAGTTCGAGTCTCCCCTCTCGCACCATTTTTTTAATAATTTAAGAAATTGTAGGGATTTATCGGGAAAGAAGGGAAAGATATGCAAGTTACAGTAGAGGACAAGAGTTCCGTAAAAAAGGTACTTCATATAGAAATACCGGAACAAGAGATTGCAAAAGAGATAGACAGTGCTTTCAAGGAATTAAAGAAAACAGCAAAAGTAAAGGGCTTTCGGCCGGGCAAAGTTCCGCGGACTGTTCTGGAGCGGATGTTTAAAAAGGATGTTAATGCAGATGTGGCAGGCAAGCTGATTCAGTCTTCGTTCATCGATGCGGTGAAAGAAAAGGATATTGCATTTATCGGCAGGCCCGAGATCAACCCTCCTGAATTTGACGGCAAAGGACCTTATAAATATGATGCACTTGTTGAAGTAGAGCCGGAAGTAGGTGAGCTGGAATATAAAGATCTGCCTTTGAAAAAGACGCTTTACAAGGTGAGTGATGGAGAGGTGAATGCTCAGCTTGAAATGCTTCGAAAAAACTTGGTAAAGCTTGAACCCATAAAAGAAGATCGTCCGGCAAAAGAGGGCGATCCGGTTATAATTGACTACGAGGGGTTTAAAGACGGAAAACCTTTTGAGGAGACCGCTAAAACAGAAAACTTTACCATGAAAATTGATGCCGGATCGATTTCAAAGGACTTTGATGACCAGGTTAAGGGCATGAATCCGGGAGGGGAAAAATCCTTTGACATCACATTTTCCGAAGATTACCGGAACACAACACTTGCAGGCCTTGAGATTAACTTTAAAGTGGCCCTGAAGGAGATCAGGGAAGAGATTCTGCCAGACCTGGACGATAATTTTGCCGGCAATTTCGGAGAGTTTAAAACGCTTGACGAACTAAAAGCTGAAATTGTAAAAAATCTTGAAGAAGGATATGCAAAAAGGGTTGATCAGGAATTAAATGAACAGATATTTAAAACTCTGATTTCCCAGAATAAATTTGAACTTCCTGACCAGATGGTCGAGTTTGAGCTTCAGGGCATTATTGATGAAGCCGAGAGGTCATTCAAGATGTATAACATGACGCTTGAACAAATCGGGAAAACAAGGGATGATTTGGCTGAACAATACCGTGAGACAGCTGAAAAACAGGTGAGGCGCCATATCATATTGTCGAATCTCATCCAACAGGAAAACCTGGAGCTGACCGACGAAGAGCTTGAAAAAGGATTCGCGGATGTGGCAGGATTATCTGGCGGCAAAGTCGAAGACGTCAAAAAACAGTTTGAACAGAATCAGAATTATATTGATAATTTTAAACATGCGTTACTTGAAAAAAAGATGATAGCGCTTATTATTGATAAAGGTAACATTGAAGAAAAAGAGCCGGAATCGGAACCGGAACCGGACACAGAACCAGAAGAAGCGTCATAAATCGAAATATCAAGGGAGACCTTTGGAAAATGTCAATTTTTGTTCAAGGTCAAGGAGTACGAGAATTTTAACCGCAGTAATACATTGAGTATTTTGAGGATTAAAATTTGAGCAAGACGAAGATATTGAGCAAAAAGGGGCGTTATGTAAAGGTTTCAAAGGAGAGTTATTGTGCCATTAATACCTATGGTTGTCGAACAGAGCAGTAGAGGAGAGCGGGCGTACGATATATTTTCAAGGCTTTTAAAGGACAGGATTATTTTTGTGGGAACAGCCATAAGTGATGAAGTGGCGAATCTGCTTATTGCACAGTTGCTTTTCCTGGAATCTGAAGATGCGGACAAAGACATTAATTTTTATGTAAATTCACCGGGAGGTGTCGTGTCCGCCGGAATGGCCATCTATGATACAATGCAGTATATCAAACCGGATGTTGCCACGGTATGCATCGGTCAGGCAGCCAGCATGGGAGCACTGATTCTGTCCGCCGGCACAAAAGGCAAACGGTTTTCTTTGCCGAATTCACGCATTATGGTACACCAGCCCATGGGCGGAGCCCAGGGACAGGCGTCGGATATTGCGATCCAGGCCAGGGAAATACTGCGAATGAAGGACACATTAAATGATATTCTGGCTAAACATACCGGACAACCGCTCAAAAAGATCCGATCTGATACGGACCGTGATTTTTTTATGACAAGTAAAGAAGCACAAGATTATGGCTTAATCGATCATGTCATTGAAAATAGGGATGATCTTGACAAACTGGAAGAAAAAATGTCGGGAGGATAAACAATGGCAAAACAGGGTGATATGAACGAAAATCTTTTTTGCTCATTCTGCGGCAAGAACCAGAAAGAGGTTAAAAAGCTGATTGCCGGTCCGGCAGTGTATATCTGTGATGAGTGTATCCAGCTCTGCGGAGAGATAATAGATGAAGAGACTGATAAAGAGAAAGGTCTTTCAGAAGAACTTCTTACACCAAAGCAGATAAAGGAAAAATTTGATGATTACGTTATAGAGCAGGATTATGCCAAAAAAATATTGTCTGTTGCTGTCTATAACCATTACAAGAGGCTCGACTCTTCCATTAGTACGGGAGATGTGGAGATCCAGAAGAGCAATATTCTTCTTATCGGACCCACTGGCTGCGGCAAGACACTGCTTGCTCAGACACTTGCAAGATTCTTGAATGTGCCGTTCACTATCGCGGATGCCACTACCCTTACCGAAGCGGGTTATGTGGGCGAAGACGTTGAAAACATTATTTTGTCGCTTCTCCAGAATGCGGATTATGATGTTGAAAAGACGCAGCGCGGCATTGTCTACATTGATGAAATCGATAAGATTGCGCAGAGAACAGACAACCCGTCAATTACCAGGGATGTTTCAGGGGAAGGCGTGCAGCAGGCCCTTTTGAAGATTATTGAGGGGACAATGGCAAGCGTGCCCCCCAAAGGCGGAAGAAAACATCCTCAGCAGGATTTTGTAAAGATTGACACATCAAATATTCTGTTTATCTGCGGTGGGACTTTTATAGGCCTTGATAAAATAATTCAAAGAAGAATCGGTGCCAAAGCCATGGGGTTTGGTGCAAACATTAGAAAGCAGGAAGAAAATAGTCTTGGGGACACCCTTCGGATGCACCAGACCGAGGACCTTATAAGATATGGTTTGATACCTGAGTTTCTTGGACGCCTGCCGGTTATTGCAACCCTTGACGAATTGACCGAATCATCTCTGATAGAAATACTGACAGAGCCGAAAAATGCCCTGTTGAAGCAGTTTCAAAAACTGTTTGAGATTGAGGGTGTGAATCTCAGGTTTGCCGAGGGAGCCCTTTCGGCTGTGGCAAGAGAGGCCATGAAGCGAAAATCAGGTGCAAGGGGCCTTCGTTCTATTATGGAAAACTGCATGCTTTCAATTATGTACGAAATCCCATCCAAAGACAATGTTAAAGAATGCGTTATCAGCGAAGACGTTGTATTAAACAAAGAAGAACCGCTGCTTCTTTTTGAGCAGACAAAAAAACAGGCATAAGTAATACAGCAATGATAAATATATCGAAAATATTTAAAAATGATGATGAGGCATCTCAAAATCTTATACTGCCTTTGCTGCCGCTGAGGGATATTGTGGTGTTTCCTCATATGGTGGCGCCGTTGTTTGTGGGGCGGACAAAATCCATCAGCGCTCTTTCAAACGCCATGAGCAAGGATAAGAATATTTTTCTTACAACACAGAACAGGGTCGGCATCGATAACCCCGAAGAAAAGGATGTCAGTACTGTAGGCACAGTGGGCAATGTGCTGCAGCTGCTCAAGCTGCCGGACGGCACTGTAAAAGCCCTGGTTGAAGGAAAAGTGAGGGCGAACATCGTCCGGTTTGTTTCATCCTCTGACTTCTTCCAGGTTGAACTTGAAGAGTTTCAGGAGGAAGACGTTTCATTATCGGAAGGCGAAGCATTTAAAAGGGCCATCGTCAAAAGTTTTGAAAAATACTCAAAAACAAACAAAAGTATCTCAAAGGAGATTATTACCAATATTACCGGAATTTTTGACCCTTCAAAATTGGCTGATACGGTTGCAGCCCATTTTTCATTTAAGATCCCTGACAAACAAAAGCTTCTTGAAACTGTGTCCCTGAAAGAAAGACTTTCTTTTCTTCTTAAACTGATAGGGGCTGAGATTGAAATTTTTAACGTTGAGCAGAGAATAAAAGGCCGCGTTAAAAACCAGATGGAGAAGACCCAGAAAAATTACTACCTGAATGAACAGATGCGGGCCATCAAGAAAGAGATGGGCGCGGACGACGGTCAGGGAGATGAGCTTAAAGAGTTTGAAAAGAAGATCAGGCGAAAACGGATGTCAAAGGAAGCAGCATCTAAGGCCAGGCAGGAATTTAAAAAACTGAAAATGATGACGCCCATGTCGGCTGAAGCCACTGTGGTCCGGAACTATATTGACTGGATGATTTCACTCCCCTGGTTTGATAAAAGCAGGATAAATGAAGATATTGTGAGGGCAGAGGAAATACTGAATGAAGACCACTTCGGACTTGAGAAGCCAAAGGAGCGCATTCTGGAATACCTGGCTGTGCAGGTCCTGGTTAAAAAGATAAGAGGCCCGATTCTCTGTCTTGTCGGCCCTCCGGGTGTGGGAAAGACCTCTCTCGCAAAATCGATTGCAAGGGCCACCGGCCGCAAATTTGTACGTCTTTCTCTGGGCGGCGTGCGTGACGAAGCCGAGATTAGAGGACATCGCCGTACTTATATCGGTGCAATGCCCGGAAAAATAATTCAGTCACTCAAAAAAGCAGGGGTGAACAATCCTGTGTTCTGTCTCGATGAAGTGGATAAAATGAGCATGGACTTCAGGGGTGATCCTTCAGCAGCCCTGCTCGAAGTGCTCGATCCTGAACAGAACCACAATTTTAACGACCATTATCTTGATATGGACTATGATCTTTCCGACATTCTTTTTGTGACAACCGCCAACACTCTGCCGGATATACCGCTGCCGCTTCAGGACAGGATGGAGATCATCAGACTTGCCGGATATACCGAGATTGAGAAATATCATATCGGCGAAGAGTTTCTGGTTCCCAAACAGATTAAAATGAACGGGCTTCAAGAAAAAAACATGACCTTTTCCAAGAATTCCCTGTTAACGATTATAAGGCTGTATACCCGTGAGGCGGGCGTCAGAAACCTTGAGCGCGAAATTGCTTCTATCTGCAGAAAAGTCGCCAGGGCAGCTGTGCAAAACAATGACAGAGATAAAAAATATCAGGCAACGTCAAAGTCTGTTCAAAAATATCTCGGCCCCCCGCGGTTCAGGTTTGGGCGTGCTGAAGAGGAAGACCAGGTAGGCCTTGTGACCGGGCTTGCGTGGACCCAGGTCGGCGGTGAGTTGCTGACTATTGAAACAGTTATTATGCCCGGCAAAGGAGAGCTTAACATAACCGGCAAACTCGGCGATGTAATGAAGGAATCCGCCAGAGCGGCTGTCAGCTATGTCCGGTCGCGGTCCGGCAGCCTGGGCATCGATAAACAGTTTTATACTAAGTGCGATATCCACATTCATGTTCCTGAAGGTGCTATCCCCAAAGACGGCCCTTCTGCAGGAATATCAATGTGTACATCCATTGTGTCGGCGCTGACCGGCAGGCCGGTTTTAAGGGATGTTGCCATGACCGGTGAAATCACACTTCGCGGACGCGTGCTGCCCATCGGGGGATTAAAGGAAAAAATCATGGCCGCCCATCGTGGAGAGATGAAAAAAGTCCTGGTTCCAAAAGAGAATCAATCGGACCTGAAAGATATTCCCACATCGATTTCAAAAAGTGTTGAAATTGTCCTTGTTGACGAAATGGATGAGGTCCTTACCCATTCGCTTGTTCTAAAGGATGGAGAAAGTCTTTTCAAAGAAGGTAGAAGTCGTCTTGAGAACGTTCTTGGCAACGCAGTATAGCCTTTATGGCTTCGTAAAAAATTCAATTTCTTTGTTACGCTACACCCTGAACTCATTCGACGTACTATAAGTACGACTCATTCTTCAGGCTTTGCGACGCCCCCAGTTTAAGCCGGGCTTGAACTTTTTTCTTTGCCGTCACAATTTTTGATTTTTTACTAGAATCTCATCCATTAATTCTTCAAGTTTTTTACCAAGCGCCTGAATCTCCTTGTGTAAGCCCTTCAATCTTTTTTCTATCCTTAACGGTATCAGATTTTCCTCATTTTTTGTCAGCTCAGAAAGCTTCCTGTTGGCTTGCTTCTTTTTAACCCGATATTCCAGTTTCATTGCATCGCTTTTTGACATTTCAGAACTGGTGCCCACCACCGCTACCGGTCCCCTGGATTTGGTATACTTGGCGCCCTTGCCTCTATTATGCGCATCCAGTCGTTTTTTCAGATCATTGGTAACGCCGCAATACAAAGATCCATCAGCACATCGAACCAAATAAACAATCCATTTTCTCTTCGTCATTGTGATTTTCAGATTTAAGGTCCTTTCCACTTCATCGTCATTCCCGCAAAAACAGAAACCCAGTATATTTTGAAGCATCGCAATGTTCAAGTATTTATCTTCACAGGCAATTCTGACAATTTTTGTCAGATTTTTTAACGCGTTTCGTCACTTTTTCTTCATTACGATTCTTCCCAGCCGACCATAACAGCTTGATTGCAAAAGCAAAACACCGTTTTCGCAAGGTTGGCACGCATATTGTTATAGCTAATATAGTTAAAACAATAACGTAGCCCGTTAAAGCGATTAGCGAAAACGATTAAGCACTGTGATGAGAGACTGATATCTGAGGAGGAGGGCAAATGACGTTACACTTCACCGGTTCTGCTGCAGGAAAAGTCGCACGAAAATCAAACATAAAACCAAACATAAAAACTGCAGCCGCCGGATATTCATATTCATATCAAACGATGCTGCTTTTAACATTTTTTCTGATGTCTGCATGTCTTTTGCTGAACAGCTGTGCAACACAATCCGCACTGAATCAGCAACAATCCCCTGAACGCCAATTCAGAGCATCAGACTGGATCTGGCGCGGGAACTGTAATACCGTTCTCGGCCGTTTTAATGAAGCCATAGAAAACTATTCCATGGCCATTGACCTGCAGTCCGGTAAACGCAAGACTTATTACCAGAGAGGCAAACTCTTTGAAAAAACAAACGAATTGGACAAAGCCCTTACTGATTTCTTCAAAGTAGTTGAAATAGACCCCGGGTTTTCAAAAGCCTACTTGTGCATTGGCCGGGTTTTGGAAAAAAAAGGAGAGGAGCGAAAAGCAATCAGGCATTACAACAAATTTTTGAAACTCGAGCCTACGTTTGCCAGGGCATATGTGCATCGCGGCAATGCACGGAGTAAAATAGGTGTCCTCAATCCGGCAATCGAAGATTACACACAGGCCCTTAAGCTGGATCCTCAATTGGAAGAAGCATATTGCAATCGCGGCAAAATCAGAAAACTAAAAGGCGAAATCGATCTTGCAATCAAAGATTTCACTAAAGCCCTAACTATAAAGCCCCGGCTTGCATCTGTCTTTTACAACCAGGCAAACACATGGGAAAAAAGAGGCAAACCATATCAGGCCATCAAGGACTACAGCAAAGCATTGGAACTTTACCAGCTTTATATTGATGCATTTGTCAACCGGGAGCAGGCATGGCGGTTGAAGGGAAGTAAATCGCGCGCAGAAAAAGACCTGGCCTTTGCCGACAAACTCAGATCTCATGTGGCAGGCGTTTTCTACAGCCGGGGACATGCTTGGAGCAAGAAAGGCAATATCTACCAGGCATGCGCTGATATAAAACGGGCTGTGGAGTTCAGGCCTAAACACAACCGGTATAATAACCTTCTTGCCAGGCTGGAAAATAAAATAAACAGCAACTATTCCCCGATTATAATCAAATCACCCACCAGCAATTCTCTGTAGGTTTTTCCAAACGCCGTACGAAACTTATTAAGCATTTCATCGCTGCTGTCATGGGGGCTGAGACTGACAATTTTGGGGTTGAGAGCTTTGATGAGTTCAATATCTGCTTCCACGTCTTCCTCAGAGATACCTTTGAATAGGGACTCCGTGGATACAATCGGCTGTACATCCAATCCGAATTTGAACAGACGCCCATCCGGGACAGGATAGTGAAGGCCGCCGATAATGCCGTAAATCGGCTCTGAAAAAAGTTGTCTGGTTCGTTCCAATATTTTTTTAACGGTTTGATGCCCGCATCCTACAATGATGACAATCCCTTTGCCTTTCACATTCACCGCAAGAGCTTGTTCTTCTATCCAGCCAACCAGAAAAAGCTGCCGCGGGATCGTGCCAATAGAGGCAATGCCCGGCCCGATTATATTGGGGTCGGTTGTGCAAATTGGGCTTAACCCCGGATATGTCATGGGCGTTGGCGTAAAAACCGTTTTGCCCTTTAAATCAATCTGTTCATTACCAAGAGAAAATGCTTTTTGATTCATGCGATCAAAGCCGCCAACATGGTCCGGATGGTTGTGAGATATGACGATGGTGTCAAAATCATCAATAGTAATATCCAGTTGCTGCATATTGTATTGCAACGGGGATGGGTCGGTCTCGTCCTGGTTGAAACCAACATCAAAAAGAATTGTGTTATGGTCTGTCTTGATCAGATAAGAAACGCCTGGTTCTCCCTTCAGCTCAGGAGTGACCGTGTAAAAATCGATTAATGGCAGGATCGCCAGTGTTTCGGTGCTGCCAAGATCTTGAATTTTTTCAGGGCGGTACTCCCTCCAAATTTTTTCAGCTTTTTCAACCCCTGCCTGGTTGGCGCATCCTGTTAAAGCTATAATGCATACAATCGAAAACAATGCTGCCGGCAATAATGACTTTACAGCTTTTTTCATGGGAAAGGCTCCTGTTGTTATAGGGTTTATTATAAGTATATATTCATCACTTTTGAAATATTCAATACAAAAGAGCGGTTCAAACAAAAACAGAAAAAAATGTTTTATGTTGGGCAAGGGATTGACCTTCCATACCTTTTTGTGTCAATTAACATATCATGAAAAAAAGACATAGAAACATTAAAACAATATTTGCTTTTATATTCAGCTTGGCAATCATCATTACAGCTTCAGGCTGCGTTTATATAGATGTGGATACAGGCCCTGGAAAGGAACTGCCGTTGTTTCATGAAGAGGCGGGTGATTTAAGCGGCGTTCCTGCCAAAGACCTTGTAATAGAAACCGAAAACACTCTGCCTGACATTGTTTTTCGCACCAGCCTGATCCGTAAGGTTGCCAAAAAATCCAGAGAGGCGGTGGTCAGCGTATATGCCCAAACCAAAACACCTTACCGCGTCCATTTGCTTCCAGTTCCGATCATTGGCGCCGGTCTGCCGGTGAGGGTTCCGGGCACAGGTCTGGGATCAGGCTTCTTTATCCATCCATCAGGATACATTTTGACAAACAACCATGTAATTCAACATGCACAAAAGGTAAAAGTTTTAATGCATGATGGGAAAGACTATAAAGTAATTATCGTAGCCCGCGACCCAATCTATGACCTTGCTTTGCTTAAAGTCGTCGAGGCTGACCATGAATTTCCTGTGCTGCCCATGGGAGATTCCAGTCAAATCGACTCCGGAGATATGGTTATCGCTGTCGGAAACCCCATAGGCCTGGGGCATACGGTAACGTCCGGGATTATCAGCCATACAGGCAGGAAGCTTTCAGGCACACCAGAAAAAAAGGGAAGGCGGATCCGTTTTATCCAGACCGATGCAGCCATTAACCCCGGTTCTTCAGGAGGGCCGCTGATTACTCTTTCCGGCGCCTGGATCGGCGTTAATTCTGCCAGAGCCCCATCTAGCGAAGGAATAGGCTTTGCTGTTCCAAGCCTTCAGGTAAAGGAATTCCTGGATATGATTCGAACAGGTGAATGGCCGGAACAAGACCAAGACGATTCGCCCCCAAAAGAACCAAAAGACCTTAAAGATCAGAAAGAAAACAACGGAGAGTGATAATGCCTGGATTTTTTATTCGGTGGTTAATTCTTACCACTTCAATAATTATCACTTCATATTTAATGGATAGTATATATGTGAAAGGATTCTTTTCAGCATTTTGTGCCGCTGCCCTTCTTGGTATATTGAACGCTTTTTTCCGACCCATTTTGTTTGTCCTGACACTGCCGATAACGATATTAACACTGGGACTTTTTACCTTTGTTTTAAATGCCATAATGCTTTTAATGGTTTCGAATATTGTAACAGGGTTTGCGGTCAAAGGGTTTTGGTCGGCTGTCTTTGGTTCTCTCTTAATCAGTATCGTCAGTTGGTTTCTCACGTCATTTATCAGCGAGAAAGGCAAAATCCAATACATTGATTTGAAAAAAGTCGGCAAGGATCAATGGGAATAATACAGGAGTTTCAGAGTATCGGAACTGGAGTTTATGGGAAGGCGTATATCCATATCCTTTATATGCTCAAACAATCCAGAAGCATAAATAGCTTGACAGAAATGCCTATTCAAGAGAAGGTGGATGGAATAGCATCAAATGGATAAAACCCGATGAAAATTCCATGAATTTATTAAAAGGAGTTAGTTACAATGGCGAATGGTACCGTAAAATGGTTTAGCGACAAAAAAGGTTTTGGTTTCATTGAGCAGGAAGATGGCCCCGATGTATTTGTGCATCATAGCGCAATCAATTCGACCGGTTTTAAATCCCTCAGTG
>CAZTYY010000044.1:0-19307 GCA_964617785.1 uncultured Desulfobacterales bacterium | reverse complement strand
AATGTAAAACTCATATCAGAAAAGGTCCGGCATGTAAAACTTGCGACAGAACCCTAAAGTGAGCTATCATTATAGCTTCCTGTGATTTCCACGAGATGAAAGCTATGATTCTATCTGTTGGTGAAATTCTTTATGACGTTTTTCCAGAATATAAACGTTTGGGAGGCGCTCCATTTAATTTTGCATTTCATGCTAAAAACCTGGGTGCTCCGGTGTGCTTTGCCAGCCGGGTTGGTGCCGATCCTGAGGGAGAGGCGATTTTGCAACAGTTACGGCAAATGGAATTTGATATCAGCTATATTCAGATTGATGAAAAAAATCGGACCGGCGAGGTCGTGGTAACAATCGATGAAAATGGTGAACCGGATTTCAATATAATGCCCGATGTTGCCTATGATTACATCAACCATGAACCCGTATGTAACATCATATTGAGTGCAAAGGTAGATCTCATTTATTTCGGTTCTCTTGGGCAGAGAAGTGAATACGGGTTTGCAACCCTGCAAAGGGTGCTTTTGTCTAAAAGACCAACGACCAAATGCCTCTATGATGTAAACCTGAGGCCCAGGTGCTATGATAAAGCAATCATAGTTGCATCCATGAAACAGGCCAACATATTAAAAGTGAATGAAACAGAGCTTGAAATATTAAAGCAGATGCTCGACGGTATTGGAAAAAGTGATGCAGGGTTTATTGATTCCCTTATGAACCGTTATTACATTGAAATGGTTGCCCTGACACGGGGATCAAAGGGGAGTGATTTGTTTACTCCGGGAGATCACCATGTCTTCAAAGCGCCACGAATTGAAAAAATAAAGAATTCGGTGGGGGCAGGAGATGCTTATTCGTCAATATTGGCCGTTGGTTACTTGCGGGGTTGGCAGCCGGAAGAGATTCTTTCAAAAGCTACGGCTTTTGCTGCACGGCTTTGTGAAATAGATGGTGCGATTCCGACCAACGCCTCTTTTTATGATGATTGGCGTTTTGCTTATAAGGAAACAACAGATGAATAAAAAAGGACTCTATATCCAAATGTTCAGCATTCACGGCTTGCTACGTCATGAAAACTTAGAAATGGGGCGTGACGCTGATACTGGCGGTCAGATAAAATATGTCATTGAACTGGCCAAATCCCTCAGCCATCAAAAGATCGTTGATCGTGTTGATCTTTTTACCAGGCTGCTATCCGATAAGACCATATCCGAGGACTACTCGCAAGCGATAGAGGTGATTAACGAAAAATTTCGTATCATTCGCATACAGTGCGGCGGCCGCAAATATATACGCAAGGAACTGCTATGGCCCCATCTCGACGAGTATGTTGACAAAACCGTCAAGTTTATCAAGCGGGAAAAAATAATCCCAGACATTTTTCATGGGCACTATGCAGATGGTGGATATGTAGCCAGCCAGCTGGCTGGACTGTTCAGTATACCTTTTTTTTTCACCGGTCATTCCCTCGGGAGAGTCAAGGAAGAGAAGTTGCTCAAAGATGGCATTTCCAGTTCTGAAATTGAGAAAAGATATAAGATAAAACACCGTATCCAGGTTGAAGAAGACATTTTAAAGACTGCGGATATGATTGTCACAAGCACCAATCAGGAGATTGAGCAGCAGTATGGGATTTACCGTGACAACGGACTATCCGACTTTCGGGTCATCCCTCCAGGACTTGATATGGAGAAGTTTTATCCATATTACCATAACATCCTGCCGGAAAAAGAGAAGCATGAAACGGAAATGTATGCACAGGCTTCCATGATAGAAGAATTGAATAGATTTTTTTTACAACCTGACAAACCACTCATATTGATGCTCTGTCGTCCGGATAAACGGAAGAACATTTCAGGACTTGTCCGGGCTTTTGGTGAAGATATTGAGCTTCAATCCATGGCGAACCTTGCCATTTTTGCAGGTATTCGAAAAGATATTTCCCGGAAAGAAGAAAATGAGAAAGAAGTCCTCACACACATGCTATTGCTCATGGATAAATACGATTTATACGGGAAAATGGCTATTCCCAAAAAACATGATTTTGAACATGAGGTCCCGGAACTCTATCGAATCGCGGCGGAAAAAAGGGGGGTCTTTGTTAACCCGGCTTTAACAGAGCCTTTTGGGATCACTTTAATCGAAGCGGCAGCAGCCGGCCTGCCGATTGTCGCTACCAGTGACGGAGGCCCCAAGGATATCATCAAGAATTGTAAATGCGGTCTACTTGTTGATCCGACAAAACCAAAAGAAATCAGCCGGGCGGTAAAGACAATAATCGCAGATAATGAAAAATGGAAACAATATTCAAAGAACGGTATTTTAAATGTTCGTAAGTATTATACCTGGGAGAGCCATGTAAAAAAATACCTAAAAGAGATAACTCATCTTAAAGCTGAGGCAGGCATGGAGGGGATGAAGGTCGCGGTCCCTTCTGATTCCATTGGGAGACGGCTGATTAATCTCAATTATTTTATTATCACCGATATTGACAACACTCTTATCGGTGGTGACAACAAGCATGTGCTTGAGTTGTGCACTGTATTAAGAAAAAATAGCCAGACTCTGGGATTCGGCGTGGCCACCGGCAGAACCGTCCGGTCAGCAATGGAGATACTGAAAAAACATGGAGTAGAACCGCCGGATGTAATCATCTCCTCGGTGGGAGCGGAACTTTATTATGGAAAAGATCTTCGTTTTTCCCAAGGATGGGAAACCCATGTGGCCAGGAAATGGGAACGGGAAAAAATAAAAACCCTTTTGGATGGTTTATCCTTTTTGAAATATCAACCAGAAGAAACTCAGCGCAAGTTTAAGATCAGCTATAATATGGCGCCGGCAAAAGACTGTCTCGCCGTGATTCACGATTTGCTGCTTAAAAACAAGTGCCGGTACAACCTCATATATTCTCACGATCAATACCTGGACATTCTCCCCTATCGGGCATCCAAAGGAAAGGCGATCCGGTACCTGAGCTATAAATGGGAGATCCCCTTGCAAAACCTTTTGGTTTGCGGGGATTCTGGCAACGATGAAGAAATGCTGAGAGGAGAACCACTCGCCGTGGTTGTTGGAAACTACAGCCGGGAACTTGAGTCTCTAAAGGGTGGGAAAAACATTTATTTTGCCAAAAAGAAATATGCCGGGGGCATTATCGAAGCCTTTAACCATTATAACTTTATTGAGAAGGCAGGAGGATAGTCTGATGGTGGAACTTAAAAACAAAGTTCAGTTGATTACTTATCCGGACAGTCTGGGAAAAAATCTTTTAGAATTGCATTATATCCTGCGAAAATATTTAAAGTCGGCTGTTGGCGGTGTTCATATTTTACCATTTTACCCCTCTTCAGCTGACCGTGGGTTTGCACCAACTACTTACGATCAGGTAGATGCCTCCTTTGGGACTTGGGAAGACCTGGAACATATCGGCAGGGATTTTGATTTGATAATAGATTTCATGGTGAATCATATTTCCAGGCAATCCTTGTTTTTTCAGGACTACATTGAAAAAGGTGACGACTCTGAATATGCTGATATGTTTCTCAGCTTTAAGAAGCTGGAAATTGACGGTGAGATCAGTGACCAGGATTTGGAAAAAGTATACACTCGAAAACCCAGGCCACCTTACTCTTTTATAGAACGTGCGGACGGGTCCAAGGAGAAAATATGGTCCACATTCGATTTCGAACAAATCGACTTGGACTGGAACTCGCCGGTAACCCGTGAGGTCATGCGGAACTTTTTGATACGATTAGCCAGAACCAGTGCTAAAATGATCCGAATGGATGCCTTCGCATACACCACGATAAAGATCGGTACCAACTGTTTTTTCCTCGAACCGGAAGTTTGGGAACTGCTTGAATGGCTGGATGATTACATAGAGCCTTTTGAAGCAGAGATCATGCCTGAAGTGCACGAACATTATTCCTATCAGCTGAAGCTTGCCGAAAAGGGCTACTGGACATATGATTTTGCCCTGCCCATGCTCGTTCTGCACACCCTTTATCATCACACCAATAAACGGTTAATCCATTGGCTCAAGATTTGTCCAAGAAAACAGATAACGACTCTTGACACCCATGATGGCATCGGTGTCGTAGATGTAACGGAACTATTGACTCAGGAGGAGATTGATAAAACCCTCAACGGTCTCTATGATAAAGGATCCAATGTCAAGCGTATTTATTCAAGCGCCGTTTATCAGAATCTTGACATTTACCAGGTCAACTGCACCTATTTTTCAGCACTGGAATCTAATGATAATTCGTATATCGCTGCACGTACAATTCAGTTTTTCGCCCCGGGCATCCCTCAGGTCTATTATGTGGGACTTTTAGCCGGGGAAAATGATGTGGAATTGCTTGAACAGACGCAAAACGGTCGGGATATCAATCGTCACAATTACAACCTGAACGAAATCCGCAATGAAATCAAAAAGCCGGTTGTGCGGCGACTTCTGAAACTGATGGAGTTCAGAAATTCATACCCGGCTTTTAACGGTAAATTTTCCATCGAAGATGTATCTGAAGATATGCTTTCCCTGACGTGGCAAAGTGGGGTCTTACGGGCAAATGCACTCATTGATCTTAATAAATATCAAACTATAATAACTTATTTTGACGACCAGGAGAATTCGGAAAAGAAGTTTTTGGTTTAGCATCTTGTTTTTTTGTTTTAAAAAGATTTCGGTCGATTATGGTTTTGCAATGGGAGAGGGGAAGCCTATTTTTTTTGGGAAGCAGGGTGGTCGATTCAAATTCGGTAAAAATCTATCAATAAAAGGAGATTGGAAAATGACAACAAGCGACGAAACGAAGAAAAAGCCTCTTTGGTTGTTAATTGAGGAGAATTTCCTTGAGCTTAATTTACAGGACCTCTCAGGGGAAAACAGGGAAGCAGCGATTCAAAAGATTGCCGGTGGACTTGATACTGCAGGTTACAATGTTTCGCGTAATGGGGGCAATATGCTTCAATTGAGATGGGCAATGGATGAAATGCTAAAGGTTGGGAGACCACTAATGAAGGATTTCAACGATGCGATCGCGGCACTTTCATTGGAGGACCTGCTCGATCCTTATTTCGCAACTAGTAAGCTCATCGATGACCTCGGTAAAACGTGGAAAGAACTCAAAGATCGTAGACCAGACGTGATACAGATTGTCGAGAAGACAAAACTCGATTTGCTCATTAAAAAAGCAAACGGCTTGCCTAACGATGAAGGTATCCGATTCCTCATTGAGGAAAAAATGGCATCCGAAGTGATCATAAACAGGTTGGGCATTACCGAGGAAAAGTTGGGCCAGGTGAACGCCGAGATTAAAAAAGAGAATGCAGAGAGGGCAAGGGTTGTAAAGCTGCTCGAGGCGGCAGATGGCAAGTCCAACGAGGAAAAGGTGAAGCACTTATTTAAGAATAATGTCTCAGAAAATTTAATAGTCGAGATAGCGAAAGTTGACCAGGGTGTGATTGATAGTGTCAAACAAGCACTGGGAGAGGAGCTAAAGGAAGAACAAAGATTGGAAGAAGAGGCAGCAGCGCGGAAAAAGGCGGAGGCTGGAGGGCCTCCACTGGAAGAAATTCCTCCGGATCAGATGCTTGAATACATCGAGTCCATTCGCGAAATCTTGGAGTTTAGCGATGTAGAGAAAGAAATCAGAGTTATGTGCGACCAAAGTTCCATCCCAAAGTGCCTTGTGGACATTGCTGTTTCGGAGCCTGGCAGACTGGATGAGATTGTTGTGACGCTTGAGACCTGATAAATATATTACAAATAAAAATCGGATTTATAAATGGTGATCTCATTCGGAGAGTTCAATGAAATTCAACCTCCCTGTGGTTTAGATAAATCGTTGTGAACGCTGAAATAAAGGGCCTAATTGCGTTAGTGATATGATTTTAATATCAATACGATTTAAGCTGTTCTGATGGCTTGATAATTATTTCAACGGATTTCCAATAGGAACAATGTAAACCGGATGTTCTTCCTCCGTCTTTATAATACGTTTTACAGCATTGTCATCAAAAGCACCGATAACCACTGAAGCAAGGCCAAGAGAAATCGCCTGAAGGCAGATGTTCTGTGCGGCATGGCCGGTTTCGATAAACACATATTGCATGCCCCTGTTCCCATATTTTTCGGTTGTTCTCTTAAAAACTGCGGAAAAAATAATAATGGCCGGTGCATTTTTTACAGATGCCTGACTTAAAGCCGCCGCGCACAACTCATCCCTTTTATCTCCAGTTGCAACTTCAAGGAGCCCGTTTTCATCAGGCCTATATCGGTAAATACCGGCAGGAAGTCCTTTTATGTTCCCTGCCGCAAGATAAATTTCAAGAGGATAAAGTGCACCTGCTGAAGGCGCAGTGCGGAAACCCATGCCGCCTGTGATACCTTGAGCCGCCCATAAAAGTTGTGAAATTTCTGAAAGCGTAAGTTGCCTATCACTGAATCGCCTGGTAGACCGCCTTAAAGTTAAAACCTTTTCCAAGGAGATATTGCCATTCAGTCTTGGTTCCGACAACTTTATCATTTTTTGGGCAATGTCATTGGCCATGGTTTCATTTTCCTTTAAAGAAAAAAATAAAAAAAAACAAAGAAATAAGGTTAAAACAGCGACAAATGGCTTCATAACTTTTCCTGTTTTGTTCATCAATGGCGACACGATCAGAAATGAATACCGATACAACAAATAACAGGCGGGAATAATCGAGTTCGATATTCAACTACCTTTTAATATTAAAGAAATGGCTATATGTCAAGTATATAGAAAATCTATCTTTGTTATATGTAATTGGCGCATCGAAAATTCTAATTCATAGATGTAAGCTATTCAGAAAAAACAAAACCCGCCAAGAATCCTCAGCGGGTCTTATTTAATACCGGGTGCATATAGGGTGCAAAAGCGCACCATGATTCAACACGATTCAACACCCTAATGCTTTGAAATCATTGTAACCGACTGTTTTTATTATACGGCAAATCAGTCTGTCAAGCCGGAGGTCGCGAGTTCAAGTCTCGTCGCTCCCGCCACTAAAAACAAAGGGTTTAGAAGAGATTCTGAGCCCTTTTTTTATTCCTGAAAAATAAAATTCCAACCCCATTTCCAACCTGCAGACGATATAATGATAAAACAAGACAGAGGGGTCAATAAAATTGAACAAAGGCGCTATGTGTCAAGAATGAAGAACTGATCCCTTTGTCCCTTTTGGCGCAAAATGGCTTGAATTTATTATCATACTTCATTAATAGTATATAAAATACAAATATCAGGAGGAACCACTGTGAGCAGGTCACCTTCATAAAAAACCTTTTATAAAGAGTACTCGATATGGTGAAAATGTTTTTCAGGCTTATTTCATGTTTGCTTTGGAGTTTTTTACTATCCAATACCGCCATTGCCGCTTCCCCCAATATCGTTTTAATACTGGCGGATGACCTGGGTTTTACAGACACAGCACCCTATGGAAGTGAAATACCGACCCCCAGTATCAGTAAGCTGGCAGATGAAGGCCTGGTTTTCACCAACTATCATACAGCGGCCACCTGTGCACCGACGAGGAGCATGCTGATGACTGGTGTAGACAGTCACCGAAACGGTGTCCCTAACATACCCGAGGCGATTTCCCCTGCCCAGGCAGAACACGAGAATTACAAGGGGACACTAAATAATGACGTAGTCACAATCGCCACCCTGCTAAAAGATGCCGGATACCATACCTACCTGACCGGCAAATGGCACTTGGGCAAAACGCCCGATCTGCTACCAAGTCGGAGAGGATTTGAACGCACCGTGATCATGGCGGATAGCGGAGCCGATAACTGGGAGAAGAAGCCGTATCTTCCCATTTACGAAAAGGCGAACTGGTTCGCCGATGGAAAGGAAATCGATCTGCCTGAAGACTTTTACTCCTCCAAATATTATATCGATAAGGCCATTGAGTTTATCGAGTCAAACCGCAAGGATGGAAAACCTTTTTTCTCATATATCCCTTTTCAGGCGGTTCATATTCCGGTCCAGGCGCCCCAGGAATTTACAGACAAATACATGGGAAAATATGATGAAGGATGGGAAAAGCTAAGAGAAAGACGGCTTGAAAGGGCCAAAGCAAAAAAAATTGTGCCCCCCGGAACAGAGATGGTAACGATGTCAACCACGGTGGACTGGGATTCATTAAGCGATTCAGAAAAACGATATGAATCCAAAAAAATGGCGGTTTATGCCGGCATGGTCGATGCAATGGATTACCATATCGGACGATTGATAACCTATCTTAAAGAGATTGGCGAGTATGATAATACTGTTTTTGTTTTCACCTCGGATAATGGCGCTGAAGCCTCAGATGCATTTGACGGGCCTGCCTGGCAAGTTCTGTATCTGAAACTGTGGCAAAAGGCCAAAGGGTACAACCGGGATTACGAGACACTGGGAACCCGAGGGAGTTATATTAACATGGGGCCAAGCTTTGGCAGCGCCGCAGCATCACCTTTGGCTGAGTATAAGTTTTGGTCAGGAGAAGGCGGGATGCGTGTCCCCCTGATTATATCCGGAAAGGGTATCACTGAAAAAGGAAAACTTTCAGATACGTTTGCGTATGTGACGGATATTGCCGCGACCATTCTGGAAATATCCGGTGTGAGTCCGCCCAAGGGCAATTATCAAGGCCGCAAGGTTGAATCCATGGTTGGTAAAAGCCTGTTACCCCTTGCCAAAGGGGAAATTGACAGAACTCATAGTGAAGATGAGACCATCGGCTATGAAATGGCCGGCAATGCAGCCCTTTTCAAAGGTGACTACAAGATTGTTAAAAACAGGGGGCCTGTTGGTGACAACCAGTGGCACCTGTTTAATATTGTCACCGATCCGGGTGAAACAAAAGATCTCAAGGAAGAGATGTCAGAAAGATTCACGGCTATGATGGAAGCGTATCACAAATATGTTGTAGACAACAACGTGTTGCCGGTTCCCGAAAATTATTCCCAACTCAAGCAAATCAGGAAAAATTCCATAAGGACCCAATTAAAAGCCCATGCTTCGTTCTACATAGCTGGAATTCTGATTCTATGTGGTTTGTTTTTCTTGCGTAGACGTCAGAAAAAACGTCAGAAAAGATAGGTAAGGCTGCTCAAGATGTGAGTCACCGATCAGGCAAGCTTTAAAGATTTTCCCAATAATGTGTAATGTAAGGTTTATGAAACGATCGTTAACGCTGGTCCTCTTAATTTGTTGTGGGTTCTCTGTGGGGATCGTCAATTCGGCTTTCAACCTTGTTCTTGCAGCCGAATCGCCCTCTAATCAAAGGGGCAAGGGATATTCGGGAACGGCAAGCTGCCGGGCATGCCACGAAAAATTCTACAAACTCTGGTCGCCGTCCCATCATGCCAATGCCATGCAGCCCTTTTCAGCGGACCTGGTTAATTCAAAGCTGTCCCCCCAGTTTGAAGAAATCACTATTGGTAAGTATCATTATCGGGCAGATATCGCCTCAGGCATAGTACGAGAGCATGGGCAGGACGGAGATAAATACTATCCCATCGCCCATGTCTTGGGCGGAAAAAACATCTACTATTTCCTGACTCCCATGGAGCGGGGGCGCTTACAAACGCTGCCCTTAGCTTACGATTTGCATGAAAAGAAATGGTTTGATATGGCTAAAAGCGGTGTACGTCATTTTTCGGGCTTAGAACCTGATGAACCCATAAGTTGGACTGACTGGCCTTATACTTTTAACACTGCTTGTTATAGCTGCCATGTGAGCCAGTTGGATACTAACTACGATCTCAAAACTGACACCTATAATACCCAGTGGGCAGAACCGGGTATCAACTGCGAAACCTGTCACGGGCCCTGTGATGAGCATATCCGAGTTTGCCAGCAAGCACCAAAGGGTACGGTTCCCAAAAATTTAAAAATAATCCGCGGAGGCAGGGACTTTGCGGTGGAGCAGAACAATGATGCATGTGCCACCTGCCATGCCAAGGTCATACCACTGACCGAGGGCTTCATGCCGGGGAATCAGTTTTTTGACCATTTCGACTTAGTGACCTTGGAAAGCGTTGATTATTATCCCGACGGCCGGGACCTGGGTGAGAATTACACTCTTACCTCCTGGTTACTGAGTCCTTGTGTGAAATCCGGCGAACTGAGCTGTCTGCACTGTCACACCTCCAGTGGACGGTATCGGCAGAAAAATGACCCCAACCAATCATGCATGCCCTGTCACAAAAAACGGGTAGAAAACGCGACTACACACACGTTCCATAAAAAAGATAGTTTGGGCAACCAATGCATCAAGTGCCACATGCCCATGACCTCGTTTGCCAAAATGCAGCGCAGTGATCATTCCATGCTTCCACCTACTCCTACCACGACTATCACCTTTGAATCACCCAATGCCTGCAACTTGTGTCATGATGACAAAGACGCAGCATGGTCTGATGAATGGGTCAGGAAATGGCGAAAAATGGACTACCAGGCCCCCTTGATGCAACGTGCTGAATTGATTGATGCTGCCCGCAAAGAAGACTGGACCAGGCTTTCCGAGATGATTGTTTACATCAAAAGTAAAGACAGGGACGCGGTTTTTTCCACGTCCTTCATTCGTTTGTTGAGGGCCTGTCCCGATCCAAATGTTTGGCCGGTCATCATGGATGCCGCAAAAGACCCTTCTCCGCTTGTCCGCTCCAGTGCTATAGAATCTCTCGGCCGGATTCCGTCTAAACATACCAAAGAAGTTTTAATGGCTGCAATCAGTGATGACTTCCGATTGGTGAGAATCAAAGCAGCTGAGGCACTTACCGGGTATCCAAAGTTTACACTAAGAGATGAAGACCATGATTCCCTAAATAAAGCGACACAAGAGTATATATCTACCATGAAAACTCGTCCGGACCAGTGGACCTCTCATTACAACTTAGGCAATTTCTACTTGAATAGCGGTGATTTTTCGTCAGCCCTATCAGCTTATACTACGTCAATAAAGCTTGAACCCCGTGCGGTCATGTCCATGGTCAATGCTGGAATGGCCCATTCGCAGTCCGGGAAAAACAATGAGGCCGAAGAATTTTTAAAAATGGCCCTGGATGTATCACCCAACAATGCGCCTGCAAATTTCAACATGGGGCTTTTGAAAGCAGAGCAAAAAAAAATGGCTGAAGCAGAGAAGCATCTTCGTAGAGCCATCAAAGCCGATCCCAAGATGCATGAAGCGATATTTAATTTAGGGGTGCTTCTGGCCGGAGACCACCCCGGTGAATCTATCGACATCCTGTTTACAGCGTTCGAAATAAACCCTAATCTCAAATACGCCTATACCTTAGCTTTTTATCTTCATCAAAATAAAGATTTTGACCGCGCCGAACACACGCTTCGTTTTATGATCGAAAGTTGGCCACAGTATGCTGATTCTTATTTGTTGCTGGTTGACATACATGAACGCCA
Organism: uncultured Desulfobacterales bacterium; assembly: GCA_964617785.1. Taxonomy (GTDB): domain Bacteria; phylum Desulfobacterota; class Desulfobacteria; order Desulfobacterales; family SURF-7; genus JAFDJC01. The sequence continues at coordinate 7,878 of CAZTYY010000044.1, read as the reverse complement.
GAACAAGAAGACCGAAGCGATTCAATTTCTCAACGATGCCTTGTCAACCAAAGAGATGAAAGAGCGGGACCGATTCCGACTGGCAGCCAAACTCCGGGATCTCCAAAACAGTCAATAAAAAAGACAGAGGGGTCAGCTCTTCATTCTTGACAAAAACAAGAGATTGAAAAGGAAAATCAATAAAATTGAACAAAGGCACCATGTGTCAAGAATGAAGAGCTGACCCCCTGTCCAGTATTCTCGTCTAGATTTATTGGTGAATAATGCAGGCGTAATGATTCCGCCATATTCAAAAACAGCCGATGGTTTCGAGTTGCAGTTTGGTACCAATCATCTTGGACACTTTGCGCTTACAGGCTTACTTGTTGATTTAATTATAAAAACTCCGAACGGCAGAATTGTGAATGTAAGCAGTAGTGCAAATATACTGGGGAATATCGATTTTAACGACCTGAATTGGGAGAAACGAAAATATAAAAAGTGGAAAGCATATGGTGATAGTAAACGTGCGAATCTCTATTTTACCTATGAGTTGCAGAGAAGATTGAATGAGATAAGTGAAAATACAGTGGTAACATCTGCACATCCTGGATGGACAGCAACAGAACTTCAGCGAAATGCCGGACTGATAAAAATGCTCAATCATGTTTTCGCCCAGAACATTGAAATGGGTGCACTTCCAACGCTATATGCGGCTACCGCCCGTGATGTGGAAAAAGGAGGATTTTACGGACCTGGAGGATTTCAGGAAATGAGGGGATATCCGAAAAAAGTGAGAAAATATGCATTGAAGTGTGATAAAAATATCGGAAAAAACCTGTGGGATGTTTCAAAAGAGTTAACAGGTGTTCAATTTTGATTGTTTCACAAAAGTTAAAAAATTAAGGTCAGAACTTACTTGGAAAAAGGGGAACCATCGTGAAAAGCAGACGAGAATTTTTTAAAAAAAGTGCCATGTTGGCAGCCATGGTTACTATGCCGGCAATTCCTTCATGTACGACCATAAGCACTATTCGTCCAACCGTGCCTATGAGTACACAGCATACTAAAAAACCACTTGTTCTTTGGTATAGTCAGACCGGTTATACTCAAAGAATTGGAAAATTTTTAGTAAAAATATTTGAAGGATTCGGACTAAATGCAACAGGATCGGAAATCAGGGAGTTTGATAAAGGTCTGATCAATCAGTATGATTTGATAGCCTTAGGCTCCCCTGTTTTCTATTACGATACGCCAGATTATGTTAAAAACTGGATACAGACATTGCCAGATTTAAAAGGCACGCCGGTTGCTTCCTATGCCACTTTTGGTGGTCCAGAGGGGAATCAACACAATGCAGCCTGCTCTATTCTTGAAGGTTTAGTTGAAAAACAAGGGGTTCCAGTTGGAATACATACATTTATGAATATGAGCTCCTTTCCCTTGTCATGGTCAAAAAATAAGATGAATTCAAAAACCTGGATGAACCGACATCTACCCGATCAAGATACCTACAAAAAAGTGTGTGCATATGCAGGGCATTTACTCGATCAGGTTAAAATGGGAACGCCGGCTCAATTCTCCAAAAAATTTACTTTAAGAGAGGTTGCAACTAATTTGGCACCCATCTGGTGGACCAAAATATTGGTTAATAACCACACCATTGATGAGGCCAAATGCATTGGATGCGGAACCTGTATCGACAAGTGTCCGGTTGATGCCATCGATTTAACCCATTTCAAAGTTGATACAGATTCCTGCGTGTTCTGCTGCGGATGCATTAACAATTGTCCGGCAGGGGCTGTCCATATGGAATATGGTGGAGAAAAGGTAATTGGATATCATGATTTTATGAAGTTAAAACAATTAAAGATTATGGAGCCGGATGAACGATCTTGCCTAAAATCTTAAGCCGGTAAAGCTGTTTATTCAGAGTTAAGGAATAAAATTTGTTAAGCTGTGCCTCGTATTTATTCAGTCTTAACTGAAATTATAAGCAATATTATACAGTAAATAATATTCTACATTTCTTGTAGCTTCTTTTTCAAAAGCGGCCTCCAAAAAATATGAATTGTTGTAAGTTTGTCAAAATTACCTATATTTTCGATAGGTACTAATATTTGCGAGGGACAACTGCAAATAAAGGTTCAAATGAATAGAATGATTTAAGTTGTACGTCAATAATAGACGACAGACGGAGTTTGTCCTACCTATTAGCCATCAAATCTTTTTTTCATACACCCATAATAAAAAAGTATACCCTCTGACGCTTTTAGAAAACTAGTTTAATAAAAAAATTAAAAATATCACACGCTAACTCATTTATAGTTGCCAAACCATAACACAATGATTTTTAAATAGATTTGCGCGTTTGCGTTGCGTGAATGCTGATTTGTGCAACATTCGAGATGCATCATGCAATTCATGGCATGAAACTTGATATGTCATAATTATATAATAATAATCAGGGAGAACAAAAATGGTAAAAAGAATATATACCTTACAAATTCATTTAGCTCCATTATCATTCAATTCAAGTTGTATACAGGTATTTCTATCAATGGCATTTTTCGGAATCGGGAAAATAATCATTCGTCTCAAAACTTTTTTTACATCATGTTGTACTATAAAAAATTTATATCAAATACACGAAAACAACTATTCTTTTGTTAGAATTCACAATAAGCATTAAAGAAACGGTTTTTCTGGATTTCAGGATTGGCATTAATATAGTGGAGGCTCGTTTCCCATGAAATATTCTCAAATGTTATTTCTATTCATATCCATTTTTTTCATTTTAAGCGGCTGTGCTCAAACGTTTTATAATAATCCAATTGGGCAGAATACAGAAATGATGAAAACAACCGACCTGAACTCAGACAATTTGGATATCAGCCAGGATGAAAAAATATCGTCTCAATCAGGTTTGAAAGATATCCCGGACGCATTTGTCGAAAATGCTGCAATCTCCATAGACTTATCGCAAGAAGTATCAAAACTTCAAAAACCGGAGGCAATACTGGATGAGGCTCTTGAATATTGCCATACATCCCAGGAACTGCGAAAAAAAGGCAATCTTGATGAAGCACTGGAAGTGCTTGATCGTGCATATATCTTAATTATGAAGGTTGACACAAAGAATTTGCCGGGATTAATGCAGCAGAAAGAGGATCTGCGATTTATGATATCAAAACGTATCCTGGAGATCTATGCTTCACGAAGTTCTGTTGTGATAGGACCCCATAGAGCCATTCCGATCACCCTGAATAAGTATACTCAGGCTGAGATCGATTCATTTACTATTGGCAGAGAAAAACGGTTCTTCATCGAAGCGTATAAACGTTCCGGTAAATACCGGAAACAGATTGTATCTGAAATAAAAGCAGCCGGGCTGCCTGTTGAATTATCCTGGCTTCCACTTATTGAAAGTGGGTTCAAAGCTCAGGCACTTTCAAAAGCCAGGGCATTAGGATTATGGCAGTTCATTCCATCAACCGGTTATAAATTCGGACTCAACCGTGATACATACATTGATGAGCGGTTAGACCCTCAAAAAGCCACAAAAGCGGCAATCGCATACTTAAAAGAACTTCACCAGTTATTTGGAGATTGGTCAACGGTTTTGGCCGCATATAATTGCGGCGAGGGCAGAGTGCTTCGAATTATCAGGGGGCAGAATGTTAATTACCTTGATAACTTTTGGGATTTATATGAAAAACTACAAAAAGAAACAGCGCGATATGTCCCAAGATTTCTTGCGTGTCTTCACATTATCAATCATCCTGAAAAATATGGATTGGATAAAATTTCTGTTGATCCGCCTCTGGAATACGAGTCTATTTCAATTCATAAACAGATTCAACTGGAGGATGCTGCTAAAAGCATGAGTGTTTCTGAGCAAGTGCTCGTGGAATTAAATCCTGAACTGCGCTATAAAATTTTACCTGATAAGGAGTACTTTTTAAGAGTACCTAAAAAGAAGGGGGCACTACTTCTTGCAAACATCGAAGAGATTCCTGTTTCAACGGTTGTGAGAAGGGATTTTTTACACCATCGGGTAAAACCAGGAGAGACTCTTTCTACCATTGCAGAAAGATATCGTACAAATGTGAAAAAAATTGCCGGGGCGAATAAAATTCAAAAGTGTGGCTATATTGTTGCAGGCAAGATATTAAAAATACCTCAACGGGGAAGTACTTACGTATATAAGAGTAAAATAAAAAATGAGGGTCGCCTCGTTCTGGGAAGCAGGCGAACCTATAATGTGAAAAGCGGTGATTCGCTTTGGACAATTGCACGCAAGTACGAAACAACGGTTCATAAGATTCGACAGATGAACAGCCTACAAAATACTAAACTTCGCATCGGTCAGGTTTTGAAGATTCCGAATCCAATAAAAAAACACTTGGCCAATGCCGTTTTTGTTGAATCCAATGTATAGTCTCATATACTAACTGGTTTCAATGGCATGCTTTTTAAAAAAAGAATTCGGAATATGTTAAGTATTTAATATATTTTTCCCGGAATTTCCTACACTGTCTTGGTGATTCAGGAATGGCTCAAACTCCAACTTATAAATATATAAAAGAACGAGTGCCAAACTAAAAATCAGGGGACCGTAAAGAAGGCCTATTAAACCAAAATAATTTACGCCTCCTAAAATGGCAAAAAAGATGACAAGGGTGCTCATGTCTGCAGAGCCCTGCATAAAAAATGGTCGTACAAAATTGTCAATACTTTGCACAATAATAACGCACCATAGAACCATAAAAATCCCGTAGCCCCATGAACCGGAAAGAAACAAATATAAGGCAGCCGGTATCCAGATAAGAGCCGTACCCACAAGAGGAATCAGGGATGCAAACGCCATCACCATGCCCCAGAAAAATCCGGGGAGATCTGAAATCCAGAATGCAATTCCACCTGCCATACCCTGGGCCACCGAGGTCACAAGTGTTCCCAATAGAGCAGATTTGGCTACATTTCTAATTTTGGACATTATCTGGTTTTCCTGACGTGTATTAAGAGGCACAAGATGAAGAATACTTTTAAATATTATTTTTTCATCACGAATCATAAAGAAAAATGTAAACATCATCAAAAAAAATTGGCTGGAAAGGATAGCAATATTTCCAGCCAATTGGCCACCATGATTAACAAGAGTTTTACCTGCTGAAGCAAACATCTGAAGAAGAATCTGGTTGCTTTTTATCTTTTGGGGATCAATATCTGGAAAAAACTTTTGAACATCAGGCAGAAATGTTTCAAAAATTGCCATAATTTTAATTACAAATTGGTGTTCAATAAGTTTTGTATAACCTCCCTGGATTATCCATTCTTGTATACTATTTATAGACTGAATCCCCTGGCGAATCAGGGCGAATGTGATCAATATCGTTGGCAACACAACCACAAGGGAAAGAAACAGGCAGGAAAGAAAAGCGCCCAGGTTCTCATGTCCCCGAACACATTTAACTATTCTTCTGTGAACGGGGTTAAAAACAACAGCTAAAAGTACAGCCAGAACAATTGGGTGCAGATAAGGTTTAATAATATTATAACAGGCAACAAGTACTATGAAAATCAGAAAAAACAGGAAATAGTGGGAAAAATTGAGCTTCAGAGGGTTGCCTGTCTCTATATCCGGGGGTGTGGATATTGTATCTCCATCCTTTTCAGATTCTTTAATGATCTTCATAGATTATTCCTTTTTTTAAAAAGTGAGATAGTGATCATTTGCTGGCCGGCTAATCTGCCTGAACCGCTGCCTGTTGAAGGGCGTTGTCAACAGCTTTGAGCAGGGCCTGGCTTGCGGGTGAGGCGCCGGACATGGCGTCTGGCAATGCCTGATCAGATACGACATTCTGCACCACATCGTTTGCTTCCTTGCGAAACTCGTCAGAGCCGACATCCACAATCTCGATGGCATCGATGCGGTGATCTTTAACCGTCACCATTACCCGGTATACCAGGTCATTAAAAGGTGCTTTACCCGGATATTTGCCGTCCTTTATCCTATCCAAGCATAGGTCCAAGCCCAAGTCCAAACCCTGATCCGATGCCTGGTCCTGATCTGCCGGGTAGCCGACACACTGGGCCAGAATAACTTTCTGTTCAGGCCTGAGATTCAGGCGCACCCTGAGGGCATCCCTGTCCACCAGGCCCCGGACCACCGTAGACAATCCTTTTGAGGCGCAATAGAGATAGACATTCTGACTGATGGAGCCCACGGCCGTGGCTGAGAACATCTCCCGATCAGCCGTGCTGAGCACCTTGCCTATCAGGCCTGTGCGTGAAGCATCCACCACAAACACCAGGTTGACGGGGGCTGATTTGACATACGGCTGGATCAGCACACCGGTTTCACCACGAAAGTCGCCTGTAGCAATGGGGTGCAGTATATTATCCTTGGGGTCATAGAGATAGGCCCCTTTTTCAGTAAACACGTAGATATCCGTCTCCTGCCAGTTCAGGGCAGACGGTGCGGTCCGGTGTCCTGATTCCGGCCGATTGATACCAAAACCCGCCCACAGCAGATCAGACATTACCTGAGCCTCCAGTGGCCTGGGGCTGTATTTGCGTTTTGACTGCCGGTTCTTCAAAGCGTCCATCAACGGCATACCGCCATGGGTCCTGGGCAGGGGCAGCTTTATGGCCTCGAGAGAGCCGTCGGTAAGGATGGCGTGTTGTGCGGTTCCGCAAGCCATCAGGGAAAATAGCACAATTAAAGACAGTATCGTCATGACGCCTGTTGTCCACCTGGTATATGTCCCCATGTTTTCTCCTTTGTTTTAAAATGAAAAGTTTATCGACTTATTTGGAAGCACCATATCGAAATTTCACAAACATGTCAAAAGTGATGGCTTCGTAAAAAATCCAATATCTGCGTTGCGCTCTATAATTCATCATTATTCCTCACGCTCCAACACCCCAATGCAGTGAGGCCACTATAATCCGGTGTTTTTATTACACAACAAACCAATCTGTCATACCGGGAGTCGCGAGTTCGTCGAAAAACATGAAAAGCGATCTTGTTTAAGCCAACTTATTTGAGCCAACTATTTAAACCAATTATGTTAAACCAATTATAGACGCTGCCTCTTTAATCTGGTATTCTGTGTTTAGCTGTATCACGTTTTTGCTTTGCATTAATAAATATTTTTCAAAACATTTATAATCAGGGTGTTTTTAACTTTTTTTGGGAACAAGGAGCGGTTATGTTAAAAGCAAAAGACATCATGACCAGGAATGTTATTACTGTTTCCCCGGATATGGAGGTTGTAAACGCAACCGAAATTCTTTTAAAAAATCATATTAACGGTATTCCGGTACTTGACAGTAATGGCGTATTGGTCGGAATTATATGCCAGAGCGACCTTATTGCCCAGCAAAAGAACATACCTGTACCATCTCTTTTTACTTTCCTTGATGGGTTTATTCCATTAACATCTACAAAAAAACTCGAAAAGAGCATACGAAAAATTGCAGCTATCACGGTGAGTGATGCGATGACAAAAAATCCTGTGAGCGTGCGGCCTGATACTGATATTGGAGAAATTGCCGGGCTTATGGTAGATAAAAATTTTCACTCGCTGCCAGTGGTAGAAGACGAAAAGCTTGTTGGAATAATAGGCAAAGAAGATGTCCTTCAAACACTGATTAAAAAATAATTATTGTCAGTTTCAAGCCCGTCAAGAATCCTCAGCAGGCCCTGGACAAACCGGGTACACACGCTCTGCACGAACGTCCCCTTTTTCTCCTTGCGCTTGCGGGACCAAAATAAGTACTATCTCAATTGGTCTGAAAACATTCGGGCATTTGGGCAATATTCTGCAAGGGGCGACTAAATGGCGTTGATGGGCATGAGAGAGGTGTGTTGGGGCTTTGGGGGGGCACCAT
>CAZTYY010000043.1:0-19534 GCA_964617785.1 uncultured Desulfobacterales bacterium | reverse complement strand
AACCTTCACCTTTCCAATAGGCTCATCCGTGTATTTTATTTTCCTTTTCATATATTTTTTTTCCTTTCCGCCAATATCCGGCGCCAAAAATTCTGATTTTATTTTTTCGGTATGTGAATCTTACTGTCATAATTCCTTCAGCGACTTTACCAAGGCAATAATATCTCTTTTCAGCACCACCGTGTTCCAGGTCCTCTAAGAGGACACGTTTATGATCCAGGAAGGCATGCTGCGCTAAGGCAAAGGAAACTCCGTGTTTCTTTTGGTTTCGCTGATCCTTTGCGGAATCCCACTCAAAATCAGAGCTCTTTTTCATAAGATTAGAATATTGCAGATCAATATATATGTCAATATAATAATATGGCTTATTATATGGCTTTAGGGCCCGCGACATACCCCTGTACCGATAGTAATTACGGGTATAATCCTATATTTCGGAATTTGAAATAAAAAGATAATGCCCTGGTATTTTAGAATATATTTAATTAAGCGGGTGGGATGGTGACCTACGCAGCTGCCACCATCACTCTTGCAATTCCTGCCATGTAATCAATATTAAGAGGATCTGTGGTTTTTATGTCAAGAAATAGATATACTGTCCCCGGAATTCATTACATTCAACCCAACACACAAAACTTTTAATTGAGCCCCTGGAAATATTTTTTACAAAACCAGCTTTTGGGGTGGAAAAAACAGATAAAATAATGATACTATCCCGGGAAAAAACCCGGTAAAAAATAGTGAGTTGTGATTTTGTATGCAAAACGAAAATATAAGAGAAATACCGTACAATTATACATCCGCGGATGACGCAAGAATCGTAAAACTTCTTCTTGGAACCGATGCATGGCTATCCCTTGAAAAAATGCGTTTCCAGCGTAAAACAGGCCGTCTTGCAAGGTTGCTGATGCGCTTTCTGGGAGACATGTTTATTCTTCAAAGAAATCCTTTTGTATACCAGAAACTGCTTGAATCAAAAGCCCGACGCAAAAATTTTCTAAAAGAGCTTGATGACAACCTTGATGTGATTGAAAAAAATTCAGTTCACACACCTGAAATTGAAAAAATTATAACCGGATGCAAGGAGAAACTGAACGAACTCCAGGTTGACTTTGCATCGCGAATATCAAAACAGAAACAAATAAGAAACATTCTTGGCGAAGTTGTTGGACGGGATAACATTTATTTTGATCCTTTTACACTTATCAGCCATACAACCGATGCCACGGGCTGGCGAATGTGTCTCCCAATTGCAGTGATCAGGCCTTCAGCGGAATCACAGGTGGCGCCCCTTCTTTCAGCAGTCGAAAGTCTCGGCCTGAAGGTGGTTCCCAGGGGAGCAGGGACCGGTCTTACCGGAGGGTGCGTCCCTGTACAAAAAGACTGTGTGATGATTAATACCGAAAAACTAAACAGAATAGTCGGAATAAAACAGAACACCGTATTTCGGATAGGTCCCAAAGAAGTTAAAGCATCAGTACTTGAAGTTGAAGCAGGGGTCATCACACAAGACGCGATTACATATGCTGAAAAAAGAGGCGTTGTATTTGCCACAGATCCGACAAGTGCATGGGCTTGCACCATAGGCGGCAATATCTCTGAAAATGCAGGCGGTAAAAAAGCTGTTTTATGGGGTACGGCCATCGACAATATTCTCTCCTTTAAAATTGCGATGCCAGGCGGAAAAGAGTTTCAGGTGAAGCGAGTAGATCATCCGCTGCGGAAAATTTATCCTGACGATACAGTTAAATTTGATATTCTTGATGGGAATGGAACAAAGATTAAAACAATAACCCTGGATGGGACTGATATTAGAAAAAGAGGACTTGGAAAAGATATAACCAATAAAGCCCTTAATGGGCTGCCGGGCATACAAAAAGAAGGGACAGACGGGATCATAACTTCTGCGGAATTCATTCTTCACAAGGCTTATGAATACAAGGCAACCTGTTGCTTAGAGTTTTTCGGCCAGGATATGGATGAGGCGGGAAGAGTCATACTCGAATTGTCCGAAGCTTTTGTTAATCGGGAAGAAGAGGCGCTGGCAGCCCTTGAGCACTTTGACGAAGAATACGTGAGGGCAATAACGTATAAAGTAAAAGCGCCTACTGGGGAGACGCCAAAAGCTGTGCTGCTGATCGACATTGTCGGACATACAACAGAGCAATTGGAAAAAGGCAAGATGCGCCTCACCACACTCCTTGAAAATTATCCAAATACATATTTGTTTTTTGCCAGGGACCGAAACGAAGCAGATTTGTACTGGCAGGACCGCAAACGATTGGGTGCCATAGCATCAAGGACAAATTCATTCAAGTTGAACGAAGATATTGTTTTGCCCCTGTCGGAGCTGTCGGAGTTTGCGGAATTCGTAGATCAGTATAATATAGAAGAACAGAGAGAAAACCAAAAATCATTTGTATGGCAGGCGTTAAATTTTCTTGAAGAGATCGGGTCTAAAGAAGACAAAGGAATAATTGAGGCAAAGCTTTTTAAAGCAAAAAATCTGGCAAGTGAAGCGCTGGAAAAGCTTTCTCTTTCAGGAAAGGAACATCTCCAGGAAGAGACCCATATCAGAAAACTGGTTGATGATCTTTTCGATTTTTTCCAAGGGTACGAACATATAACAGATAAAATAGAAAGAATTTATAAGGATATTCGTTCTGCGCTCATTGTAATTGCAACCCACATGCATGCAGGCGATGGAAACGTACACGTCAATATTCCGGTCTTTCCAAACGATCGTGAGATGATGATCCGCGCAGGGGAAACAGCCGATGAAGTGATGTCAAAAGCAATCGAACTCGGAGGGGTTGTTAGCGGTGAGCACGGGATCGGTTTTACAAAGCTAAAATATGTTGAGCCTGAAAAGCTGGAAGCCCTTGAAGCATATAGAAAAGAAGTTGACCCGACAGGACTCATGAATCCCGGCAAACTATCGGATACACGTGTTCCTGACAGAATTTTTGCCCAATCGTTTAATCTTCTGGGTCTTGAAGCAAAAATACTGAACCATGGCTCTCTTCTTGAGTTGGCTGACAGAATATCAGGCTGCATAAGGTGCGGTAAGTGTAAAGCTGACTGCTCTGTGTTCTACCCTGCTGGAAATCTTTTTTTTCATCCCAGAAATAAGAATCTTGCTATTTCTTCTTTGATCGAAGCGATACTGTATGAGGCCCAGAGATTCCGATCTGCCGGTTTCAGATTTATAGGCTATCTTGAGGAAGTCGCAGACCATTGCACCATATGCCATAAGTGCGCTGCCCTTTGTCCGGTGAACATTGACACGGGCATTATTTCCATTGAAGAACGAAACATCCTCAAAGACCAGAAATATAAGCATACTGCGGCTGCTACTCGAATGATACTCGGGTACCTTGGCAACAGGTCAGCAGTTTACAATGCGTTTTTTAGATATTTTGTTCTGCAGTGGGGAGGAAGACTTCAGAGAATCGGGTCGCGGTTTGTTTCATTGTTTCCTGTTCATCAAGAAAAGAAAAAAGGATCTCTTTTGTCTCATTTTGAAACACCGGTTATGCCCCTGCCGTCAGGCATTTTGCGAAATATTCTTCCCAGGTATAGAGAAGATCAGGCTCTTTTTATCAGGCCCCCCGGTAAAATGGAAAAAATAGTTTTCTATTTTCCGGGATGTGGATCAGAAAGAATCTTTTCAGATATTTCAAAGGCATCTTTGTATATCCTTTTAAAATCAGGGACAGGTGTAATTCTTCCTCCGCCATTCCTCTGTTGTGGGTATCCGGCGGGTGTTAATGCTCATAAAAATTTTGAAGAGAGTGAGGCGCTGAGGAGCAGAATTATTTTCAGTCAGATCAGGGCAATGTTCGGGTATCTTTCCTTTGATGCCTGTATTGTCAGTTGCGGAACCTGCCGTGAAGCCCTGGTTGACCAAGGGATTGAGAATATATTTGATACAAAACTGATGGACATCAGCAAATTTGTTATTGAAACAGGAATAGTTCTGAAAAAAAATGGCCCGTATCTTTATCACAGACCATGCCATGATTCTCTGGACGGACAGGCAGAAAATTTTCTTAAGACTTATGAATTTAATGTGGAAAGCGCTGTCGATCACTGCTGCGCGGAAGCGGGAACCCTGGCTTTAAGCAGGCCGGACATCGCCTGTGCAATGCGCATGCGAAAGAAAGTTGCCCTGATGTCATCTTCTCGAAATGAAAAAAATGATCAGATTATTTTAACAAACTGTCCGGCATGTTTGCAGGGTCTTGGGCGTTTTCAATCAATTGGAATTAAACCGCGTCACATTGCAGAAGAGATCGCTGTTTCGGCAGGAGGAGAAAAATGGGCCTTGGATTTGCAGGAAATAGTGACTAATGCAGAAGTGATTACATTCTAAGATAATATGGCGAATACGACTAACGAAAAACCTGAAATCATTGTGATCTGCGGACCGACAGGCGTAGGTAAAACAGGTACTGCAATCCACCTTGCAAAACAGTTCAGGGGTGAAATCATCGGCGCAGACTCCATGCAGATCTATCGCTATATGGATATTGGAACGGCAAAGCCTACAAAGGAAGAACAGATAGAAATTGTCCATCATATGATCGATATCCGAGATCCGGATGAGCCCTATGATGCCGGAACTTTTGCAGATGAAGCTTTAAAAAAAATTACAGAACTAAAAAAAGTAGGCATTGTCCCGTTTATAGTCGGCGGGACCGGCCTTTATATAAAAGCATTGATTCACGGTTTTTCCAGGGAAACACCGGCAGATCCTGAAGTGCTTTGCCGTTTAAAAGAAGAAGCAGAAAAATATGGGACAATTATACTCTACGAAAGACTAAAAGAGAAAGATCCTGCTGCCGCAGAAAAAATTCATCCAAACGATACCTTCAGAATCGTAAGAGCTTTAGAAGTCTTCGAAAAAACAGGGAGGCCAATATCGACATTTCATGGCAATCACGGGTTTTCAAATTCCAGGCTGAACGCCCTTACAATTGGTCTTCACATTGAACGCGAAACACTTTACGACCATATTAACAGGCGTGTCGATGAAATGATAAAAGCCGGACTTCTTGATGAAGTGAAGGAATTGCTGCAAAAAGGCTATTCGCCAGAATTGAAATCCATGCAGTCTATTGGTTATCGGCATATGGTTGAATATCTCCAGGACAATCTGTCATGGGAAGACGCGATAAGTACTCTTCAGCGCGATACAAGAAGATATGCCAAAAGGCAGTTTACATGGTTCAAGGCCGTCGATGGCGTAAAATGGTTTAACCCGGTTGCCCAAGAAGAAATCACAAAAGAAATTAGAGGTTTCCTCATAGATCAGAAAATACTATAAAATCCACCTGATATAAAACTTGAAATGAAAACAGACTAATCCCACTTTCGCTGGTCATCAATCTTTGGAAAGTTATCCGGTAATGATCCGCGTTCAATAAATTCTACATTTCCCCGAACACGCATGCTTTCTGGTATGGCAGCCTCAATTTGTTTTGCCAGATCATCTGATGGTGAGATACCTTTTGACAAAACAACCTTGAAGATCATTTGATCCACATGGCTTTTTCGGGTTACAATAACCTGATAATTTTCGATTTCACTAAACTTTGCTGCAACCTCATCTGCGTTGCCCGGATGAATAAACATTCCTTTTACCTTGGTTACCTGATCCAGGCGGCCCAGAATCTTTACAATGCGGCCTGTAGTCCTGCCGCATTGGCATGGTTCATCTGTGTAATAGGATAAATCTCCGGTACCGAACCGGATCATGGGATAAACTTCATCAAAAACCGTGGTGACGACCTCTCCAGTTTCTCCAGGTCCGAGCTGCTTTCCGGTCTCCGGGCCCACAATTTCGACGATACAGTTATAGGGAAAGTGCATTCCGTTTTTATGAAAACATTCATATCCCATGCATCCTACATCAGCAGTTCCATAGCCTTGGCGTACTACCATACCAAAGGTTTCTTCCAGTTCGACTCGCAGGGATTCCGGTAGCATTTCTCCTGCAACAAAGCCTACTGATAGCTGGAGATCTTTTTTAGGATCATAGCCTGCTTCTTTGGCCTTTTTCGCAACAGCCATGAGAAAACTAGGTGTACCGATATAGCCGGTAACCTTAAGATCATGCATCATTCGCACTTGCTGCTCGGTGTTTCCAACCCCGCCGGGTGTTGCAATGCAGCCGAGCCTGTGAAGCGCGTCTTCAAACCAGAAAGCAGGCGGAACCAGGTGGTAGCTGAAAGTAACCTGACCGATATCTCCTTTTCGAAAACCTGCTGCAAAAAAGGCCTGGGTCCAACGGTCATTCTTGCTTTCAGTATCCTCAGGTTCATAAATGGGGCCGGGAGACATGCAAATCCGCTTCAGCCGTTCCATGGGGACTCCTAAAAATCCGCCGAACGGGGGATCTTCGTTCTGAAGCTCTGCCAATTCATGTTTGTGTGTAATGGGAAGTTTTTCCAGATCCGTTACTGTTTTTATATCTTCCGGTTTCAAACCTGCAGATTCAAATTTCTTTTTAATGGCAGGAGCATTCTCATAGGCATGGGAAATAATTTTCTGAAGTTCCTTTGCAAGGTATTTGGAGCGTTCATCCGAAGACATGGTTTCAAAGGTTTGATTATAGAAACCTGAAGTTCGATCTGATTCCAATGCCATTTTGTTTTATCTCCTATTCTTTTAATTTTATTTACTTGGTAGTTGTTACCGGACAATGGGACTTTAGGATTAAATATTGAGCTGTTGACCCCATCAAGAGCTTCTGGGTTTTTGATTTTTTCTCCACACCGGCGAATATATGATCAATGGCTTTATCTTTGGCAAATTTTACCAAATCCTCTCCAGGTGTCATTCCTCTTGCCATTTGGTGGACTTCACATTCCAGTCCCTCGGCTTCCAGTTTTTTTTTGGCAGCTTCCAAGTCCTGTTCTGACTTGCGAATTGTTTCAATCTTTTCTCTACTGCCGCCTTCCATGGAGGTTACAAGATATACTTTTGCCTGAAACGCCTTTGCATAATCTTTAGCCAGATCTAGAGCAGCGTTTGAGGCGGCAGATCCGTTATATCCAACCAGTATTTCCATGTTTATCCCCCTCTCAGAGACCCACGGTTTAATATCTCATTACTCCGCTGTCAATTGTGTGTTGCAATCTACATCCAGCGCTTCCGCCGTTTGTAGGATTTGATTTCCTTAAATGATTTTCTGCCACCACCCTGTGTAACACCCAGGTAAAACTCCTTTACGTCAGGATTATTTTTCAACTCTTCTGCCGTACCTTCCAGAACAATTTTACCGGATTCCATAATATATGCGTAATCGGCAATGGCCAGGGCAATCTTTGCATTCTGCTCCACAACCAGGATACTTGTATTCAATTCCTGATTTATTGTCCGAATATTATCAAATATTTCCTTTACAAGAAGCGGAGCCAAGCCCAATGAAGGCTCATCCAGCATCAGCATTTTCGGGGCTGCCATGAGCGCCCTTGCAATTGCAATCATCTGCTGTTCACCTCCGGAGCAATATCCTGCCATCCGGTTCGTCACCTTGGATAGTCTTGGAAAATGTTCATACATGAGCTTATGATCACCCTTGATCTTTTGAGAACCATCCTTGCGGGTGATGGAACCGACCCGGATATTCTCATCCACGGTAAGATGTTTGAAAATCCGTCGACCTTCGGGAACCATTACAGCGCCTTCTATAACCACATCTGTCCCCATGAGGTTCGTGATATTTTTCCCTCTGAAGGTGATCTTTCCGTCTTTGATAAAACCGTTTTCCGGTTTTAAAAGGCCGCTGATTGCACGCAAGGTGGTTGTTTTTCCGGCTCCATTTGTCCCCAACAGCGCCACGATACTCCCATCAGAAACATTTAGGCTCACACCGCGCAGTACCTGAATAATATCGTTGTAAACAACTTCTATATTGTTGACATCCAACAGGTTTTCAGTGGCATTATTTTCTGTCATGTTTTCCAATCCAAGAGTACCAGTGGAAGCACGGCTTATAAAGCCATGCTTCCACAGAAATCAATAGGCTTCCTAAGAAAATCTTTGTAGTTCTCTATTTAATCTTCTTGATAAATTCAGAAGAAAAAGGACTTCCGACAGAGCGAAATACCTTTCCATCCATCCGGTAGAGCTGCAGGCTGTCAACGCCTGCATGGTCTGTTTTTGAATATGTAACGGGACCCACGGTTGTATTGCATTGAAAAGCGTTTGCCCCGTTCATCAGGTTTAACTCTTCATAGAGTGATTTTTTGGTTACTTTCTGACCTTTTTCCTTTACACGTTTGATGACTTCGGTTGCTACCTGGGCAACCATCATTCCATTTGTATAATTATGGGAGTTGGCAGCTTTATCATCTCGACCGTACTTCTTGGCAAGTGCAAGCTGTGCATCCGCACCAGCAGATTTTTCAGAAGTAAGTCTGTAGGAAGTGGTCCAGAAAAAATTTTCTGCAGATGCACCAGCCAAAGCAATCAGGTCATTTCCACCGGTATAGTGGGCTCCCATAAAGGTAATCTTCCCTTTCTCCCCGAATGTTTTCGCAGCAAGTCCAAGTCGATCAGCATCTTTCAGCATGGTTGCAACCGGAGACTGGATGGTCTGGCAGATCACATATTGAACCCCTTTGCTTTTGAGTCTTTGCAGCATGGCGGTGTTGTCCAGATCTTTCCCATGTTCCACAACTTCGATCAGGTCTATTTTAAGACCAGCTTTTACAGATTTTTCCACATCACCTACAGGTCCTCTGCCAAACGCAGAAGCGTGAACAAACAGGGCAACTTTAGGTACGCCTCCCTTGTGATTGTTTACCACATATTCTGCAAGGCCGACTGTCTGCTCTGAGTAGGATGCAATGGGAAGAAAAATATAATTTGAATCAATTAAATTTCCCGCGTGAAAAGAAGCAGGAATCACCGGTATTTTTTCTTCTTCAAAATCTTTTTTCAACCCAAGCGTACTTCCGGTTGAGTAGTTCAAGTACAGTACGATGCCCTGATCCAGAAAATCTTCGAAATTTCGTTTTGTTACGTCGGTTTTGTACTGATCATCCCTGATAGTACAATCAATTTTGTCTTCTCCCAGGATTTTTGTATCGTTTACAAATTTGAAATAGTCTTCAACACCCTTTGAGTAGGGATTCCCCGCATCAGATGTCGGACCGGTAATCGCAAGAGAAAGGCCCAGCTTGTATACCTCTCCAGCCTGAGCAGTAGTAGTGAAAGCCAAGATAACAAATACACTGATCAATATTCGAATTACCATCATGTTGTGTTTTCTCATTTTTTTCCCTTTCATGTTGTTTATGGTTAAATATACTGCATTAATATCGAAACGGCCACAATTTAAAATACGAACGGACAATGCGCCACCAATTGGCGATGCCACGCGGTTCAAACATCAAAAATAAAACAATCACCAGACCAAAGGTTAACGGTCTCAGCGCAGTCGCCAGGTTCATACCTGCGGGCAGCAAGCCTCCGACATGCTCTGCCAGTTTTTCAACCTGCAATTCCAATACCTGTATGGCAGCCGGCCCCCAGAAAGAACCGCTCAAGGTGCCCAGCCCTCCAACAATGGCCATGGCAAGATAGGTGATGGACTCGTGCAGGGTAAAGGACTCAATTCCAACTCCGCGATACAGGTATGCATGCAGAGCACCTGCCACCCCGGCAAAAAATCCTGCCAGACCAAATGCATAAACCTTTGTAAAGCCAGGATGCATCCCCATGGCATCTGCAGCCCTGTCATTATCCCGGACAGCAATCAGACACCGCCCAAAACGTGTTCGAAGAATATTTCGTGTCATAAATCCCAAAATAATCAGGACAACCAGAATAACATAATACCAGAAAAGGTAATGCTGTTTTCTAAGTATTTTTCCGGTAAACCAGAAAACACGGCTTACAGACATGGTCTGGCCTTGGTTAAAAAAATCCATGAAGTTGATGGTCCATTGAAATATCATCTGAAAGGAAAGGGTCGCTATGGCGAGATACAGGTGTCTCAGGCGAAGTGCAGGAAGGCCCACAAAGGCACCGAACACAGCACCCACCAATCCGGAAATCAGGATCATTAGAGGCCAGGCATGGGTCATCAGCATATTATCGTCTCCGATAACACTGCCAATACATGCAACCGTATACGCACCAACACCAACAAAAGCAGCATGGCCGATGGAGATAAGGCCTGCAAATCCGGTTACGATATTAAGGCCTAGAACCGCAACCATGGCAATCAATATGTTGTCAATAACAAGCATGTACTTGTTGTTTAGCGAAAATAACAGGGGCCATACAAAAAGACAGACAAGAAAAAACGAGAAGACAATCCGGTCAATATGGGTAAGAAAAATCCGCTGTTCTTCTTTGTAGGTTGTAAAATAGTTGCCGGTTGCTAACCAACGATTCACAGACATAGGCTATACCCGTTCGATTTCATGAATTCCAAAAAGTCCATGCGGTTTAAACAACAGTATGATCAGAAGTATAATATAGGGTAGAACCTCGCCTGTACCGTTGAGTCCCCAACTCCCATCAAGATAACCGCTTGCAAATTGCTGAATCAATCCCATGATGATTCCAGCCACCACAGCACCCAAAATTGAATCCAGCCCGCCCAGGATAACCACCGGGAAAACAGTAATTCCAAATGCATGAAGTGTATCAAAGTTCAACCCTGTAATATTTCCGATAATTCCGCCGGCAGCGGCGGCACTCAAACCGGCTGTTGCCCAGGCCAACCCAAACACCTTGGGAACCGATATCCCGATGGACATTGATGCAAGCTGATCATCCGATACAGCACGCATGGATATTCCTATGGTTGATTTTTTAAAAAACCATGAAAAACCGCCGATCATGGCAAAGGTAATGATAACGCCCACCAATTGTGTCCAGGATATGGAAACACCGCCCAATACGATGGACTCAGCAGGAAGGAATTGCGGGAAGGAAAAATTCTCTGTCCCAAACGGCGTCAGGTAGATGAGCCCATCCAAAATAGACATCAACCCGATGGTAACCATGATAACGGAAATGATGGGTTCTCCGATGAGACGGCGTAAAAATATTCTTTCCACGCTCATGGTCAGTAAAAATGTCGCGCCAAGACTTAGAAAAAAAGAGATGTAGATGGGAATACCGATCCAAACCGTAAGTCCGTAAGCGATAAATGCACCGACGGCAATGATTTGTCCGTGGGCAAGGTTCAACACCCGGCTGGATTTGTAAATCAACACAAACCCGAGAGCAGACAAGGCATAGATGGAACCCACAACAATGCCGCTGATAACAAGTTGAAAAAAATAAGTCATGACATCCCTTCCATGGTATAAAATAAAATTTTTGTTTTCACGGTTGTGGTCTGTCCATCCTGATACTGATAAAATGCTTCTACTTCTTTTTCATTAACAGTTTCATCATACAATCCATCATACAGGTCCTGATATTTTTCCCCAACAAATTTTCGGCGGATCTTCCCGGTTTTGGTCAACTCTCCGTCATCGGTATCCAGCAGTTTATAGAGAATGGCATATCGTTTGATCTTGAAATGCTTTTTTTCAGCGTTTTCATTGATTTTTACAATCTCTTTTTTTACCAGTTCCGCCACCTCAGGCTTGGCAGACAGATCCATAAAGGTTGTAAAGGAAATCCCCCGATCTTCTGCCCATTTCCCTACGACAATTGGATCGATATTAATCAGGGTAGCAATATATTCCTGCTTGTCCCCAAAGACGACCGCCTCCTTGACATAAGGGCTGAACTTCAATTTGTTTTCAATAAACATGGGGCTGAACATTTCGTCTTTCCGGTTATGCATCACATCAGAAACACGATCGATTACAACCAGATGGCCGTTGTCGTCAATATAACCGGCATCTCCGGAATGAAGCCATCCACCTTCCAGCAGTTCTACCGTTTTTTCCGGCAGCTTATAATAACCGACACAAACAGAAGGAGATTTGGAGAGGATCTCGCCTTGTTCCGATATTTTGCACTCGGTTTCCGGAAGGGGCTTGCCCACGGTATCCGGTCGAACATCACCATCCCGGTGCATATAGGCAATACCCACAATTTCAGTTTGCCCGTAGATCTGCTTCAAATTGACGCCTAATGCCTGATAAAATGTAAACAACTGGGGGCCAAGCGCTGCCCCGCCCGTATAAGCCCTGCGCAATCGCAGAAAACCAATCTGGTTGATCAGGGGACGGGTAACAATCACCTTGCCCAGCCATGCCAGGATTCCAAGACTCAGGGGCATTTTTTTCCCAATCATTCGATATTGGGCAGCCCGTTCTCCTACTTTGATGAAGTATTCGTAAAGAAATCGATTCAGCCAATATGACTCATCAATTTTCAGCCAGATCTGGGAGCGAATGGTTTCGTATATCCGGGGAGCGCCAAACATGAAATGAGGACCGATTTCTTTCAGATCCTCCATACTGGTCTCCACCGACTCCGGGAAATTGATGGTGATGCCGATGGCAAGGGCCACACCAAAGGAGTTCATCTGCTCTCCAATCCAGGCAAAGGGAAGGAAAGAGAGATATTCGTCGGTTGGTTCCAAAGGGTCTACTTTTGTCAGTTGAATTCCCATGTTGATATAATTTTTATGGGTCAGCATCGTGCCCTTGGGAAGACCGGTGGTTCCGGATGTCAGGCAAAGGTGGCAGACATCATCCGGTTTCCCCTGGTTGATCAGTTCTTCAATGTGATTCGGATTTTTCGTGTCCTCTTCCTCGCCGATTGCATACAGATCCTCGATAAGCATGAACCAATCATCTTCGCAGTAACTGCGCATACCCCGTGGATCTTCATAGATCACCTTGATGACATTTGGGATTTTCTCTCTGACTTCAACCAGCTTATCAACCTGCTCCTGATCATTACAAAAAACAACCTTGATCTCCAAATAATTGATGATATCCGCAATCTCATTGGGCAGACTTGTCTGGTATATTGCAGCAGAATACGCTCCAAGTGACTGGGTTCCAATGGCCATAAAAAGCATTTCAGGAATGTTGTCACCGATCAGTGCCAGCACATCTTTTTTTTTAAGACCGATCTTCTCCAGTCCCAATGCAATTTTTCGAACATAGCCATAATAGTCGCTCCAGGTATAACTATTCCAACGTCCAAAATCTTTCTCTCGAAGTGCGACCTTTTTGCCGGTTTTTTCCGTTCGCCAACGAAGTAATTGCGGAATGGTATAGGTAAGCAAATGGTCTGTATTTTCCATTGAGATCTACTCTTCCCCAATATAGGCTTCAATTACCTTTGGATTTGAAGCAACTTCTTTTGGAGTTCCTGAACCAATCAGTTCTCCGAAATCCAGTACATAAATCTGGTCTGAAATATCCATGACAACACCCAAGTCATGTTCCACAAGCACAACAGTTATATTTCTCTCTTTCTGGATATCAATAATAAACCGAACGATATCCTCCTTTTCCTCTATATTCATTCCAGCCATGGGTTCATCCAGCAGCAGTATTTTCGGAGCAAGTGTCAGAGCCCTTGCCACCTCTACCCGTTTCTGAACACCATAACTGAGATTTCCAACAAGTTTTTTACGATGGGGTTCAAGCTCCATAAAATCAATAACTTCTTCCACATACTGCCGGTTCTCTGCTTCTATTCGAGACGCTTTTCCGACAAACAGAATTGCCTGAAAAAAATTATATTTCAAATCTTTGTGACGGGCCAGCAGCAGGTTATCCAAGACAGACAAACCACTAAAAAGTTCAAGGTTTTGAAACGCCCTTGCAATGCCCATTTTTGAAACCTGATGCGGAGAGGAGTGGGTGAGGCGGCTACCGCCAAAATGGATTTCACCGGAAGAGGGATGGTAAAAACCGGAAATACAGTTCAGTATACTGGTTTTCCCAGCACCATTGGGTCCGATGATTGAAGTTATCAAATTGGGTTGGATTTTTAAATTTACATTGGATAGAGCCTTCAAGCCGCCAAAAGAGAGAGTTACATCGGAGACTGTTAAATAGGTCATAAGATATACCTGAAATCAGCAAAAAACAAATTGTTTGTAACCAGAAGCTTTGCTATCTAGTTGAACAGAAATCCGTACGAATTTGGAAATTCTGAAAATTCTTTTTTCACTTCAGATATTCGTATAAACTGTTAATGTTGACACAAGGTATTTTGTCATTGTCTAATGTCTGCAAAGTTGATAGTATCAATACTATTTTAATATAGGCTCTTTTCTACCACAAATGAAAAAATCTGGAAAAATTAATTTTGATTAAATAGTCGTTTATGTTGAGTAATATGGCAAGTGCCTTTTGTCAAGCCTTTTTCAAACCGCAGCGTGCACTATTCCGCTGCTCTCATAAATCTCAAACAATTGTAATTATTTCATCAACCGATGAAAGGGAGAATTTATGAACTCGAAGTTTCTATCGATTCTTTTGGCACTTACAATTGGATGTTGTATTTTAACAATAAATTCATGCGGTAAAAAAGCAGACGATGCAGAAAATAAGGAGACAACCCCACAGATTGCAATAGGTTCTTTGAATGACATGACGGGCGCGACTTCCGATGTTGGAAAAGACTATGCGCTTGGAATTGGCGAAGCTATTCATTATATTAATGATACAGGCGGCATAAACGGTAAAAAAATCAAGCTGCATCAGTTTGATTATGGTTACCGTATTCCTGAAGCATTTATAAAATATAATCTTTTCAAACAGTTAGAGTGTGTTGCGATCCTCGGTTGGGGCACTGGTGACACGGAAGCACTCGCCTCGACAGTTGCAAAGGACAAGATACCATATGTGTCGGCATCTTATTCGGGTCATTTGTGTGATACGTCAAAAACGCCGTATAATCTCTTTTTTGCGCCGGATTACTCCTCCCAGGTAAGAGGCCTGATTACAGCCTGGTATGACAAGAAGTGGAAAAATAATCCTGAGGCCGGCAAAAGAAAGCCCCGTATAGCCGCATGCTATATGTTTGCTTCAGCTTTCAGCAGCGCATCAATTAAGGCTTATAAGGATCAGGCTGAAATACTCGGATTCGAGGTCGGACCTGATCAGGATGTTTCTCTTTTTGCCATAGACACAAAAAGTCAGATACTTGCATTAAAAGAATTTAAACCTGATGTAGTACTGCACACAAACACTGTAATGTCTGTTGCCGCTATTTTAAGAGATGCCTATGCTCTTGAACTCGGAGCGGACAACATAATCAAGTGCTGGGGCTATGATGAAAACCTGCCGAAACTGGTTGGTAAAGCGGCAGAAGGAGCCATCGGATGTTCGCCCTGGGCCTTTTTCGGCCAGGATGTAAAACTGATGGACAAGGTAAAAGAATATGCAAAAAAATATAATCCAGGTATTCCGCCGGAAAAAAGAACAATCCATACTGTACAGGGATGGGCAAGTGCGCTTGGAATGGCTGAAGCTCTTAAACGGGCTGATAAAGCAGGAGAGTTGACCGGCGAAAATATTTTAAAGAAAGGTTTTGAGACCATGAAGGGGTTTGAACTGGGTCTCAACATAGCCCCTGTTTCTTTTACTTCAACCGACCACAGGCCGATGAGCGAAGTCAGGGTCTATCAATACAGTGGCGGCAAATTCTATCTTTTTGCAACAGTCGACCTTAAAAAGCGCTGGCCTGAAAAGTGGGAAAAGAAATGGCTCGGCTGGTAAAAAAGCAAACCATAAAGATAGCTTATAGTCGAAATTCTACTTGTATTCTTTCGCTTAAGAATCCTCTCTTTTATTGACCTTAAACAGAATGTCTGATTTACATATCAAAGACAATATTGATTTTTCTTCAACAGGAGTTATGTCATGCATGAGGATTCACCGGATATTGACAATCTTGACAATGAAAGCATTGCCCGTTTGATCATTGACATGTTTCACAGGATTGTTGTCCATTATGGTCTCTGGTTTACCGAGGTGAGGCATCAGATGGGAACCGAAAGAGCCCTTAATGCGCTTGGAAACGCCTTTGATAAAAGCTCTGCCATACAATTGAAACGCCTTTCAAAAATATTCGGCTTCAAGGTTAATGAAGAAGGGATACCGGAAGCATTGCTTCATATGGACAAGGAAGCCTTGTTAACGCTTCTGGACGGTATCTCCGTTAACTGGCTTGCAAATGACGGTGTCTGGTTTCAGTCAGTGGAATTCACAAGCGGCATGAATGATGCGAAACGGTGCAATGATTCATGCTGGGCTCAGTTTTCTCCATTTGAGGCATGGTCCATAAAAAGATTTTTAAACCTGAAAGAAAACTCCGGCCTTGACGGTCTGAAAAAGGCATTGAACTTTCGCCTTTATGCCCGTATTAACACACAGTCATTTATAGACGAGGGCTTGGACAGCCTGGTTTTTCAGATGAATGAGTGCCGTGTCCAGGTCGCCAGAAAAAGGAAAAACCTTGATGACTACCCTTGCAAATCAGGGGGACTTGTGGAATATACAACCTTTGCCAGTGCCATCGACAACCGGATAAAGACCGAGTGCCTTGGATGCCCGCCGGATGACCATCCGTCCGAATGGTATTGTTCATGGCGTTTTACTTTAAAGGATTAGCCCCAAACTTAAATTGCCTTTTTATAATGCGACCAGGCTGTATTTAAACGGCTGGCGCGTGCTTTTTCTGCAATATTCATCAAAGCGCAGTCCCTTTTCCAGGCACTCTTAATTTCCGGTTCAACATTCTCCCATAGCGGCTCGAGGTCGGAAATCAGCTGTTTCGTCTGTGTTAACAATCCTCCAAGGACAATATGAACTGCAGGCAAAGAAGGGTCGCATACGGCAAGTGTTCTTGCGGTAACGATCAGGCTGAGGATTTGCTCGCCGATATCTTTCGGCCACCTGAATTGCTTTGCAATACGAAAAAGATATCCGAGAATGGCAGCGTTAACGTGAAGATCTTCCATGGTTCGAAACGGTTTGATATAGGATGTATAACCATCGCCCGGAAGGATTCGGGAATCTTTCACGATAACCTCACTTAGGTGGATAATGCCGTGGCTGATTTCAGGTACAATTGGAAGATCTTTCATAACCTCAACTGTCAATCCCGTTGTGTCCCTTTCAAGGAGTACTAACTTGAGTCGATTTTTTCCGTCATTCCCAATCCCTTTCGAGGCAGCCACAAGAAACAGCTCCGCTTCAGCAGCGCATGTTACAAACTGTTTTCTGCCGTTAAGCCTCCATTTTGATGTGTCGTTGTTTTCGGCAGGCTCAAGCTTGCTTTTTATTGCGCGGGGATGCCCTCCGTCTTCTTCTGTTACGCAAAAAGAAACAATTGTCTCCCCGGGCAGATCCGGGACAAGTTTTCGCAGGGCAGCATGATACCCTGCTGCAAATGCAAAAGCGACCCGGTCTGCATAGAAGCCGCCAGCCACTGCCATGTCAGCTGGTTCTTCCAATGCCGATATTTCCCGGTAATATACTTTTTTCCAGTTCTCAAAAGTGTCAAACCGGTCTGCTGTCTTTTCAGGTTCGGCAGAAAGAAGCCGGTCTATTATGTTTAGTCGTTTTTCTTTCATTTGTTAAAAACGCCTTTTTGATTTTAATAGAGGAGTCATTATCTGGAAGCCTTTTTTAAAAAGCGTTTGCACTATGGATATGCCTAATAATTTTCTAAGCGCTTTTAAAAGTAAAAACGTTTTGTTTCTCAGATCAGTTTCCATATCGACTTTTCTCCCTGATTTAAAAATAGCTGGAACATATTGATACCTTTATTATTTCACGCGGACGACATATTGTATCAGGTTCTTTTGTAAAGTTACAATAAAAAATCAACAGTGTGTCCGAGCGTAACTTCTCAACAATCCCGGGCCAACAACGTCCCCTATCTTACTATTTTTGATATTTTTCTTGCATATGTTATAGCAGGTGTTATATCTCAAAATTAACATTCAAACGCGAGCAAAGAAGGTAAAGTTATGACTTCAGAGTCTGAAAAATTCTCAGAATTAGTTAGGGAAGTGCGGAAACAACTTGGAATAAGCCAGGAAAACCTTGCACATGCTTTGGGAGTCAGCTTCGCAACTGTGAATCGCTGGGAGAACGCTAAAAATTCGCCTTCGAAGTTAGCTCGAACACAATTTAATTTATTTTGTGATGGTATGAGAAAAAAGGGGCAGCTTAATGACTGATCTTCCCACTAATTTTTCAATAAAAAGATGGCCGGAGGGCGAACGTCCCCGTGAAAAATTGATTCGGCATGGTGCGGAATCACTTACCGATGCCGAGTTGTTGGCAATCTTGCTTCGGGTGGGCAAAGCGGGATCATTTGCAATAGACATGGGACGACAACTCATTGAGAGGCTGAACGGAATTTGCGGCATTGATCGTGCGCATGTTGAAGATATTCTTAAGTTTAAAGGCTTGGGCCTTGCCAAAACTGCTCAACTTAAAGCAGCCATCGAAAGCGGAAAGCGCGTTCGAAGACAGAATGCACTTCCGGTAAGGTTCCCTTTGATTTGAATACATTCAAATATGTCCAGGTATCTCAGGCTGCCGAAATACCCACAAGGCTAAAACCGGAAATTATAGCCATTCTTCGGGATGCAGGCGCGGCAATAGAGGGAGAAAGCTCATGACAGCATTCAATCCCAGATTCACCATCACCAACCGCATGACAGCGGCCATTACCCAGATTGAACGGGCTCGGGGATTTCTGGAAGCGGCAAGGCTTTCCGATGACTGGGTACGGGATATGGGAAATCAGGCTCTTATTAAAGAGGCCCATCATACAACCCACATCGAAGGGACACGATTGACGCTGGATCAGGCTGAACGCTTATGGAAAGGCGAACTGGTACCGGAAGCTGATCCGGATGACACACGAGAACTATTGAATTACCGCTCGGCTTTTGGATTCGTTTCTGAATGTCTGGACAGCGGGGACCCCATTACTGAAGGGATGATTCGTGAAATTCACCGAAAGCTGGTAGAGGGCGTCCGCGGCGGGAAAGCCGCCCCCGGAGATTACAGGCGCATACAAAATTACGTGGCCAACTCTGAAACGGGTGAGATTATTTATACACCACCTTCTGCTATTGAAATACCCATTATGATGTCTGAAATGGTGAAATGGCTTAATTCAGATCTGGAAATTCATCCTGTTCTGGTTAGCGGGGTTGCCCAGTTCCAACTGGTTCATATTCATCCATTTCTGGATGGCAACGGTCGCACTTCCAGGTTGCTGTCAACGCTCTGTCTCTATAAGGCCGGATACGACTTCAAACGTCTGTTTACTATCAGTGAATATTATGACCGTGATCGACCGACCTTCTACAAATCGATCCAAAGCGTTCGTGAAAACAATATGAATATGACTGGCTGGCTCGAATACTTCATTACCGGTCTTCAAACTCAGATGGTTGAGGTTAAGGAACGCGGTGAGCAGGTTATTAGGCGAGATATTTTAGTGCAGAAATACAGCTTGAATGAGAGACAAGCAACGGCTATAGGATGCCTCCTCCAGTATGGAAAGCTAACCATCCAGGATTACGAGGGGTTATGTCCAGAGGTCAACCGTC
>CAZTYY010000042.1:0-19919 GCA_964617785.1 uncultured Desulfobacterales bacterium | reverse complement strand
ACCGTGTGTCAGTTCCAGTGTGGCTGATCATCCTCTCAGACCAGCTAACCATCGTCGCCTTGGTAGGCCATTACCCTACCAACAAGCTAATGGTACGCGGGCTCCTCCTTAAACGGTAGCTTATATATAGAGGCCACCTTTAATCTAGTAATCCATGGATTATTAGATATTATCCGGTATTAGCACCGCTTTCGCAGAGTTATTCCGAATTTAAGGATAGATTACCCACGCGTTACTCACCCGTGCGCCACTTTACTTGTTCCACCGAAGCGGAACGTTCTCGTACGACTTGCATGTGTTAAGCACGCCGCCAGCGTTCATTCTGAGCCAGGATCAAACTCTCCAATTAAACTATACTCCTTGAACTGATCCGAAAATCAGCCCAAGAGAATTAACAAAAAACCCAAGCTCTCAAAGCTGTCACTATTCAGTTTTCAAAGATCAAAATATCTAACAAAGTCAAAGCTTGCAATTTAATATATTACGTTTCATTTGTCAAGCTATTTTAAAATCTTTTTGCATAAAAAATGCTCAAGATTTGTTTAAAAAAAACTTTGGAACAATACCAAAACGAATACACTTATCAAGATAATATTAATGTAATGGCATCATTTTTTCGACACACTTTTGCTTACCGAAAATTGGAATATTTATACTCGCACGCTCTTATTGTCAAGAGCTTTTTTTAATTTTTATTTTATAATGACGTTTTTTTCCGGCACGGAGTAAAATTTCAGAATCAACTGTATCATCAAGCGTTATCAGATATTCGTATGACGCCAGGCGTTCGTCATTCAAATAGGCACCGCCCTGCTCAATAAGTCGCCTGGCGGCGGTACCTGAAACCGACAGTCCGACCCTTTGATATAGTTTAAATGCTGGAATACCTTCTTTAAGCTCGGCCTCTTCAATAATGTAAGTGGGGACAGAGTCGTCAGATTTTTTCGTGCACTCCCTCGGCATTGTGCTGGATGGCAGGATGCTTCCCGGGATATTTCTTGCACCAAACATGCTCACAGCTGACTGATATGCCTTTAGCGCTTTTTCCCGGCCATGTGCCAGACTTGTCGCTTCAAAAGCCAGAACCGCTTTTGCGGCATTCAGTTCAGACCCGCTCATCCTCTCAATCTTTTTGATCTCTTTCATGGGTAAAAAAGTAAACAGGGTCAGAAAACGTGTCACATCTCCATCGTCCGTGTTAATCCAGTACTGATAATAATCATAAGGTGATGTTCTTTCAGGATCAAGCCAAACAGCACCTTTGGCTGTTTTTCCCATTTTTGCCCCGCTGCTGGTTGTAATCAGCGGAAATGTCAAGCCGAATACAGTTTCACGTCGTATTTTACGAACAAGATCAATACCAGCTAAAATGTTACCCCACTGGTCGCTACCCCCCATCTGTATTCTGCAGCCATGCTGGTTGAAAAGCTCTAAAAAATCATAGGCCTGCAAAAGCATATAATTGAACTCGATAAAGTTAAGGCCCTCCTCGGACTCAAGTCTCATTCTATAGCTTTCAGCTTTTATCATCCTGTTTACACTAAAGTGTCTTCCAAAATCCCTTAAAAAAGGGATGTACTTAATACTTGTAAGCCAGTCTGCATTGTTCAGCAACAACGCTTTGCCTTCACCGAAATCCAGAAAATTGGCAAGCTGTTTCTTTATTCCCTGCGCATTCTGCTCTACAATATCGGGGGTCAGCAGTTGCCTCAATTCCGTCTTGCCGCTTGGGTCTCCTACGAGACCTGTGCCGCCCCCCACAAGCGCAATTGGACGGTGCCCCTCTCTCTGCATGTGGGCGAGGGCCATAATCGGTATCAAGCTACCAACATGCAGGCTGGATGCTGTTGGATCAAACCCAATATAGCAAGTAGCATGTTCATTTGCCAAATAATCGGTGCATTCCTCACGATGAGTTATATCTTCAACAAATCCACGCTCATAAAGTATGTCCAACGCACTCATAACTCACCATTTCCTATTTGTTAGCGTATTCCACCGCTCTGGTTTCTCGTATCACGACAACTCTGATCTGCCCCGGGAATGTAAGCGTTTCCTCAATCTTTTTAACAATATCTCGACTTAAAAGTATTGAATTTTCATCGGACATCTTGTCACCCTCAACAATAACCCGCAGCTCCCTTCCAGC
The DNA here is from genome assembly GCA_964617785.1 of uncultured Desulfobacterales bacterium. GTDB lineage: Bacteria > Desulfobacterota > Desulfobacteria > Desulfobacterales > SURF-7 > JAFDJC01. Next base: position 17,770 of record CAZTYY010000042.1, on the reverse strand, counting down.
CTGGATCGCATAAGCATTTGAAACCCCTTGAAAAGATGTAGCGATATTTTCAAGTTCTTCAAGCCGCTTGACATAGTTTTCAAGAAGCTCTTTTCTGGCACCAGGCCTGGCACCGGAAAGGCTGTCGGCAGCTTGTACAAGAATATCATATACAGATGCAGGTGGCACATCTTCATGGTGCGCAGCAATAGCATTAATTATTTGGGATGTCTCACCATGCTTCTTTGCAAGATTTGATCCGATAACTGCATGGGGCCCTTCAACCTCATGGTCAACAGCTTTTCCGATATCATGGAGCAGTCCCATACGTTTAGCCAATTTAGCATTGAGGCCCAGCTCAGAAGCCATTATACCGCACAAGAAGCCGACTTCAACCGAATGTTGCAAAACATTCTGGGCATAGCTTGTTCTAAACTTCAAGCGCCCTATTATTTTAATCAGTTCCGGATTGATACCGTGAACACCAAGATCGAACGCTGCCTGCTCACCGGCCTCCTTGATTGTAATTTCGACTTCACGGCCGACTTTTTCGACAATATCTTCGATTCGTGCAGGATGAATACGACCATCTGATATCAGCCGTATAAGAGAAAGTCTGGCCACTTCCCTTCTTACAGGATTAAAACCGGATAAAACAACCGCCTCAGGCGTATCATCTATTATAAGGTCTATACCTGTTGCTGCCTCAAGAGCGCGAATATTTCGGCCTTCCCGTCCTATAATTCTGCCCTTCATTTCATCACTTGGAAGTTCGACAACAGAGATAGTGCGCTCAGCAACAAAATCTCCGGAGTATCTCTGTATTGCACTGGCAATAATCATTTTAGCTTTTTTGGCAGCTTCTTCTTTGGTTTCATTTTCAATGCGTTTTATATGCTTTGCCCCTTCATACCGGGCTTCATTCTCCATAGCCTTAATCAGCAGTTCTTTTGCCTGCTCAGCCGTAAGGCTGGATATTTTTTCAAGCTGAACCTTTTGCTCTTCCATAAGGATATCGCATTCTTTGTTTTTCTGGGATAGAGCATCTTCATTTTTTTTCAGAAGTTTCTCTCTTCTATTAATATCCCTTTCCTTATTTTCAGCCTGCTCATGCTTTTTTTCTATATTTTCAGTCTTTTGTGCAAGCCGCCTTTCCTCTTTTTTTAATTCCGAACGTGCCTCCGAAGTTTCAGTATCAAACTCGCTTTTCATTTTAAAGAGTCTGTCCTTTGCCTCAAGTGCGGCCTCTTTCTGAAGAGTTTCAGCCATTCGCTTTGCGTCATCCAGCATTCTTTTAGCCTCAGCTTCAGCTGCCATTGATTTCTGAGAAATAATTTTCCCTTTAACCCAGTAGGCAAGTAAAAAGCCGGCCCCAAAAGCCAGAATGCACAGCAGTATTATAATAATTTCACTCATCATTTTATCCTCAATATTGATGGATTCGTAAAAAGTCCAATTTATACTAAAAAAATCTGTAATTTCTCAATAACCCCGGGCCAAGGATATCTCATTTATGCCCCTCCCCATCTTTTTGAGAACTTACAAAAAACTCTTACAACTTTTCAGATCTATTGATCATATTTGATGATATTTAATTGTATTCGGCTGAAAAAGGAAGCGGCGGATGAATTTAAGAGAGGACATAATATGGCCCCCCGCCAAATGCCGTGTTGGGAGGTCTTTGAACCAGTATTACCAGGTGGGCACCTTATAGTTTCTTTAGGCTTTTCTGTACTAGCAGAACCTGCGCACCAAAACCAGTGAAAGCTCCCTTATTTTTGGTGTTGGGACAAAGAACATCTTCCAATCACGATCACGGCAGGGGGCAAACTCAATTCCAGAACTGTAAAATGTTTTCCGGAAAATCAGGCCAAATAAATCAGGCCAAATAAATCAGGGATGATAAAACGGCATTTTGAAAACCGTTTGAAAAGAGCTGTCGGGTGATATTCACTGCAATGTCACATCAATCTTCTCTGTAAGCGAAGCCGATCTTTTTGATAGTTTCTCCACAAAATCTGCATGCGCCTGTTTTATCTCGACATATTCGCTTATAATATTAAGTGCGGCTAAAGTCACAATGCTTATTTTGTTCATATTCAAGGCGTTAACAGATATCTGTTCCTCAATCGAAGCCACCTCTTTGGTCAGCAAATTCGCAATTTCGCCAGCATTTGCAACACCTGACTCCGCTTTAAATGAATACTTTTCCCCAAAAAGCTCGATTGTTACAATTTCTTCCAATGATTATTTATTCTGTTTTTTTGATTAACTCCATCCTAATTTATCATGGCCTTATTCTGAACAACTATTCAGTCTGGAGAGCAAACTGTCAACTTTACTCCTTATAAGGTCCCTCTGCTCGAAATAACGTTTTTCAGCATCAGCCTTTCCATTAGCTTCCTGCTTCAACCTTTCATATTTGTTATTTAGTTCAACATTTGCAGCTTCAAGAGATCTGCAAGTTTCAATCAGTTTTTCAACTTTTTCCTCTATATTGTCAAACTGGCTCAACACTTCTTCGTCAGTCAATACTATACCTCATTTAATTATATTTCACTATACTTTTTAATATTTATCAAAGTCAAGATATTTTACCTTGTTTCCTTAGCATAATATTCTCTACATTTTTCAGATCTGCCACGCTGTTTACACCGACAAGCTCATTGGCATCAGGGCATAAAACCATTCCGGCCTTTCTTGCGCCACTATCCACTATACCTATAATATCAGTTAAATACAGCTCTCCCTGTGCATTGTCGGACTTAATGAGGCCAAGGGATGTGACTAAATATTCCCTGTCAACACAATACACACCGGAATTAACCGTCGTTATTCTTTTTTCCGCATCTGATGCATCAGCTTCTTCCACAATTTTTTCAACATTTCCTCTTTCATCAATTATGATTCTGCCGTAACCAGTAGGCTTGTCAAGGTTTATTGCCAAGACCGTAACATCATTGCCATTTTCTTCATGGGTGTCTACTAATTCCGATACTGTCGTAAATGACAACAGGGGTACATCGCCACACAGTATCACCACTTTTTCAATGTTATCAGATAAATGAGGCATTGCACACATAACAGCGTGCCCTGTGCCAAGCTGCTTATCCTGATGCGAAAATTTTACATCTTCATTTTTTAATACAATTTCACGCACTTCTTCGGCCTGATGGCCTATTACAACAATCACTTCATTCCCGGCAATCTTTGCCGCTGCTTCAGTCACATAACTGACCATCGGCTTTCCCAATACCGTGTGAAGCACCTTTGCCTTATCAGACTTCATTCTAGTGCCCAGGCCTGCAGCAAGAATAATTACAGCAACATTTTTATGCATATCCATTCTCTTTTTGAACTGATAAAAAAGGCGGGACACCAGCTATCGAGGGTCCCGCCTTTATAATAACATATTGAATCTTCAGCACTTGTCTATTGTCCGTATATCAGGTATCAGTGCTTCAGGTCTTTAAAAAACTATTATGTCCTAAATCTCCGCAAGCTTTAATCGCCACGTTGCTCTTGCAAGAGCGGTCCTGGCACGGTCAACATCGATATCATCATCTCCGACAGCACTTTCGACACGTTTCTCAGCACGGTTCATAGCCTCTTTTGCACGTTCTGTATCGATATTACGCCTTCTTTCAGCAGACTCGGCAAGTATTGTAACTCTATCCGGAAGGACTTCTGCAAATCCTCCGTTGACAAAAACGTATCTTTCTTTGTTGCTCTCATCCCTGTAATGGATCATCCCAACTTGAAGACCGGTCAAAAAAGGAGTGTGACCGTTCAATACGCCGAATTCTCCATCAGACCCGGGTGCCATTACTATACTTGCTTCATCATCTACGACTATTTTGTCGGGTGTTACAATTTGAATTTTAATATTTTCAGCCATTGTTTCCCCTTACACAACTATTTTTCTTCCGCCATCTTTTCAGCCTTGGCTACAGCTTGCTCAATGCTTCCAACCATATAGAAGGCTCGTTCCGGGAGATCATCGTGTTTGCCTTCGCAGATCTCTTTAAAACCACGGACAGTATCCTCAATACTTACGTATGCTCCCGGTAGACCGGTGAAGACCTCGGCAACATGAAACGGCTGTGAAAGGTATCTCTGAATTCTTCTTGCGCGTTCAACGGTGATTTTGTCTTCATCAGAGAGCTCATCAACACCAAGAATTGCGATAATATCTTGTAACTCTTTGTATTTCTGAAGTATCTGCTGAACCTGTCTTGCAACTTGATAATGCTCTTCACCAATAAAGTTAGCGTCAAGAATTCTTGAAGTTGAATCGAGCGGATCAACTGACGGATAAATACCAAGCTCTGCAATCTGTCTTGAAAGAACAACTGTTCCATCAAGATGGGCAAATGTTGTTGCCGGAGCTGGGTCGGTCAAGTCGTCTGCAGGCACGTAAACACACTGTACCGATGTAATTGAGCCTTTGTCGGTTGATGTGATTCTTTCCTGAAGCTCACCAAGGTCAACAGCAAGTGTCGGCTGATAACCAACAGCAGACGGCATACGTCCCAACAAAGCGGAAACTTCCGCACCTGCCTGGGTAAACCGAAAAATATTATCGATAAAAAGAAGCACGTCCTGGCCTTCTTCATCACGAAAATACTCGGCTTCGGTCAAAGCGGAAAGTGCGACACGGCAACGGGCTCCAGGAGGTTCGGTCATCTGTCCATAAACGAGTACGCATTTTTCAAGAACACCTGAATCTTTCATTTCATGATAAAGGTCGTTTCCTTCACGTGTTCTTTCACCAACACCGCCGAAAACTGAAATACCGCCATGCTGCATGGCAATATTGTTAACCATTTCCATCATAATAACGGTTTTCCCAACGCCGGCGCCGCCGAACAGACCCATCTTACCGCCACGAGGAAAAGGTACCAGCAGATCGATAACCTTAATACCTGTTTCAAGAACACGGACCGATGTATCCTGCTCAATAAATGATGGTGCTTCACGGTGAATCGGAAGAGTTTTTTCCTGGCTGACTTCCCCAAGTCCGTCAACAGGTTTTCCGATAACGTTAAGAATGCGCCCCAGAGCAGCTTTTCCCACCGGCATCATAATTGGACTGCCGGTATCTTTTACAGGCATTCCTCGCACAAGACCATCCGAAATATCCATTGCTATGCTCCGAATAACATTATCACCAAGATGCTGTGCAACCTCAACAACCAGATTGTCATCTTCATCGTTGATTGCAGGATTTGTAATCGTAAGTGCCGATAATATCGGGGGAAGCTTTCCCGGCTCAAACTCAACATCTACGACAGGCCCCATAACCTGCGTGATCTTACCTATATTCTCTTCCATTTATACCCTCCTGTAAAATAAGCAAAAAACTTTATATAATTTTTATTCGGGTTTATCCTTTAAGCGCCTCTGCGCCGCCGATGATATCCATCAACTCTGATGTAATTGAAGCCTGTCGTGCCTTATTATATATAAGGGTGAGTTCATCAATCACGTCATTGCATGCACTGGTCGCATTTTCCATGGCCATCATCCGGGCTGCGTGTTCACTTGTTGAGGTTTCAAGCAAAGCACTGTGTATCTGAATATAAACATTTCTCGGCAGCATCTCCCCCATCAACTTATCAGGCGAGGGCTCACAGATATGTTCAGGCATGAACGATGCGCCAATCTCCTCTTCTTCAGTTTCGATTGGAGGTACCGGAAGAAGCTGCTTTAAAACCGGAACCTGTTTACTCCTTCCCATAAACTCGGAATAGATGATATATACTTCATCATAAGTTCCATCAAGAAAACTCTGGATCAGTTTCTTCCCTGCATTTGATGCGACACTGAAGGTAAAGTTTGAGCCGACTATACCCAGATATTCATCTTCCATCTGGAGTTTACTTTTCCTTAACCAGTCACGCCCTTTTTTACCAAAAGCTGTAAAAGACACTTCCATGCCTTGAGCTTTCTTCTCTTCAAAAAAATTCTCAGCCATCTTTGTAAGGTTAACATTGAACCCTCCGCATAGTCCCCTATCTGAGGTGCAAAGGACAAGATGCGCGCTCTTGGCTTCTTCCTTCTGGACCAGCAAAGGATTTGCTGCTTCATCACCTGCTCTTTCAGCAAGGCTTCCCAGAACTTCAGAGAATTTTCCGGCATAAGGCCGAAACGCTTCCATCCCGGTTTGAGCGCCCCTTAGTCTTGACGCCGCAACCATGTTCATCGCCTTTGTAATCTGCTTGGTTTTCTTTACTCCGGAAATTTTATTTTGTACTTCCTTTAACGTCGGCATACGATTCTATCCTTGATATTTTTATTTAATGGTATCCTTGAATTCCTCATCATATGCTTCCAGAGCTTTTTTCATCAGCTCTTCAAGCTCATCCGAGATATCACTTGTCTCGGCGATTCCAGTAAAAAGTTCGGGAAATCTGTTTTCTATAAACGGATACAAACCTGCCTCGTATTTTGCAACAACGTCTCTAGGATATTTGTCAAGATACCCCTTGGTGCCGGCATAAAGAATGACGACTTGCCTGTCTCCGGTAAGCGGATGATATTGAGGCTGTTTCAGTATTTCCACCAGGCGCTCACCTCTTGTGAGCTGAGCCTGTGTTGCGGCATCCAGATCAGAACCGAATGCTGCAAATGATTCAAGTTCTCTGAACTGAGCCATATCAAGTCGCAGTGTTCCGGCAACCTTTTTCATCGCTTTTGTCTGAGCAGCACCACCAACACGGGATACTGACAGGCCAACGTTGATGGCCGGCCTTATGCCTGCAAAAAACAGGTTTGATTCAAGATAGATCTGGCCGTCTGTAATCGATATAACGTTTGTGGGAATAAATGCGGAAACGTCGCCAGCCTGTGTTTCGATAATCGGCAGTGCGGTCAAAGATCCAGCGCCAAGCTCGTCGTTAAGTTTTGCTGACCGCTCAAGAAGTCGTGAATGGTTGTAAAAAATATCCCCGGGATAGGCCTCACGTCCTGGAGGACGTCTTAAGAGAAGAGAAACCTGACGATAAGCTGCAGCCTGTTTGGAAAGGTCATCATAAACAATCAGGGCATGTTTGCCATTATCACGGAAATACTCTCCCATTGCACAACCTGCATACGGTGCAAGGTACTGAAGTGATGCAGGGTCACTTGCACATGCTGCTACTATGGTTGTGTATTCCATGGCGCCATGTTTCTCAAGAATGGCTGCCACCTGGGCAACAGATGATTTTTTCTGGCCGCATGCAACATAAATGCAGTAAACATCGGTGTGCTTCTGGCTAATAATCGCATCAATCGCCACCGCAGTTTTACCGATCTGGCGGTCACCGATAATAAGCTCGCGCTGCCCTCTGCCAACAGGCGTCATTGCATCAATCGCCTTTAATCCGGTTACTATCGGCTCATGCACACTTTTTCTGGCGATAACACCAGGCGCAATAACCTCTATTCGGCTTGTCTCTTTTGAATCAATCGGCCCTTTTCCATCCAGGGGAGCGCCTGTTGTATCAACAACGCGCCCGAGAACAGCTTCACCCACGGGAACCTCTGCAATTCGGCCGGTCCTTTTTACGATATCACCTTCCTGTATATGAGTAACCCCACCCATTACAGCGATACCGACATTATCCTCTTCAAGGTTCATCACCAAGCCGAGAATACCACCGGGAAATTCAACAAGCTCACTTGCCATAACCTTTTCAAGGCCATGCACTCTGGCAATACCGTCACCAACAGACAACACGATTCCGGTTTCGCTCAGTTCGACTTTTTTGTCGAAATCCTTAATCTGTTCTTTGATAATCTGACTTATCTCTTCAGCTTTTATTTCCATTAGACACTCTCGCCCCTTTTTAAAGATCGTCTCATATTTGACAATTGGGTTTTAATACTGCCGTCCAGTACAAGATCCCCAATTTTTGTCACCACCCCGCCTATAAGTCCGGCCTCCTGACTTAAATCAAGAACAATATCCTTGCCGACCATTTTTGAAAGAGATGCACGTATTTTTTCCACAGCATCAGATGAAAGCTCGGTTGCCGAAACCAAACTTGCCCGTGCAATTCCCTTTAATTCATCAGCCAGTTTCTGATAAGCGTCGTTAATACTTTCTAAAAACCCGATACGACCCTTGTCAAAAAGCAAAAGGAGAAAAGATCTCATTATTTCGGACAGCCCTGCCTTTTCAATAACCGCCTCAAGGACATTTCTTCGCCCTTCAGCCGCATACAAAGGATTAGAGACTACACGCTCGAGACTTGGCTCCCTCTGCATTAAACCGGCGACAGCGGCCAGTTCTTTCCTGTATTCCTCAGCCCTGCCGTCTTCCTTTGCAATTAGCATCAATGCCTTAGAATAACATCTTGCAATTGATAAGTTTTTCACTGTACCACCACCTTATCTAAATATTCATCCACCAACCTGTCTTGATCCTCAGAAGTAATCTTTTCCTTTACAAGCCCTTCAGCCCTGGCCAAAGCTTTTTCAAGTATCTCTGTCTGCAGCTCCTGTTTGGCTGCATTAAACTCGTGATCAATTTTCCTTTTAGCCTGGTCTTCGAGTTTTGAGGCTTCTTTTTTAGACTCTTCAAGTATTTTTTTATGCGCTTCCTCTCCCTGTTTAATATACTCTGCAATAATTTTTTCCGCCTCTTTATCCAGGGATGCTATTTTTTTATCATATTCAGCCAGTTTCTTCTCGGCTTCATTCTTTTTTTCTTCCAGGTCGCTAAGCTGACTCTGAATATCTTTTATCCGTCCGTTCAAAGCCTGTGATACTGGTTTACGTAAAATAAAAAACAGCGCAACTGCAAGAACAGCAAAATTCATTACACGGTATGTGTCTGTGTCGACCCATCTTTTTGTTCCTTGTTCTTCCCCAGATGAATCCGACGAGCCCAAAGCAGCACCAGCTAAGCAAAACAATATCATTACTGCCATAATAACTGAAAAAACAACGCGTTTTTTCTTAAGACTTTTCCTAAAACCGGGAAACTGCATTAAACAACCCTCCCAAGAATTTTCTGCCCAATGGCTTCAGCAAACACGTCGATCTCCTGTTGTAAGGATGCCTTTACTTCTGCAACATCTTTTGCAATTTTTTCTTTGATCTCAGCCAGGTTTGCCTGGGATTTTTTATTGATTTCCTCGATGATCTTTTTCTCGTCATCAGCTGCGGACTGGACAATCGCTTCTTTTTCCGTGAGACCCTTTACCCTGGCCTCTTTGACACCTGTCTTGAACGCCTCTCCCCTCTGTTCCGCATCACTGTTGGCACCTTCAATGCTCTCTTCCATACCAGCGATTTTTTCCTTTCGGCGGGCCAGGATTTGTCTGATCGGTTTATATAAAATAAGGTTAAGGGCCCATATCAGAAATAAAAAATTTATTATTTGAACAAACACCGACCAGTCAACATTTACCATTTAGTTTTCCTCCAACCGAACAAAGCTTTAATTGCTATTGATAACAAACAATTAGGGGCTGTCTGACTGTGCTCCGAGACAGTTACAAAACGACTTTTTATCATTATATCGATTACTTTGTCAAAGGGTTTTTGGAAAATTTTTTATTTTTGCTTCATCATTATCAGACACTGGATCAGACACTGGTTTAAAATTTTTTGAAGGGATTTTTAAAGACACCGTTTTTGTAGCCATTATGCAATTACCATTAAATTTGACGCCGGCATCGATAGAAATTACAGGTGCCTGAATATCCCCCTCCACACAACCCGGAGGCGATATTTCAATTCTGTTATCTGCTTCAACAACACCATTGACACGGCCCATTATGATCGCAACTCCCACATTAATATCCGCATTGATGACCGCGTTTTCTCCAATAATTACAGTGCCGCCCCTGCTTTTTATTTTCCCCTCAACCTTTCCGTCCAAACGTATAGCACCGTCAAATTCAATCGTCCCTTCAATTCGTGCATCCGAGCCGAGGAAAGTTGTAACAGAAGAGTCTGACCGCTTCTCTTTTTTCCGCATACTGTCTCCTTATAATATATTCTATTCAACTACGAATCTTCTTATGCTGACACTAATCAGAATTCCTATTCCGATCATGGTTGTAACCACGGAAGATCCGCCATAACTGATCAGAGGAAGGGGAACACCTACAACCGGCATCAAGCCCATGACCATCCCGGCATTAATAAAAACCTCCCAGAATATCATAGCGCTTATCCCAACAGCCAATATTGTTCCAAAAGAGTCCCTGCAACCCAGAGCAATATTCAAACCCCATAAAACCAGAATCATATATAAAAAAAGGACAAATCCAGTACCTGCAAATCCCCACTCTTCTGCAAGAACCGAAATAATAAAATCTGTGTGCTGTTCAGGTAAAAAAGAAAGGACGTTCTGAGTCCCCTTTAAAAACCCTTTGCCGAATATCATTCCCGACCCTATGGCTATTTTTGACTGGATAATATGGTAGCCGGCTCCCAAAGGATCACGATCCGGATTCAGAAATGTCAAAATCCTGTTTTTCTGATAATCTGCCAGAAGAAACCATATCATGGGAACCGTTACAGCACAAAAACCGATAATATAAACAAGTGACCTTCTTTCAATCTTGACATATATTGTCATGGAAGAGGCAACAAGAAGCACCAGCATAGCGGTACCAAGATCCGGTTGTTTTACGATTAAAAGAAAAGGGATCACTACCACTAATGCAGGCGTCATAAGCTCCTTCAGGCTAAAACCGTTTATCTTTGCCCGCTTGGAATAGTACTTTGCAAGGGCGATAATAACGGCAATTTTTACAAGTTCAGATGGTTGAATCGTTACAGGCCCGACAACAAGCCATCTTGTAGAGCCACTAACATGTTTGCCGTAAATCAGGACACACACCAGAAAGCCAATACTTATTAAATATATCCCTCCGCCTAGTTTGTCGAGTACCTTATAGTTCACAATAAATGTGACAATCATTGCCGTCAGACCAACTGAATACCATACTCCCTGTTTTGCCCACAGCATTTTTTGTGGATTTAATTCGCCAGTTGTCACTGCACTGTAAATAACTGTCAATCCAATGGAGCACAGCATCAGGGTCAGCCCCAGAAGCCACCAGTCAAAATATTGGAATAGTCTTCTATCAAACATCAGCAGGTTCCAAATATGCTTTAATCAATTCACGTGCTATGGGTCCGCACGCACTCGATCCGTGTTCCCCATGTTCAATAAAAACAGCAAGAGCGATTTTAGGATTATCGGAAGGCGCATAAGCTACAAACCAGGCATGCGCCTTAAAGGCATCAGGGATATCATTATCGTTCTCAACCGCACCCTCCTTGCGGCTGACCACTTGAGCTGTTCCTGTTTTTCCGCTTATATCAACTTTCTTAAGGTGAACCAGCGATGCAGTTCCCGCCATAGTATTGACGACCTCCCAAAGTCCCCTTTTTACAAGTTCAAGCGTCTTTTCGCTGACCGGAAGCCTTCCAACCATCCTGACTTTCCCCTTCTTTATATTTTCTCCTTCCACTGTCTCTATGGATTTCAAAATCAGCGGCTCCATGATCATGCCATCAGTAGCGATTGCTGAAGTCAGCACAGCCATTTGCAGAGGCGTTGCCAGGTTGAACCCCTGTCCTATTGCAATGGATAGCGTTTCTCCGCCTTGCCAGGGGACACCGAAACGTTTTCTTTTCCACTCAGCCGTAGGGATCAATCCGGCTTCTTCATTTTCAAGCTGGATGCCGGTTACAGAGCCAAGCCCGCATGCATTTGCATACCATGCCAGGCGGTCTACCCCCAATTTCTGACCCACCTGATAAAAAAAGACGTCACAGGATTCTGCCAAAGCGCTCACAACATTAACAGTTCCATGTCCTCCCTTTTTCCAGCAACCATAAATACGGTTTCCGTATTTATGGTATCCTGGACAGTACATTGTTGTCTCTTCATCAATCACACCTTCCTCAAGGCCGGCCATTGCAGTAACAATTTTATAAGTAGAGGCCGGAGGGTATTCGGCCTGCAAGGCTTTGTTAATCATCGGCTTCATTGGATTCGAAATGAGGGCATTCCACTCTTTTTGAGTCAGCCCGTTTACAAAAGCATTCTGGTTAAATGAAGGACTGCTTGCCAGTATCAGTATTTTTCCTGTAGACGGCTCCATCGCGACAACAGCCCCTGCTTTTCCTTTAAGCATATCTTCTGCTTTTTTCTGAAGATCCATATCGATCGTTAAAAGAATATTATGCCCGGGCGTTGCATCGACAGTTTTCAACACCCTTACAATCTGCCCTGATGCATTGACTTCAACCTGCCTTCCGCCTCTTTTACCCCTTAAGAATTTTTCATATGTTTTTTCGATGCCAAACTTTCCGATATAGTCGCCCTGCCGGCATTCTAAGTAACTTCCGGATTTTAACTCACTTGCATTTATTTCTCCCAAATATCCGAGAACATGTGCTGCAGTGCCGCGATGAATATAGTGCCTTAGCGGTCTCACATTCACTATAATACCGGGCAGGTCAAACTTGTGAACCTCTATTGCAGCAAGTGTATTGCGACCGATATCCTGACGCAGCTGTATTGTTTTATAGGATAACAACCCTCTTTTCTCAGGAATCCGTTCCTTAATTTCTTCAACAGAAACATTGATGTATTCAGCAAGCTTTTTAATTGTTTGATCAACAGGTTTTGCATCCTTTAAAATAATGCCCAAATCAAATGAAGGGCGGTTGTCGACAAGCAGTTCATTGTCGTTGTCAAAAATCAAACCACGTGGAGGGTCCAGGCTATATAATCTGATACAGTTGTTTTCAGACAGTCGCCTGAACTCTTCTCCTTCGATCACTTGAAGATAAAACAAGCGGACAGTAAGAACAGCAAAGGCAGCCAAAACACAAAAAAACGCGCCGTTAAGACGTTGTTTATACCACTCGGAATCGACTGTTTTGTAGTAACTTTCCAAAGCAAAGCCTCATCAGAACAATCTGTGCGGAACAGCAGCCCTATAATCCGTGACTATTCCGGCCTAAAGACATTTCCTCAAGCCGGGCATTCAAACCAGTATGAATAAATTTGATAAACATAAAAACAAACGGGCCGGATATAGCCGCCCAGAAAACCTGCCATGCTATCATTTCAGCAACCCCTGCAGGGAAAACCGCTTCTTTTGCAATTAAGGCTGTTACTGAAAGAAGACTTAAATTTTCCACCAACACACCGGCACTGATAACAAACGGCAAAAGAACTGTTGTTCCGGAATGAAAATATTGCATTCCCCATCTTGTTCCTGCAAAAAGCCAGAAATAAATCGATATAAATATCCCAAAAGGCCCACCGGTTATAGAATCCATAACAAGTCCAATGGTAAGCGCAACCAGAACACTCTCAAAAACAGGCCTGAAAAATGCCATATACAAAATAAGGGGAATCAGTAGATCATAACAATTATTGAAAAAAGTTATATACGGTAAAATAGCTGTCTGCAAGATAACCAGGCAAAGGCAAACAAGTGTATAAAAAACATAATCGATCATTTTTCCGCCTGTTCTTTGCCGGATGATTCCAGTACGACCATGACCTCTTCAAGTTTCTCAAAGTCGACGTAGGGAGTAATCTCAACTCTCTGAAACATGCCGGCATTCCGTCTGACAACACCTGACACACGCCCCACACGGAGTCCTTTTGGATAAACGCCGTCAAGCCCTGATGTAATAACAGTATCACCGACTTTAACATCATTTTTTCGAAGGACGTATTGAAAAAAACATCGGTCAGCCGAAGAGCCTTTAATGATTCCCCTCGCTCTTGACCGCTGCACAAGGGCGTCAACTGCGCTGTTACTGTCAGTTATCAACAATACTTTTGCATAGTCCGACGAAACATTCATAACCTGCCCCGCAACGCCGTTTGCAACAACAACAGGCAGCCCCTGTTTCACACTATCGGACATTCCCTTGTCGATAACAACCGTCTTAAACCAAGGTGAGGGATCGCGGCCCACAACCTCAGCAGCAACGACCCTGATAGTTGTTTTCTTTTTAAATTCCAGAAAACTTCTAAGGCGCTTGTTTGTTAGTTCCGTCTCAATGTACGTATTGTGTCTCTCAACAGACCGGTTTAAATCTTTTATTAAAAGGTCATTCTCTTTTGCTACTGAAGCCAGATAAAAATAGTGCGACCAGATATCTTCTGTAAAACGAATTGTTCCTGAAACAATATTCTGAAACGGTGCAATAAAGGCGATCGGAACCTGTTCTGCCTTTCCCAAAGCAGCCGGCTGTCTGCTGGAAACAATAATCAGTATGATGCAACACGCGATAAAGAAAAATCCGCCTATCGCATATACTATTCTTCTGGAAAACATGAAGTTATCTGATCATCACCTGTTTAAGAATTTCAATGCTGTCAAGCACTTTGCCCGATCCGAGCGCTACAGTCGACAAGGGATCTTCTGTAACAGTTATGGGTAAACCGCTTTCCTCTCTTAATAGCTTGTCAAGATTTTTCAGGAGGGCTCCTCCGCCGGTCAGCACAATTCCCCTGTCGACTATATCAGCCGCAAGCTCCGGAGGTGTCTGTTCAAGTGCAATTTTTACCGTCTCTACGATGGCATCGATCTGCTCTGAAATCGCGACTCGTATCTCTTCCGAATCGATTGTAAGGATTTTCGGAATACCGGAGACAAGATCCCTGCCTTTTACTTCTATGGTTTCAAGGTTCTGTGCATCAGGATATGCGTTTCCAATTGTTGTTTTAATAATTTCTGCCGTCCGCTCACCAATGAGAAGGTTATACTTCCGCTTGATATACTGTGTAATAGCTGCATCCATTTTATCGCCCGCCACTCTCAAAGAACAGCTGTAGACAATACCGGCAAGTGAAATAACCGCCACTTCAGTTGTTCCGCCGCCGATGTCAACGACCATATTACATGTAGGTTCAGTAATAGGAAGGCCGGCTCCGATTGCAGCAGCCATTGGCTCTTCAATAAGGTACACTTCACGGGCGCCTGCCGATTCTGCTGATTCCTTAACCGCCCGCTTTTCCACCTGGGTAATTCCCGACGGCACGGCAATAACAATTCTTGGCCGTATAAATGTTCTTCGGTTGTGGACCTTTCGAATAAAATGTTTCAGCATCGCTTCCGTAACATCGAAGTCTGCTATCACACCGTCACGCAGTGGACGAATGGCGACGATATTGCCGGGAGTCCTTCCCAGCATGTTCTTTGCCTCAATCCCTACAGCCAGAATCCGATTTTTAAGCCTGTCATCGGTTCTGATAGCAACCACCGAAGGTTCCCTCAATACAATCCCTTTACCTTTGACATATACGAGTGTATTTGCGGTACCGAGATCAATGGCAAGATCGTTAGAAAAAAGACCCAGAAACGAATCCAAGAACCTATTCATGGCATACCTTTCAAAATCAGAGTTACTGTGAATAAAATAAACGCAACGCGTTTGCCCGTTTTTTCGGGTTAAGTTACAGCGATCTTTTCCCAACGGAATTATTAGAAATCGCTACCAGAAATAGTCATCCATTACAAGTGGAAAGTTCAGATCAAGATAAAAGAATTCGGTTTAATGGGTTATGGGCCTGCCAAATTGTTGCATAACCGCATCATGCAGCCTGGGACGGAATGCTTTTATTTTTTCATTGTTTCGGGATGGATGAATACGGTTTGTCAAAAGGATAACAATTATTGAACGTTCAAGATCCATCCAGAACGATGTTCCTGAAAAGCCAAGATGTCCAACCGTGTCAGCTGAAAAATATCGGCCACAGCTGGACCCTTGCGGCGATGGCACATCAAATCCGAGCACCCTGCCGTTTTCCCTGTCCGGCCTTTTAAGAAAAATACTGAGAATATCCCTATTGAAAACGCCTGAACTGTTTTTGCCATAAAACGTTAACAACAGATCCTCAAGAAGTCTGTTGATATCACCGGCTGTTCCAAAAAGTCCTGCGTGGCCTTCTACACCGCCTGCAGCAAAGGCATTATCATCATGAACAGCACCTTCAATAAGTTTCCCGCGCCATTGACACTTCTCGGTTGCCGCGAACTCCCTTTCCCTGATATTTGACTCAGAACCTGACCCATGAAGGTCTATAAAAAACAGGCTGCCAAGTCCGATATGAGAATATATTCGTTTTTCTATAAAGGAATTGAGACGATCGCCGGAAGCTGTCTCAACAAGCCATCCCAAAATCATGAATCCCAGGTCACTGTAAAGCGTCTGTGTTTCGGGGATATTAATAAGCTCTTCTCGTAATAGTAAACCTTTTAATGCTGTTCTTCGTTCATCAACAGAAATATTCATCAATTCTTTGTAAAAAGGGCGATAATCGGGCAAACCGGATGTATGATCTAAAAGCTGACGGATTGTTATCTTTTCCTTTGATGTTCCTTTATACTCGGGCAGATTTTTCCCGA
The DNA here is from genome assembly GCA_964617785.1 of uncultured Desulfobacterales bacterium. Classification (GTDB taxonomy): domain Bacteria; phylum Desulfobacterota; class Desulfobacteria; order Desulfobacterales; family SURF-7; genus JAFDJC01. The sequence goes on along the minus strand of CAZTYY010000042.1, from coordinate 1,400 downwards.
GCGTATCAGACAGGCTGAGCATATTTTCTTCAATAAGCTTCATCACTGCAAGGGTTGTGGCAAGCGGCTTTGTCAGGGAAGAAAGATCAAAAACAGTATTTTTTTTAACCAAAAGGCCTGAATAAATATTGGCTTTACCAAATGCTTTGTGAAAAACAGTTTTTCCTTTTTCTGAAACCAGAAGCACCCCGCCCGGAAACACCTGTTCCCGAATAGCCTCTTCCATAAGATGATCTACTTGTTTCATCCAATTTTCACTGATGGTTCATGAAATAAAAACAGATGGTTATCTGTGTCTATCGTTGCCTTTAAGCCAATGGGAACCGTAATGTTCGATTGTTCATGGCCAATGGCAAATCCTGCAAGAATAGGGATGCCATCATCCCTGAACATGCGCTCAAAAATCATATAAACCTTTTCATGCTCGCCGCAGTTTTTAAAAGAACCCAACACAATTCCGACAACTCCATCCAGGACACCTGCGAACTTCATCTGGGTCAGCATTCTATCGATTTTATAAAGAGGTTCATCCGTATCTTCAAAAAAGAGAATATGTCCTTTCAAATCCGGTTCATACTCGGTCCCTGTAAGGTGACATAAGGTTGCCATATTTCCTCCGAAAACAGGACCTTGAGCTATGCCGTGCTGTATTATCCATCCTTTTTCAGGCTTGATCCTCAGTTTTTTCCCTGCAGTTATCGCCTCAAACATTGCATCCCTGGTTTTAAGGCAATTATCAGCAATGGTAGCCACCATGGGGCCATGAAATGATACAAGGCCACACTTTGTATAAAGGAAGGAGTGTATGGCGGTTATATCGCTAAAACCGATAAAAATCTTTGGGTTATTGCGAACAATTTCAGTATTAATGAGTGAAAGTATCCGTAGGGAGCCGAATCCGCCTCTTGCGCACATAATGGCTCTGATTGAATCATTTTCAAAAAGCCGGTTTAATGTTTCAGCCCTGTGAGTATCAGAGCCCGCCAGATAATCTTCTTTCTTAAAAAGCCCTTCGGGGACAAAGAGCTTAAACCCCATAGATTCCAGCACTTTAATACCTGCTTGAAGCTTTGCCTTGTCAAAGGGACCGGCTGGCGCAACAATGCCAATGATATCCCCTTTTTTTAATGCATTTGGAACAATAAGTTTTTGTATTTTGGAATTCATAAGTTATCTGCCTGTTTCCTAAAACAATAATTGGACTTTTTTGCGAAGCCATCAAAATTTTTATTAACACGAGGAGCAGATTAACTGCAAATTGTTTTCCAACATTCGTACCAGAAATTTTTTTCCGTTTTATGGAATATGGTCTTGACATAAAGTGACAATTAATGGAAATTATACGTTTGTGTCGGGGCGTAGCGCAGTCTGGTAGCGCACTTGAATGGGGTTCAAGGGGT
>CAZTYY010000041.1:0-20324 GCA_964617785.1 uncultured Desulfobacterales bacterium | reverse complement strand
TTTATAATCAAAGCGGGGGACTCACGCTTAAAGTATACAAGCCCGAACTGCAGGACGTCTTCATGGCTGCTTTTCACTATGCAATGACGGCAGGGGCCATTCTTTCCGGCATTGGCATTTTTGTGGCGTTTAGTCGTGGTCCTGAATGATAGCGCCTTTGATTTATTATGGCGGTTATGATATAATCTGTCAAAAAAGTTAAATCATTACGCTTCTGCCTCTAATTACATGAAAATAATGCGAAACAGCCCTGACAAGAAACCAACTGAGAAACTAAAAATAGATGAAATATTCAAACCCGGCACTGTGATTGATGTGGTTTTTGACATTGATGCAGATGTTCCGATTGTAAGAAGTAGCATTATTCATGACTGCAAATATGAAAAATCACAGATGATAATATCCCAACCTTACCGACCAATCCTTCCAAGTTTCCAATACAACACCTTGAACATCACGACCGTTGTGGAAAAAGAACTTAACGAAAAATTCAGATGTGGCATACATGTCGAAATAAAAAAATTCATAGCTGATTACGCAATATCGAATCAGGTTAAAGAAAATGCAATTCTTATCGCCTATAAAACCCCTGTGGAAGAACTCAATATCAGATCAGCATACAGGCTATCGCCTGGTTTTGGGTTTAAGGTTCAAGGAATCATTACTTTTAAAGGAAACAAATATTCTTCAAAAGATTATTTTAAGGTTAAGGATATTTCTTTCACAGGCATAGGCATTATCTGCGTAACGCGGTTAAAGGACAAAACGAATCCTTTGTTTTCGGCAGATATCGGTGAAGATGCCTTGACGGAACTGCAGCTAACCTACCCGAGTGGAAAATCTTCAACCGTTAAAATTGAGTCAAAAATAAATATCGTGAGAAAAAAACTGACGGCTAATAATGAAACTTTTTCATTGGGTATAAAATTTTTATCTCTTGCTATAGAGCATGAAAGGTTATTAAGCAAATTTATCCACGATGCCCAGCTTGTGAAAATAAAAGAGGGGGGCAGACGTTAAATATTTATAGGGGCTAATAGAGGTACCACTTAATAACAATCTCCCCGTAAAATATATATGCAATCGCTCCTATTGAAAGGAAAGGGCCAAAAGGAATGGCAAACCTGAAATTCTTTTTATTCAGCAATATAACCGGTATCCCCACCAATGTTCCTGCTACAGATGCAGCATAAATGGTAAAGAGAACACCTTTCCATCCGATCAGAGCCCCTATCATGGCAAGCAGCTTGATATCCCCTCCTCCCATACCGTCTCTTTTAGTAATCAGTTTGTAAACCCACGCAACTAAAAAAAGACTTCCGCCACCGGCAAGAATTCCTACAATTGATGCTTTTGTTGTTATTGAGGTCAAAGCAAAAGATGCAATAAAACAAATAGGAATTCCGGGAAGAGTTATGGTATTGGGAATAATCTTATGATCAATATCAATATAAATAACGACAATGAGCGCTGCAATAAATATAAAATAGATCAAACCCTCGAGGGTAAGACCGAATTTTATGAATGTGCAAATAGCGCAGAAGCCTGCTATAAGCTCTACAAATATATACCTGACCGGTATTGGAACCTTGCAATGACGACAACGGCCTCTCAGTATCAAGTAGCTCAGCACAGGGATATTATCATAAAAACGAATCATATTGCCGCAGGCCGGGCATTCCGAACGTGACATTGCAATAGATTTGCCTTCAGGCAACCTGTAAATACATACATTTAAAAAACTGCCGATGCACAATCCGAAAATAAAAACATATGCGTGTAATACGAATTCAGTCATAATTACCATCTTATTATATTTTTTTGATAATCCCTCTTTCTTACAAGATATTATTGACATTTAAAAATAAAAAGTCACAATACTCGATATTGCTATATGTTTGCAACACCTGAATAACAATAACCTTTTGGACCTGATCGAGTTTTGGTGAATTGCTTTGGTGAATTGCTTTGGTGGATTTCTTTGGTGAATCTAATGATAACACGGCTTGCGGATCGTTATTTTGAATTTGTTGCAAAACGTTTTCCGGTGATGTGTGCAAGTGATGAATTTCACTTTCTGCCAATGGCAGAGGAAGCAGCAAAGTATTACGACAGATTAGACAACCTTGAAGCCGGGTCGACAAAGAATACAGTTAATGAGTTAAAGCAGTTTCGTAATGAATTCTCAATGCTTTACAAAGAAAACGATATACCTTTTGAAAAGAAAATTGATATCGACCTGCTTATCGCCAATATCTCTGGAGCTCTGATAGAGATCGAAAGAAAAGAATCTTTTAAAAACAATCCACTCCTTTACTTAAAAATAGCTTTTATAGGGCTTGACCATGCGCTTAACAGATCTTCCGAGTCATTAAAAGAAATTATTGATCGCTCATCAAGTCGTTTGCATGCCATACCGGATCTTTTAGGTCAAGGGATGGCCAACCTGTCTTTAATACCTGAATCTTTTTTTGAACATGCAGTCTTGATGACAGCCGACTGTAAAGAATATCTGGAAAACACGGTCGCATCTTTTTTTCATAGGACGGACCAGGATGCTTTATTTGAGCAAGGCATTAAAAATGCTGTTGATGCTGTTGATGCTTTTAGAAATTTCTTATTATCCAACACACCTTTCCCTGACAGTCATTTTTCTTCTGACACGCTTGATGCCTGCATAAGGGAGCACTTCATGTCTGCCAGATCTTTGGACGATATTTTTCAAATTGCGGTGGATGACTGGAATGACAATTTAAAAAACCTTGAAGACACGGGAAGAAAAATCAACCCGGACATTCCCTGGCAGGATTTGTATCAAAACACTTCCCCCAGTGATATGGGAGATGTCAGCATCATTTCCAGATACAGCAAGGAAGCTAAAAATGTTGGCAATTTCTTTAAAGAAAATGGATTGATAAACAAAAACCAATATGCCGGTCTAGTTATTACTGAAACGCCGTTATATCTCAGGTCAGTTAGGGGTTCTGCATCGTTTGGAGCTTCTTTGACAGCAGATGAAAATGAAAAGGATTTTTTTTATATTACAACCAACCGGTTTGATCAAAACAACTCGGAAGCCGCAAAGCGCCTTGAAGGACGACTGCATCGGGAATACAAATTTCTTACAGCCCATGAAACGATTCCAGGCCACTTTCTCCTGGACAGCATCCGAAGAAAACTCGAAAATCCTGTCAGGCGGCAAATAGAGTCCCCTTTGTTTTACGAAGGATGGGCTACATATGCTGAAACAATGCTGGCGGATTATGGCTATGTTACGCATCCCGACGACCTGTTGGTGGACTTCAGGAGAAGGCTCTGGCGGGCTGCACGCTGTCAGATCGATGCAGGCATCTCAACTGGAAAGCTTGACAGGGAAGATGCTGTAAGGTTATTAACAACTACCGGATTTTCAAGGGACGAGGCGAACAGTCAAATCAACAGGTTTCGTCTTAATCCCGGCTATCAGCTTTGTTACTGCCTTGGCAGTTATGAAATCAGGGAGCTTAAAAAGAGACACGTTCACCGACTCGGGGTTCAAAAGTTTCATGATGTCCTTTTGAAAAGCGGGGAGCTCCCTTTTCACTTGATTGAAAAACGTATGGAAAAAACTTTGAATTAACAGGCAAGGAGTAAAAATTGAAAGAATTTGTCGGATATCATTCTGAATGGAATTTAGGAAGCCCCGGCGGCTGGGATTACCAGAGGATTACTCAAATTATCGGAAAAGCTGTCTGGGAAAAAATCGAAGAGATCAGTCCGTCCGGGATTAATCTGGACTTTGACCACCCAACACTTTTTCCAGTGTATGGATTTGTCGACATGCTTGTTGAAGCACACAAGACCAGGGAAGGAGCCAACCCGGGCCTTATTGCCGTTGTTGCTGAAGAGGAGACGCTCGAAGATGTTACAGAAAACAAAAACCTGGCCAAACACCTCGATTCAATAAATGGAATTTCAGGCGGTCTTATGGCACCGCATGAACTGGAAATACAAAACGGAAAGGTTTGCTGGAAAGGAACCCCTGTTTCAACAATCTTTATGGATTTTAATACAGATGTTCTGATTGCATTGCATAGAAAACAAGGATTAGACCCGGTCCTGCAGGCTGTGAAAGAAGGGCGCGTAATCAATCCGCGGGGTACTGAACCGATAAATGTCAAAAGCATGTATGAAATTATTAGAGGCCGCTTTAGCCAACATTTTCATAAAGAAATTGTTGAACGGACACCATGGACCAGACAGTTTTATTCAAGAAGGACTGAAGGACCTAACGGGGAACCCATAAGCGACCTTATAGAATGGACACGATCCAACTGGGACAATCTGGTATTAAAACCCGAGAGAGGTTATTCCGGGCATGGAGTCCGTGTGGGGGGTATCAATATTAGTCCTGATGAAGCTGTGGCGCGTGCCCTTCGCGATGAAGAATATATAGTGCAGGAAAAAATTCCTCTTAACATATGGGCTGAAGAGATACCGATATTAAAAAACGGTGAAATTTTTCTTAAACAATTTCAGACAGACTTCAGATGTTTGACAGGTCCTGAAGGTCTTTTCGGTTTCCTTGGACGTATCGGAGGCGTTCCGACAAATGTCGGAAGCGGAGGCGGTGTTCAGCCGATTGCCGTCCTGAATTCAGACATATCTATCCGCGATGCAGTCAACAAGGTCAATGACGCCATCATGTCTGCCGATTATGGTGAAATAGAGGAAGCACTCAAGATGCAAAAAAAGATGGCCCTTGATTTCGATTTTACATATCTTCTCGGCCCGATCAGTATAGCTTTAAGGCCGCGTCTGATAACACTGAAACAGATTCAAGCCCTTGAGGACTATTGCAAACAATTATGGTCTGACTGCTGTACAATGGAAAGCATGTGGCTTTCCGGGAAACTGGATGATATCGTCAAGATAGAGGAAGAAGAACTTGAAATAGCCAGAACGAACCCCTGGGGCGGATCTCCTGCCATTATCGCTTCAGACGGTCTGTTCGGTTTTGGAGCGGAACCGATGTAATTATGAGTATTCATGTCAAACAAAACTGGTGGAAAACCCTTTTCGACGATATTTATCTTCTTACAGATGCCCGTTCAGTCTGTGATGATAATATTACATGTCGTGAAGTAGATCTGATCTGTGAACTGCTTTCAATTAGTAAAGATCAAAATATTCTCGATCTTTGCGGAGGGCATGGCCGACACGCCTTTGAACTCTTTTCAAGGGGTTACAAAAACTGTACGCTCCTCGACTATTCACCATATCTGGTAGATCAGGCAAAAGCATATGCAGCGAAAAACAACATCTCAATTGACATTATTCAGTCTGATGCCAGAAAAACAAAGCTCCCCGCAGGAAGTTTTGACCATGTCTGCATTATGGGGAACTCCCTGGGCTATATCAGCGACGACGATGCAGACAACCTCATTATTCATGAGGCGAATCGCCTCCTCTGCCCCGACGGCAAGCTTCTTATCGATATTACGGACGGGGATTATGTTCTTAAATCATTTAATCCGGCTGCCTGGCACGAGATCGGAGACGACATGGTAGTATGCAGACAACGGGAACTTCACAACGGGTCTGTCCGCGCACGGGAGATGGTTTTAAGCAAAACAACTGGTTTAGTGAGAGACGAAAATTATTCTATTCGCCTCTATAATGAAGACAGGATTAATTCACTCCTTGATCAGGCCGGCTTTTGTGAGATTAAAATTCATAAAGGTTTTTCAGCCCATCGGTCAAAAGGAGACTACGGATTTATGAACAACCGGATGATTGCTGTCTGTCGAAAAAAGTCTTGAATTATTCGGTTTACATGGTATTTCGCCCATTCATTTTGCCAGGTTAATTAGGCGGATTGCGAAGAAGGTTAAGGCTCAAAATGAAGAAGATTATCATTATAGCGTTACTATTAGCTGGTTTCTTTGCCGGATACCTGTCTTACGACTGGTGGCAGTTTAACAAAAAATCACAAAATGTGACGCCGATAAAATCCATATACTCCTGGCAAGATAAAAACGGTGGTTATCATTTTTCCGACACAAAACCTGAAAATATTAACAATTTTAATATTTCAGATGGATACCAGTACGCTCCCATTCCCCTAGTTTATAGAATCAAGCATATTGCTTCCCCAATAACAGATAAAATAATAAAAATGATATCCGGCAATAATAGCGATAATAAGAAAAGCATTGCTGGCTATGTAACCTCCTCAAATAAAAAAACCGTCAAGATCTTCACAACAGTCAGATGCGGGTACTGTATATCGGCTAAAAAGTATTTCGACCAGAAAGGTATCCGTTATACAGAGTATGATATTGAAAAATCGGCATCCGCAAAAGCCGAATTTACAAATCTTAAAGGTCGTGGCGTTCCTCTGATCGTTATCAATGGTAATAAAATCTTTGGATTCAATAAAAAAGAGATCGACATGCATCTTCGATAAAATAAAGGGATAGATATTTACATAAACGAATTTTAGAGGGGGGATAATTGTGCTTTTTCAGCAAGCGGCTAATCAATATCGGCAGGACCGCTGATGGTCAGTCCTTCCAGATCAGCCCGCCAGGACTGCTTTTTCAAAGAGTTGTTTATACAATTGGAGAATATCATCAATCGGATGACTTTAAGAATGTAGTTTCTTTCTTTTTGGGCATACAGAATGGTAAAGTCATGCTCGTATTCATTTTCAGGTGATTTGCCGTTCATCAGCGCCATGTCTCGGGCATATTTCAAGGCCAACCATTCCTTGTACTCAAAATCAGACTTTTCAAGCGCGACAAGTTTTTCAATAAAATCCTGACTGACCCCGTACCGTTTACCAACGGCACCATGAATACTCATTCATGTCGAGCAGTTGTTTGTAACAGAAATTGTAAGCAAAATCTTTTCCCTGAGCCCTGAATCCAGTTTTATAAGCGTCATTAAAAATGTAGGGCCTTTGAACATGCTGAAAAATTTTGAAAGAAAATCAAAAACAGATGTAAATCTTCGGGTTTGGATTTTTGACATTTGCCCTCCTGTTGCTTAGATCCTTGCCGATGCTTGCTCTTCTGCGGCAGAACGTAATAACCTTATTATGCAGCGTTGAAGCGTATTATTACTTTCAAATACCAAAAATTGGGGTCAAATCTTTAATCTTGATAAATGCCCAATGAATGCCGTTTAAAACTAATAAAATCACGAATCTTGATGAAATGTCGTACTTTAAATTTGCCCAGTAAACATAGCAAAACAGTCTCCTTGAAGTGAAATATCAAGATTAAAGATTTGACCCCCAAGACTTTGACCCCCAAGACTTGCTGTTTTTTTAAACTATTCTTCAGGCTGTTCGATGGGCAATAAAATGGTAAAGGTGGTGCCTTTGCCAACCGTACTATCCACTTTTATATCACCGCCATGGTCTTTTACAAAACCATAACAAACAGACAAGCCGAGCCCCACCCCTTTAATACTGTCCTTGGTGGTAAAAAAACTGTCAAAAATCTGTTCAATGTTTTCTTTGCTGATGCCGATACCTGTATCAGAAATCAGGATCTTCACAAATCTGTTCTGATGGAATGTCGACACGCTCAGCGTTCCGCCTTCCGGCATGGCATCCCGTGCATTGGAAATCATGTTCAGAAACACCTGGCGCAACTGGTTGGTTGATGCAATCACTTCGGCAAGATCTTCAAAAAAATCCATTTTGATTTTTATATCGTTTTCTTGGAACTGCTTTGCATAAAGCAGCAGGATCTCGTCTAAAATCGTATTCAAATTAACCGGCTTCTTTATTTCCTGCTCGGGCTTTGAAAAAGACAACATTTTTTTCAGCATATCGGCCAGCCGAATGATCTCGGAAAGAGACATATCCAGCAATCTTCTGCGTTTATTCTCCGGGGGAATTTCAGTTTTTAACAATTCAAGCGTATTCATGATACCAAAGAGAGGATTGTTAAGTTCATGGGCAATCTGTGAGGTCAACCGTCCCATGGCAGCCAGCTTTTCAGACTGCAAAAGCTGCTCCTGGGTCATACTTAAGGCACGCTCCATTTCAATCCGCTCCGTAAGATCCACAAATGATCCGACTGTCGAAACTTCGTTGCCCTCATCATCATAAATCATGGCAGCCGACAGATGTCCGTCAATTGTCTTACCGTCTCTTCGAACGTAAAGAACCGATTGAGGGGGAAACGTGCCCACCGGACCGTGATTTGCACTGCGCATGACTTTCATAATTTCATGGGCTTTCCCTTCCGAGTAGACTTTTGTGATATTCATTTTGCCGATCACTTCATCGGCAGTGTATCCCAGCGTCCTTTCAGCAGCGCGGTTCCAGATGATGATATTCCCTTCCAGGTCGGCAGCCATGATCGAAATCGGCGCACTTTTCACAATTTTATTTAAAAAATCATGCGCTTCCCTAATTTTCCGTTGCATCTGGTATCGCTGGGTCAAATCCACATGAATACTTTCGTAACCGACAACAGTCCCATCAAGATCATAACGAGCATTACTGGTAAGCATTATAGGGACCGGGGTTCCGTCTTCCCGTTTGAATTGAACTTCAAAGTCAATTGCGCGTCCGTCTTTTTCAATCATTTTCTGAAACGTCAGACGGTCTTCAGGGAAAAGGTACATGTCATTGATAATATCAATTTCCAGAAACTCCTCTTTGCTTGAATAGCCAAGTATATCCAGAAGGGCCTGGTTTGCATCGATGAACTTACCTTCTTTGGTGCTGATAGAAACACCGACAGCCACATGCTCAAATAATGCTCTGTATTCTTCAACCGATGCCTTTAATTTTGCTTCCCGCTGCTTCCGGTGAGTAATGTCTCGGAAAATACTCAACTTTGAAAGTGTGCCATCAGGATTTTCAAAGGGAATTTCCGTTACTTTGAATGTTCCATCAACCTTCGGAAAAAACAGTTCCTGACAGACACGATTACCCTCAAATACTTCACTGCTGCGGCACCATTCACAGAGACTATCGCTGTTATTGAATACGGCATGACATTTCTTCCCGACACCATCGCCGAACATATCGATCATTTTTTGGTTCATGAATTCAATCGTATAGTCCTGCGAAATGACATAAATACCGTCATCCACGGTATTGAGAATAGCATTTAACATGAGTTTTTCTTTATCCATGATGCACCTTTCTGAAATAATCTAAACCGGATAAACCATTCACAATTCTAAACAACAGGCCTTGGAAGGACACCTGCTCTTTCGGCTATCTCGGGAACCCTTTCCTCCCATTCGATGGCCATTAAATGGACGCCGGCAACCCCTTCCATATCCTTGAACTCCTCAATCTGTTCCAGGGCAAACCGAATTCCTTCTTCAGGCTGCTTTTCTTTTTCCACACCTTTTAACCGTTGTTTCAGGGATTCGGGGATATCCATTCCAGGCACAAACTTGGACATAAAATTTGCCATACCGGCACTCTTCATGGGAGTGACGCCCGCCAGAATATAACACTTTTCATGAAGCCCCATATCCACAACCCTTTTCATGAATTCTTTAAACTTATCCATGTTAAAAATGCATTGGGTCTGTATAAAATCAGCACCTGCCTTTATCTTTGTCGCAAGGCGGTGGACTCTGTATTCAAACGGATCCGCAAAAGGGTTACACGCAGCGCCGACAAAGAGTTTTGGCGGCACATCAATGTCATCGCCACTCATGAATTTACCTTCATCCCGCATCATTGTCGCCAGCCTGATGAGCTGCATGGAATCAATGTCGTGAACATTTTTGGCCTGCGGATGATTCCCAAAAGTCTGGTGGTCACCGGAAAGACATAACATGTTACGGATACCAAGGGCATAGGCCCCTAAAATATCGCTGGTGATCGCAAGGCGGTTACGGTCCCGGCAGACCATCTGGAAATTGGGTTCAAGACCTTCATCTATCATAAGGTGCGATGCTGCAAGACTTGACATCCTGACCACAGCAGTCTGGTTATCCGTGATATTCACCGCATCAACATTACCTTTGAGATACTGGAACTTCTTCACAAGGTGCTCCACATTGGCACCCTTTGGCGGACCACACTCTCCCGTGAATGCAAAATGACCGGCTTTCAGAACCTTTTCAAGATTACTTTCTGATTTCAGTTCGCTCATTGGGCTATCTCCTTTGTATTTCCTGTTCCTTATCCTGAATCTATAACCAGTAAGGAATCACTCAGCCAATTCTTCTCTAATACTTCGTCTGGGCCCGCCGTCTCTGGCTGAACGCCAGTCTTTCGGCTCCTTTACGATCAAAAGATCTTCAAGACGTCCCTGTTTCATTTTCTTTTCAACAATAGCATTCCAGATGCATACCGTTTCCTTTGACACTTCACAAGCCCCCTGGGAAGACCCCCCGCAGGGTCCGTGGAGAAGACTTTTCGCGCATCTGGCAATGGGGCACAACCCGTCATAATTGTGGATTATACAGGTTCCGCATCCGGCACACCGTTCTTCCCAGATACCGTGGGCGACGGCTCCGCCATAAAAGGTCGTATTCACGGCAGGGAAAAATATTTGTTCGGGGTAAGCTTCTGATAAAAATTGGGGACCGACGCCACAGGCCATTGAAATAACGGCATCATAATTATTTACCGTCTCCTTCAACTGTTCCACATATTCATTATCGCACTGTCGCTCGATGATGGTTTGATCAATTTCAATAGCCTTACCCTCTTTTTTCCGGCCAATCCCAATGGAGGATGCCAGAATTTCGACTTCCTTGAGCCCCCCGACATTACAGACAGTAACGCACCCTTTACACCCGACAATGAGAATTTTTTTATGCTCTTTAACCATTGTCAATATCTCTTCAAGAGATTTACGATCTGCAACTATCATTGTTCACCTCGTTGTTGGTTTAATGATTATTGTTTAAGGCTTTAATCAAAAAGCGGAGTATCCATCATGCCGCTTTATCGCTTTTTACAGGCGACGATCCTAAACCTTTAATTCTTCCCACCATTTCATTTGCAATCTCTGCAAATCTTTTCCCCTGGGCTGAAGAAAGATTGTACATTTCAACTCTTTCCGGTTCTATACCGATCTCCTCAAGAACTTTTTTAACGTATTCAACCTTTTTCCGTGTTCTAAGATTACCTGTCCTGTAATGACATTCCCCTTCCAGGCAGCCCGCCACATATACACCATCAGCGCCATCTTCGATGGCGTTGAGAAGATGGATGATGTCCACCCTCCCGGTACACGGCACCTGAAGCACCTTTATATTCGGCGGATAGGAAAGTCGCATGGAACCTGCCAGGTCCCCGGCTGCATACGCTCAGTATTGACAGCAAAAAGCAATGATTCTAGGTTCAAATGTTTCCGTCATAATTTCCCTCCGTAATTCCTGAAAAACCGCTTATTCTTATTTTTCAGGTTGTCAACAGTCTCAGGCACATTCCTCCTGAAAGAGCGCATCTGTTTTCGCCATAATCTGCTTATCGGTAAAATGATTGAGTTTTATGGCTTTTCCCGGGCATTCTGATACACATACGCCGCATCCATGACATTCCGATGCCTCTATGACAGCATATCCGTCCTGATGAATATAGGGTATGCTGTAGGGACAGGCTCTGACACAGGTCAGGCATACAGCACATTTTTCCCGGGTAACCTCGGCGACAACACCGCCTACCATGATTGAATCTTTTGAAACAATGGTCATTGCCCTTGCAACCGCTGCCTTTGCCTGGGCAATACTCTCTTCAAGGGGTTTTGGATAATGGGCAAGACCTGCCACGAACAGGCCGTCGGAAGCAAAATCCACGGGCCTCAGCTTGGCATGAGCTTCTACAAGGAACCCTTCGTCGTTTACAGGAACCTTGAATTTTTCAAACAGGGCCTTGTTCTCGTTTGGTGCGATTCCCGAAGCCAGGACAAGCAGATCCAGTCTGATGGCGATCGGAACTCTCAAGACATGATCTGTTACCGTCAGTTTCAGTTCTTTGTTTTCATTTGAGGTAACTTTTGGTGGGTTTTCGAGATCATACCGGATAAAAATTATGCCCTTTTCTCTGGCTTCTTTATAAAGATCTTCCCTGAAACCATATGACCTGATATCCCGGTAAACAATATAAATTCGGGCTCGGGGGTTGATGGTTTTAAGACCCAGGGCTGTTTTAAGGCTGTGGGTACAGCATACTTTACTGCAAAATGGATTGTCGTTATTTCTGGAACCCACACATTGGATAAATGCGATTGATTTGGCTTTTTTCGTTCTGGGATCTTCCTCGGTCATCAACGCGTCCATATCCAGATGGGTCAAAACATCCGGATGCTCTTCGTAGAGGTATTCCGAGGGTTTGTATTCTTTCCCGCCTGTAGCTATAATCGTAGCGCCGTGTTCAATAACGGTATTTCCATTGTTTTCGGATGAAAGCGTTGTCGTAAAATTACCAAGAGACCCTGTAGTGTTTGAGACTTCCGTATTCATGAGAACCTGGAGACGGTCATTACCGTTGATCCTTTCAGTCAGATTTTCCAGGTAGGGTTTAATGGGTTCTCCTTTCCACGTGGCCCGAAGATTTTTGGCAACACCGCCCAAAGTATCTGAGCGTTCAACAAGAACTGCTTCAAATCCCTGGTCCGCAACACCTAAAGCTGCTTCCATTCCTGCGACACCGCCACCTATAACAAGGACGGATTTTTTAATGGTAAGGCTGACCTGGTGCAGGGGTTCCACATGGGTGGCTTTGGCCACGGCCATTCGAACGAGATCCTTGGCCTTGGCCGTTGCCCTGGCCGGATCATTCATATGCACCCATGTATTCTGATCCCGGATATTAGCCATTTCAAACAGATATTTGTTCAATCCCGCATCACGAATCGTCTCCTGGAAAAGCGATTCATGGGTACGCGGAGAACAGGAAGCAATGACTACCCGGTTGATTTCTTTTTCTGCAAGTACTTCCTTGATGTGATCCTGGGCATCCTGAGAACATGTAAAGAGGTTGTCTTCAACATGGACCACATAAGGAAGAGTCCCGGCATAATCTCTCACAGCAGGGACATCGGCAATGCCGCCGATATTAATCCCGCAATTACACACAAAAACACCGATTCTGGGGTCTTTGCCGGAAAAATCTGTTTCAGGCGGAAGCTCCTTTGAGCGGGTCAGGCTCCATCTCTGATCCGCCAGCTCGCTTGACGCTGCTGCTGCGGAAGCCGAGGCTTCCATAATGGATGAGGGGATATCCTTGGGTTCCTGAAATGTACCGCAGACATAGATTCCTTCTTTTGTTGTTGACACCGGAGATAGATTTTGAGTCGCGGCAAATCCGTGACTGTTCAGCTCTATGCCCATTGTTTCTGCAAGTGCCATAGCATCCTTGCATGGAGCCAGACCAATGGAAAGGACAACCATATCGAAAACTTCTTCAACAGTCGATCCGGGTTCTGTGGCATAGACAATTCTCAGTCTGTCATCTGGCATGGGAAAAACCGAGTGGATTCTTGAGCGGACAAATCGAACACCGCTTTCATCCTCGGCCCTTATATTATATTTATCAAATTCTTTTCCGTGGGTCCGCATGTCCATAAAAAAGATCGCAGTATCCAGGGGGTCGTCACTGTGTTCCTTGGCAATTACCGCCTGTTTATTCGCATACATGCAGCAGACACCGGAACAGTAGCTGTGATCTCCTTTATTGATATCTCTTGAACCCACGCATTGCAGCCAGGCGATTTTTTTTGGTTCCTTGTGGTCAGAAGGCCTCACCAGGTGTCCCTCGTGTGGCCCCGAGGCTGAAAGGAGTCTTTCAAACTCAATACTGGTAACAACGTTGGGAGCTGTCGTGTAACTGTAAGCAGTATATTTGGATGGATCAACGGGGTTGAACCCGGGTGCGAGGATCACGGCCCCGACATCAATGGTTAAATCTTTGGCAACCATAGAATGATCAACGGCATCTGCGAGACAGGCATCCACACACTGCATGCATTCCGAGCAATATCCGCAGTTCAGGCACCTGGCAGCTTCTTTTTGGCCGTCTATTTCGTTATATCCCAGTTCAACTTCATTAAAGTTGCCGGCCCGTTTTTCTACGGCAAGCTCCGGCATCTTTAATCGGTTTTCCTTTACTATATCATCCGGAACAGGATTAAAGTCAGGATTTTCTGTTTCTGTTGATTCTCTTCCTAGGGCCATGTCTTCGCCCTTGAGATACCTGAAAATAGATTCGGCTGTTTCCATGCCGGCAGCAATGGCGCCGATGGCAACCCACGGTCCGGTCTGAAGATCACCGCCTGAAAAAACGCCCTTTTTATTCGTGGCATATGTAACAGGATCCACGTCTACGGTGCTCCATTTGGTTGTTTTGATGCCATCAATATTTTCGATACCGGCGACATCAGGACGCTGCCCAATGGCTTGAATCAGCTGATCAATTTCAATGTCGTATTCACTGCCCGGTATAGGCACCGGACGTCTTCTGCCGGAAGAGTCCGGTTCGCCAAGTTCCATTCGAATGCACCGAAGCGTTGAAACTTTCCCCCCGGATTCTATCGCTTCCTGGGGTGCTGACAGATAGGTAATCTTTACTCCTTCCGCTTCAGCAGCGGCTATCTCTTCTTCCCAGGCAGGCATTTCAGTACGGGTCCGGCGATAGATCAGACTAACGGACTGGGCACCCATCCGGACTGCACTTCGGGCCACGTCAATGGCAACATTGCCTCCTCCGATTATAGCGACTTTTTTTCCGACTTCGGTCTTGCCGGTTAAATTTAGCTCTCTCAGGAAGTCAACACCCTGACGCACCCCTTCCAGTTCCTGGCCGGGAATACCAAGTTCGATTCCTTTATGCGCACCCATGGCAAGGAAAACAGCACTGTACCCGTTTTTCAGAAGACCATCCACGGTAAGATCATCTCCCAGGGGAGTATTGAGTTTTATTTCAACGCCCAGGTTGGTGATGATTTCAATATCCCTGTCCAAAACATCTCTTGGAAGCCGGTGCGCGGGAATGCCGACTCTCAGCATGCCGCCGGCCTGTGGCAGTGCTTCGTAAATTGTCGAACGCACCCCTTTTTTGGCCAGATGGTAGGCAGCGGAAAGACCGGCCGGGCCTGATCCGATGATGGCCACTTTTTTATCTATTCTATCTGTTTTATCTATGGGCTCCAGGCATTCAACAACAATATCCCTGGCATCAAATTTATCAGCAGCCAGTCTTTTTAAATCCCGGATGGCGACGGGCTCATCAACTTCACATCGCCTGCAGGCATCCTCACACCCGTGAGGACATATTCTTCCCAGAACACCGGGAAGCGGCAACTGCTCCATGATGATTTCCAGGGCCTGTTTGTATTTTCCTTCTTTCACCATCTGCACATAGCCCTGCACATTGAGACCTGCCGGACATGCCAGCCGGCAGGGGGCTTTGCCACCTTTTTCAATGGCAAAACCACTGGGCATTGCCTGGGGATACAGCTTGAATGCCGCCTTTCTGCTGCATAACGCTTCATCAAACATGCTGGGCAGGTCCACCGGGCATACATTGGCGCATTCCCCGCATGCCGTGCACTTGTCAAGATCTATGAATCTTGGTTCCTGTTTCAGTCGAACTTGGAAATTTCCGGCATCACCCGTTATCTCCTCCACATGGCTCATGGTTAGCAGTTCAATGTTTAAATGCCTTCCAGCCTCCACCAGTTTTGGCGAAATGATGCACATGGAACAATCATTGGTGGGAAACGTTTTATCCAGCTGTGCCATTACTCCGCCAATGGCTGAACTTTTATCTGCAAGATAAACAAGATAACCTGAATCTGCAAGATCCAGCGACGCCTGTATGCCTGAGATGCCAGCACCTACAACCAGCACTGCTCCAGTAGCTTTTTTGGCCATTAAGCTTCCTCCTTTTTACAATCCGACCTCAGCCAGATCCGGTCCAAGATAGGTACGTTCATTTTCACCAAGAATACCCATGGCAAGACAGAGTATGGTCCAGAGATGAACCACATGGTAATTGCCGCCATAATGCTCGCCAATATCCTCTATTTGCGCATGGCAGTTATGACATGGGGCAACTACATATGTTGCGCCGGTAGCCATGATCTGGTCAAATTTTACTTTTCCATAGGCTTGTCGATTATCAGGGAATCCTGCCTGCAAAGCACCGCCTCCGCCTCCGCAACAGAAGTTATTCGAACGGTTGGGGATTGTATCAATAAAATTTTCTTCTCCAACAGCTATCTTAATGACAAATCGCAGATCGTTTACTATCTTATCACTGCCGGTCTTTCTGGCGATATTGCATGGATCCTGGATAGTAAATTTGACTTTCAAATCTTTGTTCCAATCGGAATTTACTTTCAGCTTTCCTTCTCGAATCCACTGGGCGTACAATTCGATAATGGTAGTAAGCTTGAAAGTATGAGGGATATTGTATTTGCGCAATCCTTCCAGGATTGCATAGTATGAGTGCCCTCATTCCGTGTTGACCACCAGTTTGCTTTTTAAATTATTTTCAACATGATAAACAAACTCTTCTATAATATATTTCCAGCCCTCGTCATCTGCCAGAAACATGCAGTAATTTTCTCCGGACCACATCACCGACGGGTAGGTCCAGTCAGCACCCACCAAGTGCAGGATTTTCCAAAGCGGCCCCATTTCATCCGGTTCCGTCACAGGTTCCCTGGAATTCTGATTGAGAACCATTAAAGCGCCCTCCCTATCCACGGAGACCTCCATGTCTTTAAAATCCGGCTGGGCCTCCCGGATTTCTTCTGCAACATCTTCCACCGTAAAGATAAAATCCTCCTTGGGCACACCCATTGCACTTCCGGTCCTTATGTGCTGATCACAGGATCCGAGGATCCCTTTGGGGCGTTTGTCCCGGGGCTTACTTGCCCGGACATTATATATAAATTTGGGTATCGCAATATCCATGGGACAGGCACTCTGGCATCGTCCGCACATGGTACAGACCCAGATCCACGGACTGCTTTTAATCTCTTCATCCATTCCCAGTAAAAGCATCCGCAGGAATTTTCTGGGGTCCATGTCAAACTGCTCTGACGCAGGGCACCCGCCTGTACATGTTCCGCATGTCAGACAAAGATCAAAATTGGCATCCGGAATGCGACCAAGAATATCATCTTTTAATTCGCATTCAAATTCATCAAGTTGAATTGCTTCTGACATAACAACTATACCTCCTAAATTATCGCAATTTGGCAGCGTTCAGATAATCGCCGAGTTTGTCTTCTCCTCCGATTGTGATGATGTGAACGCCCTGGCAGATATCTTTCAAGCTCTTTATAGTATCTGCAAAGAGTTCGATACTGGCTTTTGTTTTATCCGGCGACTTTAAAAGCTTCTGTATCACCCAGTCAGGGACAAGGCCGGATTTAAAATGCCGGTTCAGAAACTTGCCCATGCCGGCCGTTCTTAAGATCATTACTTCTGCAATAACAGGAACATTAAACGTATTGACCTGTTTCATGAATTTAGCAAAATGATCTACGTCAAATATTGGTGTTGTGAGGAAATACCCGGTGCCGACATTCATCATGTCTTCCATTGATTCCATGCCTTGTTTTGGAACATTTTTGCCCCATGGTGCTTCAACGCCTGACCCGAGTGTAAACTCCATTTTTTTTTGCAACTCTTTTCCGTCAATGGTCCGGCCTTCCTTTAGATGCTCCAGCACGGATGCCAGTTTGCCTGAATCCACATGGAAAAACATGGTTTCCTGAAGGCTGTCGCCGGAGATACGGTAGTCTTCCGTAAAGACCAGCAGGTTCTCTACGCCGGTATCATGGGCCTGTGTTAAATCTTTTTGCAGTTGAAAACGATTTTTATCACGGGTAGTTGTCTGGTAAATGGCGTTAAACCTGTTTTGTTTCAAAAGATCACATGTTTTGATATTGTCACCAACTACGCCTTCCAATTCGACTTCGGAAACAGACACACCATCAACACGGCCTCGCACCTTTTTTAAATTTTCAATCATCATCTCAGGATTATCATCGCCCAGTGGTGCCTGAATCTCAGATGTTACGACAAATCTCTTTTTGTCCAGTGCTTCTTTTAACTTCATGATTTGCCTCCTATTCTTTTAGTCCAAGTAATTTTGCCACTTCGTCCTTGAGTTTTGACAGGGGCAATGGTTTTGAGAAACAGACATCTGCTCCATTATCCTTCATCTGTTTGAATTTCTCTTCATCAAGATATGCGGACAGGACGATAATTTTCGTGTGCTGGGTATCTTTATTAGATTTTATCTTCTTACAGACTTCATACCCTTTTATATCCGGCATCATTATATCCAGTATTAAAAGGTCCGGATTAAAATGATTGACCTGCAGACCCGCCTCAAAACCGTCTGACGCTGAGATGACTTCATAGTTATATTCATCTTCTTCAAGGGCCTGAACAATCGATTCCACAATGATTAAATCATCATCAACCACCAGGATTTTTTTCCTGTCGGTTTCCTCTTTTTGTTCGGGAAGAGGAATCCCCTGATCCAGCATGAACACTTCCAAATCATTTTTTTTGATCCTGCGATGTCCGCCAACAGTTTTATATGCTTTAATGTGGCCGGCTTCCACCCAGTTGATAATGGTTTTTGATGACACATTGCAATATTTACTGGCAGTAAATACGGTCATAGTATCGTCCATCACGAATACCTCCTCTTTGCCTTGGGAACGGTTATGGTTATTTTAAGTATTTTAGTTATTACCATTTTGTTTCATGTTGTCAAGAACTTTTTAAAATAAAATTCCTATAATAAATATAATAAGTATATTGGTCGCCGGTATCCATTGCATTCTCGGCGTTCAGCAGCGGTAACTTTAAAGCATGCTATAAAATAACAGGACTCCCCCCAACAATAATGCTCAAGCATTTGAAAAAAGCAGTAAGTGATCTCCATCAGATCTCTGATGTTGCACTTGTTATCTCTCACATCATACTCAAAATAACTGTGTTTCAAGATTTAGGTCTTTGCTGTCACAGAAGTCGATAACGACTCCTTCCTTTTTTCAGTGAAGAAAACCGCAAGGGCGGGCTTATCGGTTTTGAATCGTTTCTTTGATAAATAGTAACACGACTTTTCTTTCCGCAACCACAGAATAAATTAGCAGGAGGTATTGAATGGCAAAAATGACAGCCTCCAGGATAAAAAAATGCCTTGAGGTTTTCATTACCAGCAAAAATGGTGTTAAAATGGCGGAAAGGAGCAGAAAATAATATCTCCAAATAATTTTTGGTCTTCCGCTGCGATTTCGGATAAAAGCGGCTATTCTAATCATGTACCAGGCAATGATAATATCGGCCAGGCTCCAGAAAATGCCCTGTACTTTTGTTGTTGTATAATAAACTTCATGGGAAAAATGACTTCCTACCCAGAGCAATGTATTGGTAAGTATCTCCATTGTAAATATTATTCGTTATTCTCCATAAGAGTGCTTGTAAACAAAGTGAGCCTATAGATATAGAGTTCTGTCATTTATTTTTTTAACCTTTTATTGTAATCGGCGTGCTATGGGTTTTTAAGAAGCAAAGTATTTTATATCCTAAGAAAGCTGCGCCGCCGTCGATAGCGATCCAGAAAATGCCGCAAATTTTAACGTAAAAAAGATTGATATTGTATAGTTCCAACAAACCGATCAAAGCACTCTGCAGGACCGAAAATGTCAGAAACTCGTAGCCGGCAAAAATGAAGGCGTAGATTACCAGAAAAGCGGGTACGCCGAATATCGCAAAACGCTCGATGGCATCCCATTTTTTAGCCATCCGGCCGGATTTGCAAACCGATTGCTGCATCAGCGCATACACACGTAAGATATAGAACATAATACTGGCTTCAAACACTACCCATTGACTGCAATAAAAATGCCACAGCGAATAACTGTAAAATTTCATCTGCATGGTGTTAGGCACATTTGGGAATAAGAGATAGATACGGTGCCTGAAAAAGGTTGCATAGGTCAGCAGAATAAAAAAGACACCGGCAAAAACAATAAAACCATAATGGTTCTTTCCATCCTGGACAATAAAGGAGATGCCTTTTTTAATGAAAATAATGATGAACAATTCGGCAAATACCCAAAAAAGTGCCATTATGTATGAGAAAGAAAACATGGTAATGTGATCCATAAATTGTTCGCTTTTCTTAATAACAAAGGGGTCAACTCTTCATTCTTGACACATATAGCTTTTGCTCAATTTTATTTATTTTCCTTTTCAATCCCTTATCTTTATCAATCCGTTGGGCTATCCTGCGACTTGCCAGTGACACACCGGAATCTCCAATGCCAAAAGATGTGCCTATAATTGATTCTCAAAGGTCGAGCCATTGTTTT
>CAZTYY010000040.1:17491-21048 GCA_964617785.1 uncultured Desulfobacterales bacterium | reverse complement strand
CCTATGTTTCTCCTGAACTTCCTACAAACCATATTATCCACTTCATGGATTCCGGCAAGATTAAAATTACAGGTATCGTGACCGGAAACCCGATCAAAAAAGAATTCCGACTTAAGTTTTATTTAAATGCTGAAACCGTTGAGTCAAAGGGAAAGCGCCATATTGTAACCGGAAAATTACGCGTCACTGTGGCAGGTTCATTGCCCCAACTTTCTGATGGAGACAGGGTTGTGTTTCTTAGCAGCATAAGATCCATAAGAAATTTTGGCAACCCGGGTGGGTTTGACTATAAACGATATATGGCGTTCAAGGATATACACGGCACAGCTTACACACGAGGTTATAATCTTAATGTTATTAAAATAAAATCAGACGGGGGCTTCAAAACAGACATTTCGGCATTTCGGAAAGACATATCAAATTTAATCGAAGCCACTGTATCCGGAGATCATAAACATGTACTGAAAGCACTTTTAATCGGCGAAAAATCGGATATGCCGAAGGCTCTGCGACAGGCCTTTAACAGGGCAGGTGCGGCTCACCTGCTTGCTATTTCAGGCCTTCATATCGGCATTGTAGCGTCAATTTCTTTCCTCCTTTTGAAGTGGTTTTTTTCAAGAATAAATTTCTTTTTATGGAATGCGTGGGCGGTAAAATGTGCGGCGCTCCTCGCTTGTGTCCCTGTAATTCTATACGGAATTGTTTCGGGGATGTCACCGTCAACCCAGAGGGCTGTCATTATGGTGATCGTATTTCTGATGACTTTTCTCTTTGAGCAAAAACAAGACGCACTCAATACACTTGCAGTAGCAGCCTTCGTGATTCTAGTGATTTCTCCGACTTCTTTATTCTCCGTTTCTTTTCAGCTTTCTTTTGCAGCCGTGTTTTTCATTGTTTACGCCTCTTCAAAACTGATTAAAAAGGAGTTCCGGGATGACAGGATGCTGACAAAAACAGTTCGAAAAATCGTCCTCTTTTTTTTGGTGTCCCTGTTTGCAATTTTGGGAACCCTTCCCCTGGTTGCTTTTTACTTCAATCAAATATCATTTTCAGGCATTTTTTCAAATTTCGTGCTCATACCGATAATAGGTTTTATTGTTGTCCCGACAGGACTTCTATCTGTTGTTCTTTTTCCATTCAGCATATCGACTGCTGAGTTCGGCATAAAAATATGTGGCTTCATTCTTGAAAAAACAGTTATACTGATTCAGTTTATATCAGACATTCCGTTTTCAGCGTTTAAAACCATCACCCCAAATATTTTTGAAATCACCTGCTTTTACTTACTATTGATTGCTTTCATAAACTTCAAGAAGCAATCCTCCAACCCTGTTCACAAAAAAACACGCGTTGCCGCGATTGTCATAATATCCCTCCTTGCAATCGATATCGGCTACTGGTTTCATCAAAGATTTCTTCAATCGAATTTAAAGATTACAGTATTCGATGTCGGCCAGGGAAGTGCCGCACTTGTTGAATTCCCGGGAAGCTATCGTATGCTCATAGATGGCGGAGGGTTTTCGGACAATTCAACATTCGATGTTGGAGAAAAAATTCTCGCGCCGTTCTTATGGCAAAATAAAATTCAAACCGTTGACACCCTAGTTCTGTCACATCCGAATTCCGACCACTTAAACGGCCTGATATATATTGCAAGGCATTTTCATGTCAAAAACATTTGGACCAACAATGAGTCGGCGGAAAGTAAATCTTATCAAAATTTAATGGCAGTCATAACAAATAATGGGATCAATATGCCGGCATTTGAGAATATACAGCAATCAAATAGCATAAGCGACGTGGAAATTGAAATCCTCTATCCCCCGAAGAATTTTTTAGAGAAAAAAACAATTGAGCACTGGCGGGATCCAAACAATAATTCCCTTGTCATCAGATTAACCTTTGGTTCAAAAAGTTTTCTGTTTCCCGGTGATATTATGGCAGAAAGCGAAAATGAGCTTGCCGATATATCGGGCTCATGGCTCAAAAGCTCACTTCTGATCGCACCACATCACGGCAGCCGAACATCAAGCACGGTTAAGCTTCTCAAATTTATCGACCCTGATGTAGTCGTCATATCATCAGGATGGAAAAACAGATATGGCATGCCCCATAAGGTTGTGCTTGAACGCTACAAAAAACTGAGATGCCAAATATTTCGCACAGACCTTCAAGGCGCGATTTCAATCAGAACAGACGGCAACAGTCTTGACGTTGTGCCGACAGTTCGCTTGGAATAATAAAAAGCAGACTTTCCCCCAAAAAAACAAGGTCAAACATTTGCAAACGCAATAAAGCCGGCAGGTAAGCCCCAAAATAAGGCAAAAAGAGTCAAGAGCGGACTTGACCCTTTGAAATTCCCTGCCATTTGACAACGATTTGATAAAAATTGTATGTGTATCAAATCAATGATCATAATCCGGCCCCTTCTCTTGGCCGTTTTTTAATTCAAATAAAAAGGGTAACTTTATCATGCATAAACCCAATAGAAGGATGTTCCCATTACCAACTCAGGCTTTCAGTAATTGGGATGAAATATTATCGAATCCCCAGGATATTACAATTGAAGTAATTGAGACAGGACAGCTTTATATATCAAACCACTTTTTTTTAAATATGAAACATCCAAATGCTAAGGGATTGAAAAAAGAAAAAATAACTGTACCTGTTTACTGTTATTTGATACGCCATCCAATCCATGGGAATTATCTTGTTGATGCTGGATTAGATCAATCTTTCCAAGAAAATCCACATGGAAATATTTGTGGCCTTTTACGCAAATTATTCTGGCCTCTAAAGAGTTATCAGAAACGAGGACAAGATATTGGGACACAAATAAAAGAAAAAGGTGTTGATTTACAAGGAGTCTTTTTTACACACTTGCACATGGATCATATTTCAGGAATGCAACATCTTCCCAAAGACATTCGTCTGGTGGTCGGTAAAGATGAACCAAATTATAGTTTCGGGCCTTTGTTTTATCAGGACAACTTTGCAGGCGTTGAGATTTTGTATGAAATAGATTTTAATTCTGTTCAAAATCTTCAGCCACTGGGTCGTTGCGCAGATATTTTGGGAGATGGTTCCTTTTGGGCTATTCATACTCCAGGGCATAGAAAAGGACATGTTAGCTATTTAGTTAATGGCAAAAAAAATGTGGCTTTATTAACAGGTGATGCGTGTGATATTAAATTGGGCTTTGATATGGGGGTTGGACCTGGGTTTGGTAGTTATAATTCACGCGAAGCGCAGCGAAGTCTTGAGCGAATCATAGAATTTGTCAAGATGTATTCACAAATCAAAGTTTTTTTCGGACACGAAATACCCGCTGAAAATTAAACCAGTAGCCCCTTCGACTGAAAACCATTCAGATTTTCCCGTATGCCTGCTGGCAGATGCAATCGTTTACCAACTTCAAAATATGTTCGTGACAGTTCAAGATGCCCTTCACCCGCCCCTTGTCGCATAGCGGCCAACATCGTACATAAAACAAAGGCCGTTGCAGGGAAGCCCCAAAATAAGGCAAAAAGAGTCAAGAGCGGACTTGACCCCTTTAT
>CAZTYY010000040.1:0-17391 GCA_964617785.1 uncultured Desulfobacterales bacterium | reverse complement strand
AAAGGCCTCCTTTGCTGTCGCACCCGGACAACGAGTTATTCGGGCCACCCAAACGTGTGCTATCCATTTCTTTTTTAAACGTGAAAAAAACTTGGTGAAAGCCCATAATAAAAAAACTTTGACTGAAGCCATAAAGATGATATAGTTTTCGGAATTTCAACTTCAACAGGCTTTATTAAAAAAATGCAAAAACAAAAGGACAATAAACTTTCAGCACAAAATGTATGCCGCATACTTCTAAAAAAAGGTGTGCTTTCCAGAACGCAGGCAGAAGAAATTCTGAATAAAAAAGACCGGATACAACAGAAATTAGAAAAAAAGAATGCTGCTTCACACAGCAGGATAAAAAGTCCGGTTACGATTATCGATATCATATCCTCCATGAACCCCGGCCGTGCGGATGCCCCGGATGAAAAGCTGGATGAGGAATTTATTTTCCAGATACTTTCAGAGGAGTGGAATATTCCTTATACAAAAATCGATCCTCTGAAGCTCGACCTGAATACGGTAACGACAACCATTCCCAGGTCGTTTGCCATGAAGCATCTTGTCCTGCCGATTTCCGTTAAGGACGGCGAACTGACCGTGGCCACATCCGACCCATTTAACAGGGAGGTTTTTGAAGATATAACCCGTGTCACGCCCATGAAAGTTCGGATTGTGGTCAGCCCAAAATCGGATATTATCAAGATAATCAACGAATTTTTCGGGTTTAAAAAATCAATCGCCGCCGCTGAAACACAATTCGATTCCATCAGCGTAGACCTAGGCAACCTTGAACAATATGTCAAGATCTCATCTGAAGACGAGCTTCCTTCCAACGACCAGCATATTGTAAAAGCTGTGAATCATTTGTTTGGCTACGCCATTGACCAACGGGCAAGCGATATCCACATTGAGCCAAAACGAGACACAAGTCTCGTGAGAATGCGAATCGATGGTATACTTCATACGGTCTATAATCTGCCAAAAAAAATTCATCTTGCCATTATCAGCAGAATCAAAACCCTGTCGAGACTTAATATGGCGGAAAAAAGACGACCGCAGGACGGCCGCATAAAAACAGACAAGGGAGGCACCGAAGTCGAAATAAGGGTTTCCACAATTCCGGTGGCATTTGGAGAAAAAGTGGTCATGAGAATAATGGACCCTGATATCCTTTTTCAGGATTTGATCAAGCTGGGTTTTCAAGAAAAAGATTTTGAAGCTTTCAACAGATTCATCAAAATGCCGCATGGCATTGTCCTCGTCTGCGGCCCCACCGGAAGCGGAAAATCGACAACCCTCTATTCCAGCTTAAGATCGATATCAACACCCGAAATCAATATTACAACGGTAGAAGACCCAATTGAAATGATCCACGAAGAATTCAACCAGATTGCCGTTCAGCCCGCAGTTGATATCACATTCGGAACAATACTGAGGAATATCCTGCGTCAGGATCCTGATATCATAATGATAGGAGAAATGAGGGATCTTGAAACCGCAGAAAACGCAATTCAGGCGGCAATGACAGGTCATCTTGTCCTTTCTACGCTTCATACAAACGATGCGCCGTCATCTATTACACGTCTTCTGGACATGGGAGTTCCGTATTTTCTAATTCAGGCGACACTTGTGGGTATTCTTGCCCAGCGTCTTGTTCGAAAAATCTGTAAATACTGCAAGGAGCCATTCGAGATTGACTCGGAAAAACTGGAAATTCTTGGTCTGAGGACCGGAAAAAAAGGACGAATAAAATTATACCGGGGCAAGGGTTGTGTCAGGTGCAGAGGAACCGGCCACTTAGGAAGGATAGGAATTTTTGAAGTGCTGCCCTTCACTGAATCGATAAAAAAATTAACCACCTCCGAAACTAATTTCGAAGCAATCCGCGCAACCGCAAAAAAAGAAGGCATGTCATCCCTCAGGGAAGATGCGATAGCCAAACTCCTAAATGGAGAAACCACCTACCAGGAAGTACTGCGGGCAACCTGGGAATCTATCAAGTCCCCTTGACCAAGGTTAAGACCAAGATCAAAATTAAAATTATAACTTTGCCGCATGAAACATAAAACCGGGCGCTATACCGCTACTTGACTCTGTAATAATGACTGTTGATGTTTTTTCTTCAGTATGAAGCACCAGAAAAATGCCTACATCAACATTCTTGACCACCGGTTCTGTCATTTCATGATAGAAAATAACATATTCCTGTCGCGGCTTTACGCCATCTGCGTCTCCCTTGTCGATAAACGCAATTGAGTCTTCTGCAAAAACAGACTGACGCTCTTCAGAGGCAATGATCTTACCTTCTATACCTTCCACACTGTGAGATAAGATAACGTCAGGCGCCCTCCGCTTATATGACATCAGGTAGTCACCACCCTTTACAGCCCTGAAGCTTTTAACAATCTTCCCCTCCGCGATGGCAACAGGCTCTTTCTGCAAAATTTCAGTGACCTCCACAACACCCTTGATATAATGCTGAATCCCGATAAAGTCGCCGGTAATGTGATCTTTAACCGGTTCATCCAGCGTCTCGTAAACTGTATACAAGCCCCCCGGAATCAGATCCGGTACTTCTGTCCCTTGTTCCTGTTCAATAAAAACAACATCATCTTTACTTACCAGTTGTCTTTTTTCCTTTATTTTAAAAATCTTTCCATAAGGAACTACAGGTTTTTCCCTGACAAATCCTACCCATTCGTTTTTAGAATACCAGAAGATTGGTCCCTCTTTTTTAAGTTCTTTAGCCTTCACTTCCGGTTCGGGCTGTTCCACTACTTCTGGTTCAAGTATCAATTCGGCTTCAGGTTCCTGGGGTTTTTCTTCCTGAACCGGCACTGCTTCCTCTTCCGGTGCCTGAACAATTTTAATGACACCGTCTTCCTGGAATATACGAATTCTGTTTCCCGGATATATTAAGTGAGGATTTTTAATCTGTGTGTTTTTCGACCACAGCCCTGGCCAGACCCAGGGTGAATCAAAAAAATGTTTTGAAATATCCCAAAGCGTATCTCCCTTTTTAACTGTATAATAGAATTCAGTTTTCTGCTTAACTTCAGCCTGACTGTTTTCAGCTCTCGCAGAATTATGATAAAAAAGTATTACCGCAAAAGTACCGAGTAGTGTTATAAAGTAGATTCTAATTTTTGATATCATAAGTCGCACCTGTAAGTAATAGGTTAGTTAAAAGCTGTTTTCTCAAGCCTTTTATGTTCGATTTATCCGTCTTTGACGAATTTGTCAAGACTTTCAGTATATTGTTTTTAAGCAAAGGGGGGTTATATGAAAAATATCGCCAATCTTCTTTTTGAAGCTCGGATCCTGAAGGAAATACCGCGTTCAGGCTATCATTTCCTTGGAACCGGCAAAGAGTCTATTGCTGAACATTCTTTTATTATTACATTTATTGCATGGGTAATGTCTAAAATAGAGCCTGATGTCGACGCCCTCAAACTAATCTCAATGTGTATAGTTCATGACCTTTGCGAAGCCAGGACAGGCGATCTTAATGCGGTACAGAAGCAGTATGTCAAAGCAGATGAAAAAAAAGCGCTTAACGATCTGACAAAACATCTCCCTTTTGGATCATCTATCGTGAAACTTGTAGATGAATTCAATGAATGTAAAACACTGGAAGCACGACTTGCTTACGACGCAGATCAGCTTGCATTTATTGTCGACCTTAAAGCAAAAGCCGACCTCGGCATCACTTCACCAGTTAAATGGCTTCCATACGTTATCAATCGTTTAAAAACAGATGTTGGAAAAAAAATAGCAGAAGATATCAGCCATACCGAGTGGGACGAATGGTGGCTTAAAAATTTTATTGACGGATAAAGCAAAAAAAACTAAATTATAGGGCACACTTTAAACAAAGGAGTCTTGAATGAACCGGTTTGTCAGTTTCATCACAAGTTCAATCGGTAAAAAACTTATTATGGCAATCACAGGACTCGGTTTCTGCACTTTCCTGACAGGTCATCTTGCAGGAAATCTCACACTCTTTGCCGGAGAAACTGCTTTCAATGCATATGCCGGACACCTTCACGCTCTTGGTCCCATCATCTCTGTTGCAGAAATCGGACTTCTATTATTTGCTCTTCTTCATATTTCAACAGGTTTTCTTCTTTTTTATAAAAATTTTCAGGCCAGGCCGAAACGGTATTCGGTCAAAAAAAATGCCGGAGGAAGAACCATCGGTTCTGCAACCATGCCATATACAGGATTTCTTCTTCTATCATTTATTATAATGCACCTTGCGAATTTCCATTTTGTTGATAAAGCCGACCGTACAATCTTTCAAATCGTCGCCGGGACTTTTTCAAACCCTGTTTACGTTTTTCTTTACATCGCTGCCATGATAACAACTGCATTGCATGTAAGCCATGGGTTTTGGAGCGCCTTTCAGACCATAGGCCTGAATCACCCGAAATATATGCCGATTATCATACGTGTCGGCATTCTTTTCGGCATCGCAGTGGGTGCGGGATTCGGGTTTATACCGGTCTATATATCGTTTACAATATAAATAAGGATAAGGTATGCAGTTTGATTCAAAGATTCCTGCCGGCCCGCTTTCTGAAAAATGGGACAAACACCGTTTTGAACTAAAACTGGTGAACCCGGCAAACAAAAAAAAGTTTGACATCATCGTGGTGGGTACCGGACTTGCCGGTGCATCAGCCTCTGCTTCCCTTGCAGAACTCGGCTATAATGTTAAAACTTTTTGTATTCAGGACAGTCCCAGACGGGCGCACAGCATCGCCGCACAGGGCGGCATCAATGCCGCTAAAAACTACGCCAATGACGGTGACAGCATATGGCGCCTGTTTTATGATACCATAAAAGGAGGAGATTACCGCTCAAGGGAGGCCAACGTATACAGGCTTGCACAAATCAGTAATAATATCATTGACCAGTGTGTGGCCCAGGGCGTGCCCTTTGCACGTGATTACGGCGGACTGCTTGCAAACCGAAGCTTCGGGGGCGCCCAGGTATCAAGAACTTTTTATGCCCGCGGCCAAACCGGACAACAGCTCCTTCTCGGAGCTTACGGCGCCTTATCTCGGCAAGTTGCCACAGGGAAAATAACTCTCTTTACAAGACGAGATATGCTTGATTTGGTCATAGTTGACGGTCACGCAAAAGGCATTGTCACGAGAAATCTGATTAACGGCAATATCGAAACCTATGCTGCGGATGCGGTGGTTCTATCAACCGGCGGATACAGCAATGTTTTTTATCTTTCCACAAACGCAATGACGAGCAATGTTACAGCGGTATTCAGTGCCTTCAAAAAAGGGAGTTTTTTCGCCAATCCGTGCTACACCCAAATACATCCCACGTGTATCCCTGTGCACGGCACATATCAATCCAAACTCACCCTTATGAGTGAAAGCCTTAGAAATGACGGCCGGGTTTGGGTCCCTAAAAAGCCTGGGGATGGGCGCAAGCCCTCACAAATCCCCGAGTCCGAAAGGGACTATTATCTTGAAAATAAATACCCGAGTTTCGGAAACCTTGTTCCAAGAGACGTGGCATCCCGCAACGCAAAAGCGCAGTGTGATATGGGCAAAGGCGTCGGGAGCACCAACCTTGCAGTGTACCTGGATTTTAAGGATGCAATTAAAAATGACGGCAAAGATGTGATAGAAAAAAAATACGGTAATCTTTTTCAGATGTATGATAAAATCACCGCCGAGAATCCATATGAAACACCTATGATGATATACCCCGCTGTTCATTATACTATGGGCGGACTGTGGGTCGACTATAACCTCATGAGCACAATCCCGGGACTTTTTGTTCTTGGCGAAGCCAATTTTTCGGATCATGGTGCAAACCGCCTTGGCGCAAGCGCCCTTATGCAGGGTCTTGCAGACGGATATTTCGTTATTCCATACACGATAGGTGAATACCTAACCGGCTCTACCGGAAAAAAAATCAGCGCCGACCATCATGCCTTCAAAGAAGCTGAAGTTGAAACCACCGAAAGAATCAAAAAGCTGCTTTCCATAAACGGTAAACGGACCGCAGATGACTTCCACAGAACACTTGGAAATATCATGTGGGAATACTGCGGCATGTCAAGAAATGACGAAGGGATGAAAAAAGCGAGAAACCTTATCACAGACCTTAAAGGGGAATTTCTAGAAAATTTAGCGGTTCCGGGATCAGGAAAAGCGTTCAACCAAAGCCTTGAAAAAGCCGGCCGCGTCTCGGATTTTCTGGAATTTGCAGAACTGATGATAATAGACGCTCTTGAACGAAGGGAATCGTGCGGTGGCCACTTTAATGAAGCCTTTCAGACGGAAGAAAACGAGGCTGACAGAGATGATGAAAACTTCTGCCATGTTTCGGCATGGGAATATGACGGACCGGAAAAAGACCCGGTATTCCATAAAGAGCCACTAATCTTAGAAAACGTCGAATTAACCAAAAGGAGTTACAAGTGACATCGACATCAGGGCAAAAAGCAATTAACTTGACGCTTAAAGTGTGGCGACAAAGCGGACCGGATCAAAAAGGCGGATTTGAACTTTACAGGGCCAATGACATATCCACAGACATGTCGTTTTTGGAAATGATCGATGTTGTAAACGAACAGATTACTCTTGAAGAAAGAGATCCCATCGCTTTTGATCACGACTGCAGGGAAGGTATTTGCGGCATGTGTGGCGCAATGGTGAACGGCCGCGCCCACGGTCCTGAAAAAGGCACGACCCTGTGTCAACTTCATATGCGGCATTTCTCGGATGGGGACACCATTGTTATTGAGCCCTGGAGATCCAGAGCGTTCAAGCTGATCAAAGACCTGGTTGTCGACAGAAGCGCTTTTGACAGTATCATACAGACCGGAGGTTATATATCGGCCAATACCGGAGGGGCACCTGACGGCAACGCCATTCCCATACCCCAGGAAATTGCTGAAAAAGCCATGGATGCCGCAGCCTGCATTGGCTGCGGCGCGTGTGTGGCAGCCTGCCCCAACGCGTCCGCCATGCTCTTTACCGGTGCCAAAATATCCCAACTTGCCCTTCTTCCCCAGGGAATGCCCGAGGCAAAGCAACGTGTACTGATGATGGTAAAAGAAATGGATGAACTCGGCTTCGGCAACTGCACAAATGAAAAGGAGTGCGAAGCCGATTGCCCAAAAGAAATTTCAATCGTCAACATCGCCCGTATGAACAGACAGTTCCTTAAAGCCGGCTTTGTAAGTGACCCGGCTTGAGAAAAAACTGTTTGCACAGATCTGATTATTCTGGTATATAGAAACAGAAACAAGTTTTAAAGAATATTCTGACAATCCCGATATGGGACACACTTAAATCCTTAACAAAAAAAATCCAGAATCAGTTTTATTTTTGCTTCATCGTCCTGTGGAAAGTCACTTTTTTAATCCCGACATCCTGATATTATGACTCAGAACGATATCATTAAAGCCGCTACCATTCTATGTATCGATGATGATCCATTAGCGCTTAAACTTTACAAGAAATATCTTGAAAATACTGAACATTCTTTATTAACTGCTGAAAGTGCCGAAGAAGGCTTTACGCTTGCAAAAAAACATCTTCCTGACCTTATCATTTCAGACATAATGATGCCCGGCGAAAGCGGCTGGGATTTGTGTAAAAAAATTAAAAAAGAGCCGTACCTGAAAAATTCAATCCTACTTCTCGCATCTGCTTTAGAAACAGATCCGTCTCATCAAACTAAAGGGGTCGACATAGGTGCAGACGATTACCTTATTAAACCCCTAAAAAAAGATGAATTCCTTGCAAAAATAAAATCTTTTCTAAGGATCAAATCACTTAAGGATAGTCTTATCGCCTCAAATAAAAAACTTAACAAGGCAATGGATTATCTTAAGAAATACAAGACAGAACTTGAAAAAAAAAATATTATTCTTCTAAAAGAAAAAAGGATGATTCAGAACTCTCTAAAGCAGATTTCTATAATGTCTGAAGAGAGGGAAAGAGCCAACAAGGAACTTCAGGACCTGAATAAAATCCAAAAAAAGAATTTTTTCGGCCTGATTGACCTCCTCTCATCTGTAATTGAGTCAAAACGACAATATCATCGAGGACATTCAAAAAAAGTAAGCGAAATATCCGGCTTTATAGCTAAAAACATGGATCTCTCCAAGAATGATGTCCGGACCATAGAAATCGCCTCTCTGCTTCACGAAATAGGTAAACTCTCCATCTCGGATGATCTTTCCATGAAAAATCCTGATGAATACACAGAAACAGAAATCGCCTTGTTATCCCGCCATCCCATACAAGGTACTGATTTGCTTGATAAATTTTTCGGCTTCAAAGCTGCGGCAAAACTGATTTATCATTTTCATGAAAACGTTGACGGCAGCGGCGTGCCCGACCGCTTGAGAGGCAATGACATACCCATAGGTTCACGTATTATTGCCGCGGCAAATGTATTCGACAATCTTGTGTACAGAAAAAAAAATGGTTCTGTGGACAAGGCCTTTGAAATTATGGATGAAATGACCGGATCAAAACTTGACTCAATAATTGTTTTCCACCTGCATAAATACGCGCAAAAACATCCCATTAAAGATTCGGATAAAATAACTTCCATAAAAATTTTTGAACTGGAACCGGGCATGAAGCTGGCAGCCGGAATCTTTTCGATAGGCGGCGCAAAACTTTTGCCTGTCAATACTGTAATAACTGAAGAGTCTATCAAGCAACTGGCTCACTACAATAAAAAGGATCCGATAGGTAAAACAATATTTATAAAATAGAGTTTACAGGAGCGCTATGGATATAGCAACAATCATCGGAATCGTCACGGGAATAGGATTTGTACTGATCACCATCCTGTTGGGAAGCGGTCTCGGCATTTTCATTAACATTCCTTCCGTAATGATTGTCGTCGGGGGCACTTTTGCGGCCACACTGATTGCATATCCTTTAAAAGACTTTCTTATGGTAATCGGCCTTGCCATGAAAGTGTTCATATTTAAAATTGACAACCAGGAAGATCTGATTAAAAACCTTGTGGAAATTTCAAACAAGGCCAGAAAAGGAGGCCTGCTGTCAATTGAGGGTGATATAAAAAATATTAAAGACCCGTTTCTCGGCAAAGCTCTCCAAATGACCGTCGACGGAGTTGAGGCGTCTGCCATTTCGGCCATCCTGCAAAAACAGATTTCACTTGTTAAAAGAGAACATAAAATCGGATACGGCATATTCGCTGCCATGGGAGCATACGCGCCCGCATTCGGCATGGTAGGGACACTGATAGGTCTCGTGCAGATGCTGGCTGATCTTGACGACCCGTCGACAATCGGTCCCAAAATGGCGGTTGCCATGATTACGACATTCTACGGTGCCGTCCTTGCGAACCTGTTTTTTATACCCATGTCAGACAAGTTAAAACTCAGAAGTTATGAAGAAATTTCCAATATGAACTTACAGTACGAAGGGGTTATGTCTATCAGGGAGGGCGAGCATCCCCGTCTTTTGGAAGATAAATTGAACGTCTACCTGTCAATCGGTGGAGACGATAAAAGCAAGGACAAAGGTAAAGATAAAAAATAAAACTGACCCGGATAAAAAATGTCAGAAAAAGAAAAAACAAAATCTGCCGCAGCTTCCGGAGGAGGAGCAAGTTCTGCACCCCCGGCTCCTGTGGCTGACGATGATGAAGATGAAGGCGGAGGAGGCGGTGCGCCCGGCTGGATGGCGACCTTTGCCGATCTGGTAACCCTTCTCATGTGCTTTTTTGTACTGCTGTTTGCCATGAGTTCCACACAGCAGGAATCCTTCAAGGAGCTTGTACAGTCGTTAAAAAGCGCTCTCGGCGTCCAGCAGGTTCCTGAAGCAGGTACCAGGGAAGGTTTAATGATGCCCATGCCTGAGGCACCGGGCGATGATACACAGGAAGAAAAAAAACCTGAAGCTGTGGATGAAGCAGGCGCCATGGTTCAAAAAGAAGTGGATGAGATCGTGTCCAATGTAAGAGAACTGATCATGTTCAACCAACTAGGGGGAATGGTTAAAGTTGAGGGAGACGAATTAGGGGCGACAATTACGATTTCGGATGTTATACTTTTTCCTCCGGGTGAAGCGACCATGAATAGAGACGGACTTAAAATAATGGGAAAAATAGCAGCTGTTCTTGCCCAGTTCAATTATCATATCAAAATTGCCGGCCACACCGACAATACACCGATACATACTGAAAAGTATCCTTCCAACTGGGAACTATCGGCAAACAGGGCCTGTGAAATTGTCCGTTACCTTGCAAAAACAGGGATCAATCCGGCCCAGATGTCCGCAGAGGGCTATGCCGAATACAGGCCCATAGCACAAAACACCTCAGTTAAAAGCAGGGCGCAGAATAGACGTGTGGAGATTGTCTATGAAAGACGGCAAATTGCAGACACCCTATCAGATGAATAGACACCTGCTACTTATTAATTTGCTGCAGTTTAATACTCCCGCCAAGAAGCGTTTTTGCCGTTTTCTCAAACTGAATCGTATAATCTGACACAAAAAACTCGGCTCTTCCATTCTTCTGAAGGATTTTTCCCATATCCGGTGTTTCATCCAGGTAGTCCTTAACCATATCTGCAATGGCAATTGAAGAATCAATAATCTTCACCTTTTTACCGATTTTATGCATAATCAGGTTCTTTAAAATCGGATAGTGGGTACAACCTAAAATGAGTGTGTCAATCTGTTTTATTTTCAGGGGGTGCAGGTATTTTTTTATGATCATCCGAGTCTCGGGTTTATCAAACCACCCTTCTTCCACAAGCGGAACCAGTAGCGGGCACGGCGCAGAAAAAACCTTTGCTTTGGGATTTTTTTCAAGAATTTTTTTTTTATAAACGCCGCTGTTAATTGTCGCCCGTGTACCGATGACACCGAAGCGGCATGCAGCTGATATTTTAACCGACAGTTCTACCGCAGGTGTAATCACCTCGAATATTGGAACATCAAACTTCTCCCGGAGCGTCTCCGTTGCCACGCTTGAAGCTGAATTGCATGCCATAACGATAATATTTGCACCCTTTTCCAAAAGGAATTCGGTATTCTCCACAGCATAGGTGATTACAGTTTCACGACTCTTGGATCCATATGGCGTGCGGGCGGTATCTCCAAAATATAATAGATCATATCCAGGCAACTGCTGCATCAGCGCCCGAACTACCGTAAGCCCTCCCACTCCTGAATCGAATATTCCTATCATTTTTTATTCATGGTTTATTCACGGTTTGAAACTATTTTTTCGACACATGCCCTGATTACATCATCCGGCATATCGGTTCTTATGCCTGGGCACGAACCCGACATAATCTCCCAGTTGTCAATATCCACCAGAACAGATTTTAAAAAAGGCCATTCGCGGCACATGCGAGGTTTAACCGGGTGAATAGTGCAAAGCTGATCCCAGAAAATGCAATACCCGTTTTCACCCTGGGCAAGAACAGGCTTCTTGCCCGACATCTGGCAATATTTTTCAACAAAAAGCTTCGGATCTGTATTCAGGTGACCGGCAATCGCCTCAATTTCCATGGGTGCCACATATGTGCCGCCATATCCCTTGCAGCAGTCACCGCACTTTTTACATTGAAAAATATCTAAAAGATCGGACGTATCAAATGTCATGTCTTCTCTCCATTGCCTTCTTAATGGTCATCTGGTCAATATACTTCAAATCTCCTCCCACAGGAATTCCTGATGCGATGCGGGTGATTTTCACGTTGAACCCGGCAATCCTTTCTGCCAGACCAACAATTCTTTCTACCAGATAAGATGCCGTCGCTTCTCCTTCAACATTTGTTCCTGTGGCGATAACAACTTCTTCTATCCTTTGGTGTCGAAGCCTTGACATCAGTTCTTCTATTTTGATCTCACCGGGCCCTATGCCGTTCATAGGAGACAGCACTCCGTGCAGGATGTGATAATTTCCTTTAAAACCACCTGATTTTTCTATTGCAGCCATATCTGCCTGCTGCTCTACAACACATAGTAATCCAACATTCCTGGCAGGATTTCTGCAAATTGAACACAATTCATCGTCACTGAGGGAAAAGCACCTGGAACAAAGCCTGACCTTTCCTTTAAGATCGGCTATACTGGCGGCAAGCCGCCTTGCTTCTCCTTCAGGCGCATGCATTATGTGCATTGCAAGCCGTTCGGCTGTTTTTTCCCCTATTCCGGGAAGCTTTGAAAAATTTCTTATGAGGTTAAGAAGAGATTGAGGATAATGGCTCATAAATGTCCCTGCTCCCCTACATCAGGCCTGGAATGTTCATGCCGCCTGTCAGCTTGCCCATCTCGGAGGAAACCATTTCCTGAGATTTTGCAAGAGCATCATTCACTGCAGCAAGGACAAGATCCTGCAGCATCTCCACATCTTCCGGATCAACAACTTCCTTTTCAATATCTATGGATACAACCTGCTGCTTTCCGTTTGCAACAACTTTCACCATGCCGCCGCCGGAACTTGCCTCTATCGTTCTTTCAGCAAGTTCCTCCTGAAGCTTCATCATTTTACTTTGAAGCTTCTGGGCTTGTTTCATCATATTACCCATACCTTTCATATCAATAACCTCCTACAATATTTTTATGTCCACAATTCTGCCATCAAAAATCTCTACGGCATCCGCAACAAGAGAGTTATTCATAGCTTCTTCCTTTAAGCGGCTCGCCCTGTTGATTTCCTTCCTGCTGTCATCGTTTATATTCGACTTTATCTCAAGCGCTAAATCTCTTTTATAAAAATCCTTTACAATCAACTCGATATCATTCTTTTTTCGATCTACCATTTTCAAATCAAAGCCGGTGCCCGTAACTTCAAACAGAGCAACCCGTTCAGTCACCTGTGCAAGCCTGGTTTTTGAAAGCGGCGCAGCAAGGGAAGGAAATTTTTTACATATCTTTTCCTTTAAATTTTTCCAGGTTGCTTCATTGTCAATATTATCCCGGCTTTTTTCAACACGAGGAGCTGTCGTTACAGCAGGAGGAAAATGTTGTTCTTCAATACCGATTTTTTTTTTTAGTGTATCCAGTTTTTCAATAAGTGTCTCTATGGGCAGGGCAGGTTTTATCTGCGCCATTTTGATGCAGGTCATTTCCATGGCCACCCTTGGATTTGCAGAAAATCGTATGACCGGCTCTTCTTTAAAGAGAATATCAAGTATCTGGCTCAAATAAATCCCTGAAATGTCCTTCATCTGTTCAGCCATAAGGTCTATTTCACGGGCCGGAACATCCACCAGTTTACTCACACTTTTGCCTGTTTTAACCACAATGAGATTTCTGATGTGCTCAATCAGGTCTGCATAAAATTTTTTAAGGTCATGTCCCCTTCCGTAAACATCGTCCAGGATCTCCAAAATTTTAGGAATGTCCTTATGGATAACAGCAGATGTAATATTAAAAACAACTTCCCTGTCAACCACCCCAAGTATATCGATCACATGTTCGTGGTTCACTGATCCATCAGAACAGCTTATCACCTGATCGAGGAGGCTCAGGCCATCACGCATGCATCCTCCGGACTCCCTTGCTATCAATTCAAGGCTCTCTTCAGGTACTGAAATGTTTTCCCGAAGACACAGACCAGCCATATGTTTTGCAATCGACTCTATCCCGATGCGTTTTAAATCATGCCGTTGGCACCTCGAAAGTATTGTGATCGGAATTTTTTGAGACTCGGTTGTGGCAAAAAAGAAAAGGACATGCGCCGGCGGTTCTTCAATAGTTTTAAGGAGCGCATTAAAAGCGGCAAGACTTAGCATGTGAACTTCATCAATAATATAAATCCGATATTTGCTATGTTGCGGCATGTATCGGATGTTTTCACGCAAATCACGCACCTGATCCACGCTGTTGTTGGAAGCACCGTCTATTTCAAAAACATCGGCTGCACTGCCTTCTGTTATCTCTTTACAGGATCTGCATTTATTGCAGGGAATGGCTGCAGGCCCTTCAATACAGTTCATTGCCTTGGCCAAAATCCTTGCGGCCGATGTTTTTCCGGTGCCACGCGGGCCTGAAAAAAGAATGGCGTGCGCTACACGACCTGCTGTGATCGAATTAGCCAGAGTCCGGGTTACATGTTCCTGCCCGATGATCTCTTCAAAGACTTGCGGTCTGTATTTTCGCGCCAGAACTATATAGGACATACATTACACCAACCCTGAAATAATAATGGCGGAGAGAAAGGGATTCGAACCCTTGGTGCCTGTTACAGCACACACGATTTCCAGTCGTGCACCTTCGGCCAGCTCGGTCATCTCTCCGCAGTATAAAAAGGCACGGGCAGCATCAAAATATCGAAAAGAGTTCATCCCGATTTATCCGCCAAAATGGCGGAGAGGGTGGGATTCGAACCCACGATCCCGCTTTTGACAGGATACCGCTTTTCGAGAGCGGAGCCTTCAGCCTCTCGGCCACCTCTCCAACAGCCTTCTAATATCCTGTAGCACGGTGAACTTCAATATCCTTTTTGAAAAACAGTGTCAAATAATTTATCTTGAAATCCATAACCCTTTTTAGTATTAGTATTTTTCTTGTTTTTTAATTGATACAGAAAGGAGCTTTCATCCATGGCCGACGTCGTCCCTTTCAGAGGAATACTTTACAACCAGGAAAAAATCGGCGATCACAGAAATGTGGTAACACCTCCCTATGACGTCATATCACCGGAGGAGCAGGAAAAATATTATGATCGTCATCCATCCAACGTGATACGTCTTGACTTCAGCAAAAAAAACGAAGGCGATACGACTGAAGACAATCATAATACCCGTGCCGCATATCATTTTAACCAATGGCTGAAAGAAGGAATCCTCGTCCGGGATGATAAACCGGCGCTTTACTTCACATCAACAGAGTTCAAAGTGCAAGGAAGAAATGTTGTCAGATACGGCATGATTGCCATGGTCGGTCTTGAACCATTTGAAAAAGGCATTATCCTTCCGCATGAAAAAACCTTTTCCAAGGTAAAATCCGAAAGACTTGAACTGATGAAGCAATGCCATGCAAATTTCAGCCAAATTTTTTCAATATACCGGGATAATGAAGGTGTCCTGTCGGCATTGAAAGAGGCTATCGACGGCAAGGAGCCTCTTGCAGACATTGTCGACGATAAAGGAGACAGGCATAAATTGTGGCGCATAACCGATACGTCTGTGAATCAGCAGGTGTCGGATACAATGAAGGAGAAAAGACTTTTTATCGCTGATGGTCACCACAGATATGAAACCGCCCTCAATTACCGAAATTGGATATCTGAAAACGATCCGAGCTTTGATTCTTCGCACCCGGCTAATTACATCTTGATGTATTTATGCAGCATGGATGATCCCGGCCTTGTCATCCTGCCAGCCCACAGGATGCAAATAAATGTTGGTGAAGAAAATTTGTCGGGATTTAGAAAAAAAGCAGAATCTTATTTTGATATCACGGCTATTCCGTTTTCAACCGAAGAAAAGGAAAAAGCCGAATCATTTTTTGCCGACTTACTTGAAAAAAATGAAGCCAATAATGCATTCGGTGTATTCATGAAGGGCGGCAACGAATTTCTCATCCTGGTCCTTAAAAACGACGTAATGGACAAGCTGTTCGGCAATGAAATCCCGAATCAGCTGAAAACTCTTGATGTAACTATTCTAACAAGACTTATCTTTATGGAAATTATGGGTTTTTCCCAAGAGAGACTCGACAATGAAAAGTTGATTGCCTATTCCAGCAATGCACAGGAAGCCTTGGCCTCGGTTGCATCGGGTCGATGCGATATGGCGTTTATAATGAATCCGGCAAAAATGAACGATGTGCGTGAAATTGCCTCAGCAGGGCTGATTATGCCAAGAAAAACAACTTATTTTTACCCAAAGGCGATAACCGGCCTGGTAATGAATGACCTGAGAAAATCGGGTTCTGTCGCAACTTTCACATGACAGTCATTTTTTTTCTGCTATAGATATTAAATAAAATGACGCATCATTAGTGTCCGGTTAATAATCAAATAATTCCAACTGGATAAACCCACCCGTGCTTTTGTTTTTGTAGCTGTCCGGTGTAAATGCTTGTCTAATAAGCCTTCTCTCAAAAAGGGATAGGCTTAAAATCTGTAACATTGTGTAGAGACTCAATTCTATTTTCAGTCGTTTTTTCATAATTGCAACAAGCACGTACACTGTTATAGCGATCCATATTTGAGTTTTAACTGCATTTTCTGAAGTCCCGTATTCCTTTTTGTGCGGGTCACAAAGAATGCAGAACATTGTTGCATTCTGTAAAGTCGCTCAAAATCCAGGTAAGCTCGGTCCATAATGTAAATAGCTCCTGGTTCTGGGATGAGTTCATCGAGTATATTAACATCATGAACCTTCCCATCTGTAATTGAAATAAACGATGGGATATTTCCCCTAAGATCTAATAGCGTATGCAGTTGTACTTATTGACGCACTGGTGAAATTTATATATAGGTAAATGGTCCATTACTTGTGAGAAAATAATTTTACCTTGATACATCGGGGCTCCTTTCACATTGATTTTTTTTTGTGAAAGGTATATCCCTTTTAAACAAGCTCAATTCAAGTCGATAAAAAATAAAATGGCAATATAGTTAATTATTGCAAACGATTAAACGGTTTTTTTAA
Organism: uncultured Desulfobacterales bacterium; assembly: GCA_964617785.1. GTDB lineage: Bacteria > Desulfobacterota > Desulfobacteria > Desulfobacterales > SURF-7 > JAFDJC01. The sequence goes on along the minus strand of CAZTYY010000040.1, from coordinate 755 downwards.
AAATAAACCGGACAGCAGTGATATTTTGCTCGTTTAAAAGTAGCAAACTTGTATCAGATGTTTGTGAAAAAACGAAGCTCTATTAACGGAGAGCTATTATTAGGGAAAAAGGAGAAATAGTAACGATGAGTAATAAAGAGTACAGTATTTACAGTGGCGGACTTAAAGGTGCAGAAGAAGTTTTTGGTGAATGCGCGGAAAAGTATGGAATCAATGAAATAAATTTCTCATTTGAAGGGCATAGGCTTTCGCGAGAGAAAAACATTACTTTATTAAGCGAAGAGGAACTGAAAAAGGGTGATATCAGTATGGAGATAGTATCTGCAAGAATGGACAGGAGATATGCACAGGCGGATAAGATCCGAAAAGTCTTTCAGATTATTTTCCATATGGTTAATAAAGGGTATCAGGTTTTTGCCATAGGCTGGATTCAGTCTGATAATACGGTTAAAGGCGGAACCGGATGGGGCGTTGAACTTGCAAAATTTTTTAACAGGCCGGTAAGTGTTTTTGATCAGGGGACTAACAGATGGTGTACCTGGAATGGAAATGAGTGGGAACAAGATGAACCTGTAATTTCAAACAAAACTTTTTGTGGAACAGGCACCCGAAACCTTTCGGATGAAGGAAAAAAAGCGATTGAAGATCTTTTCAGTCGTTCTTTCAAGTAAAAAAATCGATTTGGCTATAGTCAGTTTTTAATGTCTTTTTGTTTACCCCGGATATGAAGCATTTTCTGAATTTCTTTGACTTTG
>CAZTYY010000039.1:0-21117 GCA_964617785.1 uncultured Desulfobacterales bacterium | reverse complement strand
ATATTATAAAACATATTCAAATTTTACGTACTAAAATAAAAAAGAAACAGATTAGAACAGGAGAGGCTAATGGATTTTGCATTTACAAAAGAGCAGTTGATGTTCAAGAAGGAAATAATCAATTTTGCAAAAAAGGAAATTGTGCCCAGGGTCCAGGAACACGACCTTAAAAAACAATTCGATCTTGAATCGTTCCGCAAATTAGGCGAGTTCGGCATTCTGGGTCTTCACTTTCCGGAAGAGCTGGGCGGCAGCAATGCTGATGTCATAACCACTGTTATGGCAGGTGAGGCGCTGGGAGAAGCCGGTGTAGATGGAGGTCTAACACTAGCTTACGGAGCCCATACGTTTTTATGCGCTGATACAATTTTTTCACATGGAACCGATGAACAACGGAAAAAATATATTCCAAAACTGGCAAGTGGTGAGTGGATAGGTTGCATGGGGCTAACTGAGCCGGATGCTGGCTCTGACGTTGCTTCAATGAAGGCAACTGCTGAAAAGAAGGGCGACAAATATATATTAAACGGCCAAAAAATATTTATTACAAACGGACCCATTGCGGATGTATCTGTAATTTATGCTAAAACCGATCCTGAAAAACATCATGCCGGTATTTCAGCGTTTGTTGTTGAAAAAGGAACTAAAGGGTTCAAGTCAGGACCCAACCTGATCAAGATGGGTGTCTGCACTTCCCAAACTTCCGAGCTTTTTTTAGATAATTGCGAGATTCCGGCTGAAAATCTTCTCGGAAAAGAAGGGGAAGGTTTTAACATGTCGATGCAGACAGTGGAATGGGACAGAAGCGCATTGCTGGCCCCGTTCGTAGGTGCTTCCACCTACATGCTGAAAAGGTGCGCTGACTATGCAAAGAAAAGAGAACAGTTTGGAAGGCCTATCGGAAAATTTCAGGCCATTAAGCACAAGCTGGCTGATATTCGGATTTTTGGAGAGGCAGCCCGGGCTCTGGTATACAGGATAGCATACTGCAAGGACCAGGGACGTCCCCTGAATCACCTTGAAGCTGCAGTTGCAAAGCTGTTTGTGGGTGACTGGAGCATGGCGCCTGCAAATGATGCAATGGTTCTTCACGGCGGTTACGGATACTGCCATGAATATGATATGGAAAGAATCATGCGCGACAGCCGTCTTGCACCCATTGGCGGCGGAACTTCCGATATCCAGAAAATGATCATTTCAAAGCTGATGTAGCTGTGGCAAAAATTAAAGGAGAAGCAAAATGAATTACGATTTCAGTGAAAAGGAACTTACCTTTTTTATCGACATACAAAATATTATGCAAAAGCTTTCAGAAGAAAAAAATCTGGAAGCCGGAGACCCTGAAGAAAATATTCGAGCAGCTCTTGATCAGCTTGCAAAGACACCATACATAAACCTATCCATAAAAGAGGAAGAAGAGTATAATGGTCTGCTGACCTTAATGGGTGCTGTGGAAGTTGTCGGCGCTTTTTCACCGTCCGTGTTTCTGTCTGTTGAGATGAGCACGCGTGTTTTTGGAAGAATGATCGCGGAACTGGGAAATGACCATCTCAAGGAAAGTATCCTGACACCTCTTCTTGGGGGAAGAGTTTTAGGCGCTGTTGCGGTTTCGGAAGCTTCAATGAATGTCGTAAATGAGCCACTAACTACTGAAGGCAAGGCTGACGGGGATAAAGTTATCGTAAACGGCTCAAAACAATATGTCGTTAATGCACCCCTGGCAGACTGGATAGCCGTGGCGGGGGTCATGGATGGGAAATCGGTTGTTTTTCTTGTTGAAAAGGGCGCAACCGGTTTAGTGGTGGAAGAGAAAATGTCCATGCTCGGCTACGATGGTGCGGCTGTGTCCGGCATCCGCCTTGAGAACTGTCATGTAGATGCCGCGTATGTCATTGGACCTTCTGATAAGATGGATATCATTGCAGCGATTAAAATGTGGGAAAATCAGGTGCTGGTGGGCGCAAGCCTTGGATTAATGAAATCAGCATACGAAGCTGCAAGGGATTATGCAAAAACCCATAAAAGCGGCGGCAAACCGGTAATAGCCTATCAGGAAGTAGGTTTCAAGCTGGCAGAGATGCTGACCCTGTTTCAGACCTCACAGCTTTTTGCTTACAGGATGGCGTGGACAGCTGTTGATAACCCGAAAGATGCGGACTCTTTTACTCTCTGTTCAAAAGTATTTTTGACGGAATCTGCAGAACAGGTGGCAAGCTCGGCGCTTCAGATTTTGGCAGGTTACGGTTATCAGGCCGGGAATGCGGCTGAGCGAGCATTTAGATGTTCAAAATATCTTCAGATCGCAGGTACTTCAACCGAAATTTCCCGTGTCAAGATAGGGGATGCGGCCATGGGGATTCGTTAACAGGCAGGATAGAAAATGGCGGAAAAAAAGAAAACAGACAACGGAAAAACACTTTCCAAGTCAGCACAGCGAAGGCAACGTGAGCGTGAACAGCGCTACCAGACTATTTTAAGTGCTGCGGAGAAATTGTTTGCCGGAGAGGGCTATCAAAAGGCGAGCATGGAAATGATCGCTGATGCTGCCGAAGTATCTGTCGGAGCCGTCTATTTTTATTTCAAGAATAAAGAAGATCTTCTTATTCAACTTCTTGAAGAAATAGGCTTCAGATTAAGAAAGATTCTCGGTAGTGAATTTAAAAAAACAGGAGAGTCGCTTGATGGTTTTAAAAATGCCGGGCAAATGTTTTTTGAGGAGTTCTGTACACAGTATCCTGAAAAGGTGGCAATTATCTTCAGGGAATCCGTTGGTAAGAGCCAGGTCGTTGAAGAACGACGGCGTGAAATATTTGACAAGTTGACGGGTGATGTTCTCAGTGCCCTGATGAGGGTTAGCGAAAACCTCGGTCACAGTTTTAAATCCGGGTTTTCGGCAGAGGTGATGGCTGTCAGTATCATGGGGATTTATGAGCGTGTTGCTTATAAATATTTGTTTTGGCGGGAAAGTTCTGATGACATGAAAACAATAGGCAGGGATGCGGTCGACTTTATCATTGGCGGGATCAACAATATGTTTAACGGGGAAACATGCACCTGAAAGGCGGATTGCATGTCCACACCACATGCTCTGACGGTGATCTTCCCATAGAGGAGGTTGTCAGAATTTACGAGGGTCTCGGGTTTGATTTTATTGCCCTGACCGATCATGACTATCTGATGCGGCCGAACTGCTATGAGCCGGTTCAGTATATTAAGACAGGCATGATTATTTTTATTGGAATAGAACTGACTGTTTTTGAGAAAGGGTATGTTCATGTGAACCGAATAGACGGTGACAAAGAGACTTTGCATATCTTTAATCATCCGTCAGAGCTGGATCTTCCCATGGAAAAGGCGATGGAGAGGATTAATGCGGTTGCAGGGAAGCTGCCGATTGATGCCGTAGAGGTCACGTCCAAGGGATTCCGAACCAGTGAATTTGAGATCCCCGAGATTCCGTATTCAAAGGTGGCGACAGATGATTCTCACACAAGGATAGGATGCGGCCGTGCATGGATAGAGATGGACTGTATGCGGGAAAAGGATGGGATTATAAAAGCGATCAAAAAAGGAGATTTTTGGAACTGTTATACATAATTGTTACATATAAACAATTGGTTATCAAAATGACAAACCTCGAATATGAAAAGGGAGGATAACAGAAATGGCTAGAAAAGTTGGGATTTGCGCTGTTGCGCAAACAACATGGGGGCGAAACAAATGGCATGAACGGTTTCAGGGGATGGCCATAGAAGTGTTGGAATCACTTAAGGATCAGACCGGGGTCGAATTTGCCAGAAAAGTAAAAAAAGGACCCGGCATCAACATGAGTATCAGTGTGTCCGATGATGTGTTTGATGCCCGTACAATTTCAAATAACGCTATGACCGATGTTCTTGGCGCCCACATGGGTTGCGAGGAAAAGGTCGCCCAGGAAGGTATCCAGGCTATCTACTACGGACTGGCTGCCATACAATCCGGGCACAACGATATCGTTCTGATCATGGGACACTGCAAAGAATCCCAGGGGCAAAGTCGCAATATGGTGACGCACGTAGCGTTTGATCCATTTTACACGCGTCCCGTGGGCCTCGATTTTTGCGCGGCTGCCGGGCTTCAGGCCCAGGCTTACTCCGATAAGGCCGGCATTACAAACGAACAGCTGGCCAAAGTGGTTGTAAGATCCCGTGAAAATGCGACCAAAAACCCGAAAACCCAGGAAGTATCGACAGTCACCGCCGAGGAAGTCATGGCATCTGAAATGCTGGCGGATCCTATTCGAGAACTGCATGCCTATCCAATATCAGATGGCGCTGTGGGGATGATCCTGGCAGCAGAGGATGTTGCCAAGAAGCTTACGAAAACACCCATATGGATAACCGGTGTGGGCAACTGCATGGACAGTTTTTTTATGGGGGATCGGGATTTAACATCCAATTTCGCACTGAAGAAAGCAGCTGCTCTGGCCTATAAACGAGGCGGTATCAGTGATCCCCGATCTGCTTTTGATGTTGTCGAAGTGTCGGATCAGTATGCCTACCAGCAGCCTATGTGGGCGGAAGGCCTTGGCCTTTGCGAGGAAGGCAAAGGCGGTCAATGGATCGATGCAGATGGACCTGATAAGAATCACGTGAATTTGTCAGGTGGAATGCTGGCCGGAAATCCGTTGATTCTTGGCGGTCTGGTTCGGGCTGCCGAAGCAGTTCGTCAGCTCAAAGGGGATGCCGGCGATCAGCAAGTGGCAGATGCAAAAAACGCACTGGCTCACGGTGTAATGGGGCCGGCCGGTCAGTTTCACTCTATCGTTACATTGGCACGGGATTAAGGAGGCAAAAGAATGAAGAAAAATAGAAATGTTGGCGTTGTCGGTGTAGGGCAATCCGTTTATTCAAGCCATAGAGAGGAAGTAAACCAACCGGAGATGATTCATGAGGCAGTTGTAGAAGCGCTGGATCATGCGGGAATAACAATGGATGACGTAGGCTGTGTTGTACATGGAAATATGGAGCTTTTTGAGATGGTGCATCAGCCTGACCTGTGGCACACCATAGGGAGCGGTGCTTTTGGGAAAGAATCGTTGCGTGTTACTACAGGAGGAACTACTGGTTCGACGCTCGTGTGCGCGGCGGATTATCTGGTTGCCTCAGGACTGCATGATATCGTCATGGCCATTGGTTTTGAAAAACTCCAGGAAGGGCACACAACGGGCGGTATAACAAACATGGCCGATCCTCTGTGGGCACGGCAGCTCCAGACAGGAGCCCTGACGGGAATGACTGCTGCTGACGTTATTGATGAGTTTGGCGAGGACAGGGCCAAGAAAGCGTCCATGAAATATCGAATTCAGATGGATAAGCATGCCATGAAAAATAAGAAAGCGCACCGTCGGCTTGGGCTGGAGTTCGACCAGGGTGATGACCTTGCGGTTAACTCACCTGCTCTGGTGGGAGAGCTGAGGATGATCCACATGTGTTCCCAGAGTGACGGTGCGTGCGTTATGATTTTTGCTTCAGAGGAAAAGGCAAAAGAGCTTTGCAAACAGCCGGCCTGGATCAAAGATCATATCACGGTGCACAGGGAAGAGAGTTTTGCCATTTTCGGTGATGCCCCTTATAAAACATCCCATCGGCATGCAGCCGAACAGCTCTATGAACGTAACAAAATCAAGAACCCACGTAAGGAACTGGACATGTTTGAAATGTATGATCCTTCCAGTTGGTGGGGACTTGACTGGCTTCGTGAATTTCTTCTCCTCGAAGGCGATGAACACCTCAAAATGATAGAGAACGATGAAATTACTATTGAAGGAGATTTTCCCATCAATCCGTCAGGCGGAGTGATCGCCTCCAATCCCATTGGCGCTACTGCCATGGTTCGGGTTGCAGAAGCTGCCATGCAGATTATGGGCTGTGCAGGAGATCACCAGGTCCCGAAGACGATAAACCAGGCCATAGCCTCTGGTTTCGGAGGAACAATGTGGTCGGTACTTTTCCTTCTTACCAGGGAAGCACCTTAGTAAATATAGATTTGATATTTATCTGGGAAATAAAGAAAACAATGTATAGTTTACTCGAAAATCGAATATATTTAGGAGGCGATCATGAACGTTGGCAAATATCTAGATGATGCCGTTGAACGATTTAAAGACCATCCGTATATGCAGTTTTATGATGAAACAATAACGTACAACGAGCTTAAAAAGAAAGTAAATGTATTAGCAAATGCATTAAAAAAGCAAGGGTTTAAAAAGGGGGACTTTATTCATGTCCTGGTGCAGAACAGCCCGGAAACCTTGATGTCCTATCTGGCAATCCTCAAAATTGGTTGTGTAGCAGGACCAATTAATGGCTGGTGGAAAGGTCCCGAGATAGAGTACCTGTTGAATGATTCCAAGGGGCGTGGACTGATTATACAGGATCAGTATATGCCGATTTTAGAAGAGATAAAAGACAAATGCACCAATTTGGAAAAAGTTATTCAGGTAGACGGCGAAATAGCCCCGGGCAATATTGACTTTGCAGACCTCTTGGCTGATGGTGATGATACGCCGGTGGAATGCGATGCAACCCCGGAAGATGTTGCTTACATTTTTTACACGTCAGGCACAACGGGTAACCCCAAAGGTGTACTGCTATCCCACAAAAATATCGTGGCTGATGCCAACGGCATCAACGCGGCCCTCAAGACGGAGGAGAAAAGAACGTTTCTCTGCTTCCTGCCGCTGTTTCATGTAAATGCTATGCTGACCTGTACTTCCAGCATGGAAAAAGGGCACACCATCGTACTGCGGAAGCAGTTCAGCGCCAGCGAGTTCTGGGAAGTGGTTGATCAATTTAAGGTTAATTTCTGGTCAGCTGTTCCGGCTGTTTACCAGATTCTTCTGACCGATCCGACACGACAGAAATACGACCTGAGTTCCCTGGAATTCGGTATCTGCGGTGCCGCCCCGTTAACGGAAGAGACCATGACCAGCTTCCAGGACACCTTTAATATTCCGATTGTAGAGGGCTATGGATTAACGGAAGGAACATGTGTGAGTACTATAAACCCCAGAGACGGTGTGCGCAAGATCGGTTCCATCGGTATCGCGCTTCCCGGGCAGGAGATTAAAATCCTGGATGAAAACGGCAATGAGCAACCGGTTAGCAAGCCCGGAGAGATTTGCATCAAGGGCGACAACGTCATGATGGGGTATTTCAATAAACCCGAAGAAACAGCCAAAACCATAGTAGACGGATTTCTGTATACCGGGGATGTGGGCATTATAGATGAAGACGGATATATTTTCATCGTCGACCGTAAAAAAGATATGATCATCCGTGGCGGAGAGAATGTCTACCCCAAAGAGATTGATAATTTACTGGCAACCCATCCCAAAATTACGGAAGCGGCCACTGTCGGTGTTCCGGACAAAACCATGGGAGAAGAGATTAAGGTTTTCGTCATTGCCGAAGACGATACCCTTACGGAAGAAGAAGTAATCGAATTTTGTAAGGAAAAACTTGCCGGTTTCAAAGTTCCGAAACATGTGGAACTAATGGAAGATGATTTTCCCAGGAGTCCCATTGGAAAGGTTTTGAAAAAGACACTAAGAGAATGGGGCCTTAAAGGGGCGCCTAAAACCGAGGGGACGGAAGTAACCGTTGCCGATATTTTCGGCACCATGGAACAGCGTGTCATACCGGAAGGCGTGGCAGGGATTACCGCCAATTACGGTTACGTGATAGCGGGCACAGGGGGCGGTGAATATACCGTCTGTGTAGCCGACGACACCGTAAAGGTAAAAGAGGGGCTTCACGATCCAAACGTAACAACGACTGTTACCGCCAAAGACTGGATCGCCATCACCCTGGGTAAGCTGGACGGCATGATGGCCTTCAGCTCCGGTAAACTGAAAGTGGAAGGAGAGATGGGGCTTCTCATGAAAGCAACCGGTTTTTTCAAAAAATATCAGCCCCCTGCAGCAGCACCTGAAGTAACGGTGGAAGATATTTTTGGTACCATGGAATCCCGGGTCAATCCGGATGGAGTAGCCGGGGTCACTGCCAATTACGGTTATATTATTACGGGAACTGGTGGCGGTGAATACACCGTCTGTGTGGCTGATGGAAATGTGAAGGTCAAAGACGGGTTGCATGATCCAAACGTGACCACAACCTGTGCAGCCAAGGACTGGATTGCCATCACCCTGGGGAAACTGGATGGTATGATGGCATTTTCATCCGGCAAACTGAAGGTGGAAGGCGAAATGGGACTTTTGACCAAAGCAACCCAGTTTTTCAAGAAATATCAGCCGCCTGCAGGGGACGGAATGGAGGAAGAAAGAGAAGAGTTGATCGTCAAGCGGCAGATAATTTCCATTCCCCAGGAGTTTTCCACCGGTCCGGTCATGGGTAAATTTTTAAACGCTTTTAAAGAGAAGAAGATCCTGGCCAATAAATGTCCGGAATGCGGAAGGCTCCAGCTACCGCCCAGGGAAGTTTGTGCTGAATGTGTTGTGCGCTGTGATGAATGGGTGGAAGTCGGACCGGAGGGCGTTCTTTCCATTGCGGATATAGCCTATTACGCCAGCCCTGATCCGCTGACCGGGGAAACACGAGAAACACCATATGTTTCGGCCCATGTCCTTTTAGATGGTTGCAAGGATCATGAAACCATGTGGCATGAACTGAAACCGTCCGACAGAGACAGGGCAAAACGCGGTGTCCGTGTAAGACCTGTCTGGAGCGAAAATCGGATCGGTGCCATTACCGATATTAAATATTTTGAAATCATAGACTGATCTTAAGAAAGATAAAGGAGATACTATGAGCACAGATAGACAAGACAGCTTTACAGTAAAAGGAAAGCTTGCGCTTCCTTATCAGTATTTTGCCGGAAAAACAGGAAGCCGGTTTCTGATCAGCATAAGAGATGATAAAAAGATCAAGGGCCTGAAATGCAATACGTGCGACAAGATTTTTGTTCCGCCCCGCTCCACCTGCGAAGTCTGTTTCGAAGACATTTCGGAAAACTGGGTTGAGTTGAAAAACTCAGGAACCGTGACTGGATTTACTATTATCAGATACGAAGAACCGTATCAGCCGGTGAAACCGCCCTACATTCTTGCCCAGATCAAACTCGACGGTTCCGACACGCCGATCACCCATATTATAAAGGGTGTACCGTTAAGCAAGATGGAAATCGGATTGAAAGTAAAGGCGGTATTTGCAAAAAAGAGCACATCGACTATTATGGATATCGACCACTTCAGGCCTGGAGGAAGTAAACCAAAGATTGAACTCGGTTATTCATACGACGAGCTTGAAATCGGCATGTCCGCTTCTTTCACAAAGACGATATCCGAGACAGATGTTTACCTTTTTGCCGGAATTTCGGGTGACTTCAACCCCATGCACCTGAATGAGGAGTTCGCAAAAATGACTCCATTCGGCACCAGAATTGCTCACGGTGCATTGCCCCAGAGTTTGGCCGCACCGGTTCTCGGAATGAAACTTCCGGGACTCGGAACCGTGGCTTTGGAGATAACAGTCCGTTTCAAAGCGCCGACTTATTTTGGGGATACCATTACGGCAACCGGTGAAATAATTGAAAAACTCGAGAAAAAACGCTGGGTAAGAATGTCTCTAAACTGGACAAACCAGAGAGATGAGCTTGTTGCAGAGGGGTCTGCCCTGGTGATACCGCCGACGCCTTTGCCGGAATCTTAATAAATTCATAGAAAGTAGGTTGGGTTGAGGTACGAAACCCAACAAAAGAGGGCAACCTACTGATGGGTTTTCGTTCAACCATAATATAGGAGTAACTCATGACAAACGAATTTGAAACCGGATCAGGGTACCAGGAGTATTTTACAAAAGAGCATAACATGGTCCGGCGGGCTGTAAAGGAGTTTATCGATAAAGAAGTAAAACCGTTTATCGATGAATGGGAAGAGGCTGGTGAGTTTCCAAAAGAGATGTACAAAAAGGCCGCTGATGTCGGAATTCTCGGCACAGGATATCCTGAAGAATACGGAGGAACTCCAGGCGATAATTTTTTTATGGTTGCAGTCGGCGAAGAGTTGATGCGCTCAACTTCAGGCGGATTTGCTGCAGGCATAGGGTCGCATAACATAGCATTGCCTCCGATTTTAAATTCAGGAACCGATGAGCAAAAGAAGCGTTTTATAACTCCCGTTATTGCAGGTGAAAGGATTGCTGCCCTCGGCATAACAGAGCCGGGTGGAGGGTCAGATGTTGCCAATATAAAAACAACTGCCGTCTCAGATGGCGACCACTACATTGTTAATGGAAGCAAAACTTTTATCACCAGCGGAAGACGCGCAGATCAACTTACTTGCGCTGTCAGGACAGGCGGCGAAGGGGCGCATGGAATAAGTCTTCTTCTTATCGAGTCTGACACACCCGGCTATTCAGTTTCAGAGCCACTTAAAAAAACCGGATGGTGGGCGTCCGACACGGCTGAGATCTATTTTGACGATTGCCGTGTTCCAAAAGAAAATCTGATCGGCGAAGAGAATCAGGGGTTTTATGGAATCATGGCTAATTTTCAGTCAGAACGTCTGTCTCTTGCTGTTATGGCGAACATGACCGCACGCATGGCACTTGAAGAATCGATTAAATATGCAAAAGAGAGACAGGTGTTCGGAAAACCAATTATGGGATTCCAGGTCAACCGGCATAAAATTGTAGACATGGCAACACTAATAGAAGCAAGCACGGAGTTCACTTACCGTGTAGCGGCAAAAATGAACGCCGGTGTTGATCAGATAAAAGAAGTATCCATGGCCAAGAACTTTGCGTGTGACGTGAGTGACAAAGTCACGTATGATGCTGTGCAGATATTCGGCGGCTACGGTTATATGCGGGGATATGTTGTTGAACGGCTTTACAGAGACAACAGAATTTTGTCAATAGGCGGCGGTACGAGCGAAATTATGAAAGAGATTATTACAAAGATAATGTTATAGTTTGGATAGTTGACTTTCATATTTTCGGAATGGGAAATTAGATAAATAAGAGGTGCGTATGAGCAGAAGAGTAGCAGTCTGTGCTGTTGCACAGATTAAAAACGAACCTGACATTTGGTATCAACGGTTTCAGGCGATGCTTTTTGACTGTTTTGAGTCGATCATAGAGCAGACAGGTGTTACATTTGATATGGAAAAAGGGATAAGGAATGTTGTCACCTGTTCGGATGATGTTTTTGATGCCAGGACAATTTCAGATAACGGCATGACCGATGTTGTGGGCGCTCATTACCGCGGTGAAGAGAAGATGGCACAGGATGGAATCAACGGCCTTGGTTATGGCATGTCCTGTATCCTATCCGGTCATGACGACCTGATTCTTCTTCTGGGCCACTGTAAAGAATCACAATCTGAGAGCCGGAGAATGTGCACGAATTTAGCGTTTGATCCTTTTTATTGCAGGCCGCTTGGTCTTGATTTTGTTAACGCAAGTGCGTTTCAGGCTAGAGCATATATGCAGAAATCAGGAATTACCGACGAGCATCTTGCAAAAATTGTAAAAAGGTCACGTGAGAACGGAGCAAAAAACAGGTTTGCACGAGACAACGACATGGTTACATTGGATGATGTGATGAATTCTCCAATGCTTTCCGACCCTGTAAGGGAACTTCATCAGTATCCGGTTACAGACTGGTCGGTGGGAATGCTCCTTTGCTGCGAGGAGCGGGCTCACGAATTTACGGATAAACCGGTCTGGCTGACAGGTTTCGGCAGCACAATGGATAGTTATTTTTTAGGCGACAGAGACTTGACATCCAATTTTGCACTCAAAAAAGCTGCAGCCAGAGCATATAAGATGGCGGGCGTAAAAAATCCTGTTGATGAATTTGATGTTGTCGAAATAAATGATGCATGCGCATACCAGCTGCCCATGTGGGCTGAAGGCTTAGTGCTTGCAGAAGAAGGCGAAGGAGGCCAATGGCTCGATTCCGATGGCATGGAAAAACAGAATGTAAACCTTTCCGGCGGGATGCTGAACGGCAATCCGATTATGCTGGGAGGTCTTGCCAGAGCAGTTGAATGCGTCCTTCAATTAAGAGGAGAAGCAGATAATCGTCAGGTAGACGGCGCTGCCAGGGCGGTTGCTCATGGAACAACAGGCGCGGCAGGACAGCACCATGCAGTGATAATACTTGAGAAGTGAGGTGTGAATTATGGGTTATGGAAAAAAGAACAGAAATGTCGGCATTGTCGGTATTGGTGAGACAAAGTTCTCCAGCCATAGAGAGGATGTAAACCAGCCTGAAATGCTCCATGAGGCTGTTAGGGAAGCACTCGATGATGCCGGTCTTTCAATAGATGATATTGACTGTACGGTTCACGGGAACATGGAACTCTTTGAAATGGTTCATCAGCCGGATTTGTGGCATACGCTGGGCTCCGGTGCTTTAGGAAAAAATGCATTCAGGCTGACCACCGGCGGCACCACTGGCGGCACACTTGTGGCTGCAGCTGACAATCTTGTGGCTTCAGGAATGTATGATACGGTTTTGGCAATTGGATTTGAAAAATTGCAGGAAGGTCACACAACAGGCGGAATCACCAACATGGCTGATCCGTTATGGGCCAGGAAGCTTCAGTCAGGAGCGCTTACCGATCAGCCGGCGGTAAAGCTTATTGCTGAATTCGGCGAAGAAAGGGCCAGAAATGCAGCCATGATGTACAGGATTATGATGGATAAGCATGCCTGCCTGAACCCCAATTCTCACCGTGCATTCGGGCTTGAATGGGATCAGATGGACGACCTGATTAAAAACTCGCCGCCGCTTATCGGAGATCTAAGATTGATTCATATGTGTTCACAATCTGATGGCGCATGTGCCATGATTTTTGCTTCAGAAGAAAAAGCAAAGGAAATAACGGACACACCGGTATGGATAAGGGATCATATCACCGTTCACAGAGAGGAAACTCTTAATTTGTGCAACAATTATTACCCAAACGAGACAACCCACCGGTTTGCTGCGGAAAAGCTTTATGAGAGGGCTGGCATTGAGAATCCGCTTGAATATTTCGATGTGTTTGAAATGTATGATCCGTCGGCATGGTGGGGTGTGGACTGGCTGAGAGATTTTTTTCTTCTTAAAGGAGATGAGCATCTTAAACTTGTGGAGGAAAAAGAGATCATGATAGACGGAAAAATGCCGATTAACCCGTCAGGCGGCGTTATAGCGGCAAATCCCATAGGGGCGACAGCCATGGTTAGGGTTGCGGAAGCTGCAAAGCAAGTACGGGGCAATGCAGGACCGCACCAGATTCCACGGCCCGTCAATCATGCGCTGGCGTCTTCGTTCGGCGGAACGATGTGGACGGTGCTCTTTATGCTTGAAAAGGAACTCGACTGGTAGGGGGAAGTTATGAGCGAATATTTTGGTGTAAAAGTAGAAGATATTTTCAATACAATGAAGGAGCGTTTCAGGCCCGAGGGGGCTGCGGGAGTCAACACATCTTTCGGTTATGATATAAAAGATATTGGATTATGGAAGCTTGAAATCAGCGGCGGGAAGATGAACCTTGAAAAAAAGGATGCACTTTCCGACTGTGATGTTGTCATGCATGCTGATGCTAATACATTTGTCGGTGTCAATATTGGTAAAATTGACGGAATGGAGATGATCACTGCCGGCAAGATGAAGATCGACGGTGATATGATGACATTCGGGATAACGGCAAAACTGTTCATAAGGTTCACTCTTCCGGGAGAGCAGGTTGAACCCGAACAGGAACTTCTTCGCTTGAACCGGACAATATCCGTAAAGCAGAAATTTGCAACAGGTCCTGTAATGGGAAAATTTCTGAAGGGATTAAAAGAGAAAAAAATTCTTGCAATTAAATGCCCTGAATGCGGCAGGCTTCAGTCTCCCCCCAGGGAAGTCTGTGCGATCTGTAGAGTCAGGAATGAAGAATGGGTCGAGATAGGACCCGGCGGCCAGATGAGAATGATGGAATACTGTTTTTATGCAAGCCCTGACCCGCTGACCGGTGAAAGCAGGGAAACCCCTTACGGCGCCATTGGAATACTTCTTGAAGGGTGCAAAGATGAGGAGGTTTTCTGGCACCTTTTAAACCCTGAACAACTTGATAAGGTTGAGATGGGTAGCGTACTTGGTTCCAAGGTTAAAAACGGTACCCGGTTGCGACCTGTATGGGCTGAAAACCGAACAGGCAGTGTAAGCGATATCAAGTATTTCGAAATTGATGAATAAGGAGAACGCCATGAGACAAGATTTTGATACAAGTGACTGCTATACGATTGACGGGAAACTGGCACTTCCGTATTCATACTTTGCAGGTCGTGTCGGCAGTAAGTTTATTACAACTATTAGAGATAAGAAGAAAATCATGGGTGTCCGGTGCGAAACATGCGGGAAGGTTTTTGTACCGCCGCGCCAGACCTGTGAGAAATGCCTGGAAGATATCAGGGATAAATGGGTAGACCTTGGGAATTCTGGCATAGTTGTAAACTATACGGTTGTGAGGTATAACGACGGACACCTGCCCAGGAAGGCGCCTTTTGTATTGGCAATGATAAAACTGGACGGAGCCGATACACCGCTTGTGCATATTCTGGAAGGGATTGATTTTGAAAAAATTGAAATCAACATGAAAGTAAAAGCAGTATTTGCGGAAGAAACCACCAATACAATACTTGATATTGACCACTTTGAACCAGTGTAAAAGAACGGAGAAGATTATGGCATTATCTTATGAGAAAAAAAATGGAATCGCTTATCTGACATTGAATCGTCCGGAGGCGCATAATGCAATCGACCCTGAGACGGTTTTGGAACTTATAGATGCATGGGAAGATTACAGAGATGATGACAGCATGCGTTGTGCGATTGTTACCGGACAGGGAGATCAGACATTTTGTTCAGGAGCAGATCTCGGCAAACTGATTCCTCTTTTTACAGGAGCAAAAACACCTGAAACCGATGCTGACAAACAGATTCAGCAAAACCCGCTTCTGTCACAGAAAGCTCTTTTAAGAGACTTTGAACTTTATAAGCCTGTTATTGCTGCAGTGAATGGACATGCAATTGCCGGAGGAATGGAACTTCTTTATTCCACAGATATACGAATTGCCGCGGAAAACGCAAAATTTGGTCTTCAAGAAGTCAAATGGGCGATTTTTCCCATGGGCGGGTCAAGTGTAAAGCTTCCAAGGCAGCTTCCGTATGCAAGGGCAATGGAAATTCTTCTTACAGGAGAATTGATGAGTGCAGAGGAGGCGCTGCGTTACGGTTTTATAAACCGCATATTGCCCAGGGATAAAATTATGGAGGAGGCGGAAAGGATCGCGAATATCATCGTTAAAAACGGCCCCATGGCGGTAACCGCCATAAAGAAAGCTGTCCTTGAAAATATCGGCTTGACGTTAAAAGATGGGCTTGCAAAAGAGATGGAGATTGCAATTCCGGTATTTTTAAGTAAAGATGCACAGGAAGGTCCAAGGGCATTTAAGGAGAAAAGAGAACCGGAATATAGGGGCAAATAATAATGTATAGATACTTGTTCAGTCCTATCAAGATCAATAAACTTGAAATAAAAAACAGAATTGCATATCCGGCGCTGGGACTTTTGTATTCATATGACAGGAAGCTTAACGACAGATATTATAATTTCTTTGAGGAGAGGGCAAAGGGTGGCGCCGGAATTGTCACTGTCGGTCCGGTGGGCGTCGATTTTATCGGATCAGGTGTGGTTGTCTTATCCCTTGCTGAGGATGAGGCCATACCGTCTTTTCAGAAACTGACGGATATTATAAAAAAGCAGGATGCAAAACCCTGGATTCAACTTTTTCATGCAGGCGCATACTCCCATCCAATTTTGATAGACGGAAAGGATCCGATAGCTCCTTCTTCGATCTATTCAAAATACTCCAAGGCAACGCCGAGGGAGATGACAACAGAGGATATTGAAAGAGTGCAGGATGCATTTGGTAAGGCTGCCCTTCGTGCCAGAGAAGCGGGCTTTGAGGGTGTTGAGATTATAGCATCAGGCGGTTATTTGCTGAGCCAGTTTCTTTCTCCGCTGAAAAACCAGAGAACAGACAAGTATGGCGGGAGTTTTGAAAATAGGCTGAGGTTTCCAGACGAATTGATACGGATTGTGAGGGATCGGCTCGGGCCTGATTTTCCTTTGACAATCCGCATGGCTGGAAACGATTTTGTTCCTGGAAGCAATACCGATGCTGAAACACCTGAAATTGCGAAAATTTATGAAAAAGCAGGCGTTGATGCCATAAATGTTACAGGAGGATGGCATGAAACCCGTGTGCCCCAGCTGCCCATGGATCTGCCGCGAACAGCCTACGCGTTTCTGGCAATGAATATTAAAAATGCCGTTTC
This sequence comes from uncultured Desulfobacterales bacterium, assembly GCA_964617785.1. Lineage (GTDB taxonomy): Bacteria > Desulfobacterota > Desulfobacteria > Desulfobacterales > SURF-7 > JAFDJC01. Next base: position 4,734 of record CAZTYY010000039.1, on the reverse strand, counting down.
TCTTCCTGTGATGGCTTCAAACCGGATTGCTGATCCAGCCAGTGCTGAAAAAATCATTAGAGACGGTTATGCCGATATGGTCAATCTCGGAAGGGTCTTAATTGCAGACCCTGAATGGCCCAAAAAAGCATTTGAAGGCAGGGAAAATGAAATTCGTCCGTGTGTGGCATGTTCACAGGGCTGCACAGACCAGGTGTTCAGCGGGCAGCCGGTTTTCTGTGCTGGAAATCCCAGATCTGCGTTTGAAGGTGAGAGAAAGATTGTAAAAACAGCGTCGCCAAAGCGGGTTATGATTGTCGGTGCAGGGCCTGCAGGACTTGAAGCCGCGATTACTGCTGTTCAGGCAGGTCACAGTGTAGAGCTGTATGACAGGGATTCCGATATCGGCGGACAGCTGTGGATTGCCGGTGCACCACCCCATAAACAGGAGCTTTTGGAATTTATTCGGTATTACAATGCCATGGTGAAAAAATATGATATCCCGCTGTTTTTGAATACAAATGTTGATATTGAACTGATAAAATCGAAAAACCCTGATCACTTGATCATAGCAGAGGGGGCGGAAGCTGTTGTCCCGCCTATCCCCGGAGTGGATGATCCATGTGTAATTTCAGCCTGGGATCTTTTAAAGGAAGACCGGATTTTGGGAAAAGAGGTGGCGGTTATCGGCGGCGGGGCAGTGGGCCTTGAAACAGCCATGTTTATTGCAGCCAAGGGGACGATTACTCCGGAAATTCTGCACTTTCTATTTGCCTATGAAGCGGAAACAACTGAGCGTCTTCGGGAGATCATGTTTAAAGGTACTTCCAGGGTGACGGTTTTTGAAATGTTGCCAAAGGCGGGCATGGATGTGGGAAAATCGACCAAATGGGTTCTTTTTGACAACCTAAAAAGGTATGGTGTAAAGATTCTTCCCAATGCAAAGGTAGTATCTATTAATAATGGCGAAGTTGAATATGACAAGGAAGGCGCCACGGAAAGAAAGAAATTCAATAATGTGATTCTTGCATCCGGATCAAGGTCTGTTCAGCGTCTTTCAGAAGAGGTGGAAAAACTTGGTATTCCATTTGTTACCATCGGAGACTGCGTGCAGCCCGGTAAAATAGATAGCGCCATACATGGAGGGTTTTTAGCGGTAATCAACCTATAGTTAAAAGGAGGGGGCATGGATAGTAAATACAAAGGGTATATGGGAAAGATTCTTGATATTGATCTGTCTACCGGCAAAACGAGCGAATATCCTATATCTGATAAAGACAGAGAGCTGTTTTTAGGGGGAAGATTTATATCAACCAAGATACTCTGGGATGAACTTGAAGCCGGTACAGACCCCTTGTCCCCCGACAATATTCTTATCGTCATGACATCCCCCCTTACGGGAACCGGTGCTCCTTCTTCAAGTCGTTACGATATTTCAGCAAAAAGCCCCCTCACCGGAGGTATCGGCCATTCCAACAGCGGAGGAAATTTCGGCATCCACCTCAAAAAAGCTGGCTGGGATGGTGTGATTATCAGGGGCAAGGCAGAAAAGCCGGTTTATATTGAAATTAAAGAAGATCAAATAGAGATAAAAGATGCCGTGGAATTATGGGGCGTTGATACTCAGGCTGCTCAGGAAGTTCTTGGAACCGGAGGGAAAATGGTGATCGGGCCGGCTGGAGAGAATCTTGTTAAGTTTGCGACTGTCGTATCACAGGAAAGAGTTCACGGCAGGACCGGCATGGGCGCTGTAATGGGTTCAAAGAACCTTAAAGGTATCGTTGCCTCGGGAAATAAGAAGATCAAGCTTGATAAACCTGAAAAATATAAAAAGTCGTTGAAGGGATGGTTCAAAATGCTGCAAAACCATCCGGCAACTGGTGATATCGCCCCTAAATATGGCACATCGGTTTTTCTGAAATCTCTTTCGAACAAGAACGCACTTCCCACAAAAAACTTTACAAGGGGAAGTTTTGAAGATGCCGATATGATAAGCGGTGAAAGGCTTGCAAATGACTATCTTATTAAGAACTACGGTTGTCAGTCATGTCCCATCAAGTGCGGAAGAGTGGTCAACCTTGACGGCAAAGAAATAAAGGGCCCAGAGTATGAAGTATTGTGTCTGATGGGGGCAAATCTTCTGATTAACGATATGGATGCAATCATCAGGTGGAATTATGAGCTCGATCTTCTCGGTATCGATACGATTAGTGTCGGAAATGTACTCGGTTTTGCGGCAGAATTAAACGAAAAAGGCTTATGGGATAACGGAATAGAATTCGGCAAAAAAGATAATATTTCACAGATACTGAAGGACATCGCAGAGAGAAAGGGTGTTGGAGAAGACCTTGCCGAAGGCGTACGGTTTCTTTCTGAAAAATATGGAGGCAAAGATTTTGCCGCTCATGTCAAAGGTCTTGAAATTCCAGCCTATGAACCGAGAGGTGCGACGGGTCATGCACTCGGTTATGCCACAGCCAGTCGCGGTGCTTGTCACCTGGACGGCGGTTATATGGTATATCTTGAAGTTACGGGACCTGCGACCCTAGACCCTTTTCATTTTCGTTCAAAGCCGGGGTGGGTAGTTCTTGATCAAAATCTTCTGGCAGCAATAAGCGCGGGAGGCAACTGCCTTTTTACTTCCTGGACATTTATACCGAATATTGCCTTTAAACTTCCCGAACATAAAATCCTTTCATGGATTGTCACGAAAACCTTGACCTATACATGGTTCCTGATCGACATGGCGCTCAAGACCCCGTTATTTCTAATGAAATTTCACCTCCCGCTTCTACCCCATTCAAAATTCATTAAACTCGCTACGGGTATGAAGATGGATTACGGCAGGTTTGTAAGAGTAGGCGAAAGAGGATATACGCTTGAGAGAATGTTTAATATGAGGGAGGGTATTGGGAAAGATCAGGACACCCTTGCCAAACGGTTCACAGAAGAAAAGCTTTCAAAGAACGATGACAGGACGCGCGTACCATTAAAGAAAATGCTTCCTAAATATTATAAACTTAGACAATGGGATGAGAATGGTGTCCCAACGAAAGAACTACTTAAGAAACTGGAATTGAGTTCTTTATAAGAGGCGACGGAGGGAAAGATGGAATACGATTATGCCGTTATCGGGAGTGGGTTCGGTGGAAGTGTTTCAGCTCTTCGACTTGGTGAAAAAGGCTACAAGGTTGCCGTAATTGAGCAGGGCGGCTGGGTGACGCCTGCTGATATAGAAGAAGCTGATAATAGTGTAAGACATCTGAACTGGATTCCGACGCTTGGAATGTCAGGTTATTTTATCCAGAGCTTTTATCGCCATGTTACGATTGTCGGCAGTGTTGGAGTCGGGGGCGGGAGTATTGTATATGCTGCAGTCCTTTTAAAGCCAAAAGACGAATTTTATATTGATCCATCCTGGAGCAATCTCGGCATTGACTGGAAGAAAGAGCTCGAACCGCACTATGAAACCGCATCCAAAATGCTCGGCGTGACCGATAACCCATGCTTTGATATCCAGGATTCTTACTTGAAGACTACTGCCGACGCCATGGGCGCGAGCTCTACTTTTGGCCCGACACCAAACGGCATTTATTTTGGCACTCCGGAAGTGATGAAGCCTGATCCATATTTTGATGGCGACGGTCCATCACGGGCAGGCTGTCATTTATGCGGAAGATGTTTAACCGGGTGCCCTCATGGATCTAAAAATACCCTTGACTTGAATTATCTTTATCTTGCGCAGCGCCTGGGAGCGGATATTCTTCCCCATAGAAAAGTAACGGATATAATACCGCAAAGGGATGGCGGGTATGTATTAAAAATGCGGCATCCGATTAATAAACTGCGCAAATATTCTGAGTTGAAGGTAAAGAAAGTGATTCTGGCGGCAGGTGTTCTGGGGACCCTTGAACTTCTTTTTAGATGTCGTGATATCACCGGGGCATTGTCGAATATCTCCCCGTACCTGGGTAAAATCGTCAGGACAAACAGTGAGGCGGTGGTGGGCGTTTTGTCCAAAGATCCGAAAACTGACCTGACGAAGGGAACAGCGATATCTTCTCACTTTTACCCTGATGACCATACGCATATTACCCAGAATCGTTTTCCAAAAGGCTATACCTTCATGAAGTGGTTTACAGGACCCCTGGTCGATGACGACCGTCCTGTTGCCCGCTCATTGAAAACCCTTGGGAAAATGGTCTTGAATCCTTTAAGACTTGTCAGGATATGGCTCGGTAGAAACTGGCATAAGCGTGTAACCATAATGACTGTGATGCAGCACCTTGATAACAGGATAGAGTTTAAATATGGCCATAGGCCGTCTTGTTTGTTTAGAAGAGGCCTGAAGTCAGTGTCTGTATCAGGAAAATCCGCTCCCACAAATCTGTCTGTTGCAAACAGGGCCGCAGAGGTGATGGCCCAGACATCAAAAGGCGAGCCTTTGAATATAATTACCGAGAGCCTTGGCAACACTTCTACAACAGCTCATATCCTCGGCGGGTGTAATATGGGGACATCTTTTGAAAACAGTGTAATAGATACAAACCACCAGGTCTTCGGTTATCCTGGACTGTATGTCATAAACGGGGCTTCTGTTTCCGCCAATATCGGAGCAAATCCAAGCCTGACTATTACGGCTATGGCCGAAAGGGCGATGAGTTTGGTTCCGCCTAAGAAGCACACCTAATAGAACAAAGTAACAAAGGGGTCAACTCTTCATTCTTGACACATATAGCTTTTGCTCAATTTTAT